>JAEWOQ010000433.1 GCA_023460875.1 Pseudomonadota bacterium
CCCCCGCCCCGGACATCATCCACGAGGCCGCAGGACACGCTCCCATCCTGCCTGACCCTACCTACGCGGCGTATTTGAAACGCATCGGCCACGTAGGGGCCATGGCCTTCTCCTCCCCGGAGGACGCGCGCGTCTACGACGCCATCCATCACCTGAGCGAGATCAAGGAGCGATCCGATGCCACGGAGGAGGATGTCGCCCGCGCGGAGCGGACGTTCGCCGAGGCCCTCGAGTCCGTGACACGGGTCACGGAGGCCACCCGGATGTCGCGGCTGTACTGGTGGACCGCTGAGTATGGCCTCGTAGGAACCCCCCAGGACTACAAACTGTTCGGGGCCGGCCTGCTCTCGTCCTTGGGTGAGAGTCACTCCTGCCACGGCCCGGACGTGCGCAAGATCCCCCTGAGCGCCGAGTGCCTCGAGGTCGGCTATGACATCACCCGGGCCCAGCCTCAGCTCTTCGTGGCCCGCGACTTCGAGCACCTCGAGGAGGTCTTGAGCGACGCGGAGCGGACCCTGGTGGCCAGACGGGGCGGAGCCGATGGGCTGCGGGAGGCCGAACGGAGCGGAGAGGTCGCTACCTTGACTCTCGGAACCCCGGAGCTCGCCTCCTCGACGGCCAGCGCGTCGGAAGCCAGCCCGCGAGGCAGCCCGAAGCCTCTCGCCGTCATCGGGCGAGTCCTCGGCTCCAACGGTGGGCTCCGGCTGACGCGTGTCCAGCTCGGGGGCCCTGTCGCCCTCGCGAGGGACGGACACATCGTACGGATCCTGCCTGAGCTGCGGGCACGAACCACGGGCCCCGCCGCGGAGCTCCTCGCCAGCCCCGCCTGGACTCTGCCGCGCGGCGAGGTGCCCCCGCTGGGCTCGCTCGTCCGCTTCGAGCTCGGCGGCGAGCGGCTTCAAGGCACACTCGAGCGGGCGGGGCCCGATGACGAGGACCGTCTCCGGTGGCTCTGTCTGGAGGAGGCCCTCCTGGGGGACGAGCCGCTCCCCTCCCCCACACTGCTCGTCGCCGGGGCCGTGCTCGGAGCGCGCGCCGGCGCGGTAGATCCCACCTACTACGCGGGCAGCCTCTTTCCGGATCGACTCGTCCCCGAGCCCCGGCACCTCGACGCTGGGGAGCGAGCGCTCCTCACCCTGTACGAACAAGCGGTCGAGCTCACGCGCGATGGCTGGGGAGCGCGGGCAGCCCAAACGCTCACAGAGCTCCATGTGCGCCTGCAGCAGGATTTCCCGAACGAGTGGTTGCTGCGCTGGAACCTCCTCGAAGCGCTGACACGGTTCGTGCCGCACCACGCTGCGCGAGAGGACCTCACCCGCGAGCTGACGCGGCTGGAGCGGCGCTTCGCCGGCGCAGAGCCGATCGCCTTGGGGCTCCGTCACTTGGCGCGCCAGGCCCGCGGGCGCTAACGTCGCGTCCATGCCCACCGACGCTCGCATGTTGGAGCGGCCGCGCCGCAACCGAGCCAGTCAAGCGCGCCGTGATCTGGTCCGAGAGACCCACCTCGAGGCGAAGCACCTCGTACTGCCCCTGTTCGTCCATGAGCAGGAGACGGCCGTTCCGATCGCCTCCATGCCCCGGCAAGCGCGCCTGGGCGTCGGGGGGTTGGTCGCCAAGGCCCAGGAAGCTTGGGAGCTCGGGGTCCGTGGGGTCGCGCTGTTCCCAGCGCTCGCCGACGAGCTCAAGGACCCTCATGGGCGTGAGAGCGCGAACCCCGACGGCCTGCTGCAGCGCGCGGTCCGTGCTTTGAAGGCAGCGCTGCCAGAGCTGCTCGTGATCACGGACGTGGCCCTCGATCCTTACTCCTCCGACGGCCATGACGGCGTCGTGGTGGAGGGGCGCATCGACAACGAGGCAACCCTGCCCATTTTGGCCGAGATGGCCGTGAACCAGGCGCGGGCCGGCGCGGACCTCGTAGCTCCCTCCGACATGATGGATGGCCGGGTCGGTGCCATCCGGCGCGCCCTGGACGCGGCGGGCTTCACGGACGTGGGGGTCTGCAGCTACGCGGTGAAGTACGCGTCCGCGTTCTACGGCCCCTTCCGCGACGCCCTCGACTCAGCGCCGCGAGCCGGCGACAAGAAGACCTACCAGATGGACCCCGCGAACCGGCGCGAGGCCCTGCGCGAGATCCGCCTGGACGAGGCCGAAGGCGCGGACTGGCTCATGGTGAAACCCGGGCTTCCTTACCTGGACGTCATTCGCCTGGTGCGTGATCACAGCGCCCTGCCCGTCGCCGCCTACCACGTGTCAGGAGAGTACGCGATGCTGTGCGCGGCCGCAGAGCGGGGTTGGCTAGACTACGATCGCTGCCTGCTCGAGAGCCTCCTCGCCCTCCGCCGGGCGGGGGCCGACATCATCTTCACCTACGCGGCCCTCGATGCGGCCCGCCTCCTAGGCCGCTGAGTCTCTGCGGCGCACGGTGCTGCGGCGCACGGTGCTGCGGCGCACGGTGCCGCCTGCGGCGATGTGGTTCGACAGAGAGCCAGCTCAAGAGCCGTCCTCTTCGCTCACTCCCAGCACCCGGCAATAGGTTGCCCGCACGTCCTCCGTGACGCTGCGGTACCGGGCGAGGAGCGCCTCGACCGCGGACTGGTGGCCCTCGCCCTGAGCCGACATCCGCCGCGCCAGCTGCGGTAGCCCCGTGTGCCTCGCGTCGAGCACATTGTCGCCGCGCCCGCGCAGGACATGGATGCGCTGCTCGAGCCGCCGCAAGAAGCGGTAGCCCTCCCGGAAGGCTCCGTAAGCAGCGCTGTCCAGGTAACCACAGTACCTCAGCGCGTCGAGCGCGTCCGTGGTGTCCGTGGAGCGCACGCGCTCGTCGACGCCGTGCTTCATCTGGAGCCACTGGGTGGCGAACTCGATGTCCAAGAGCCCGCCGCGACCCACCTTCAAATTGTATCGGCCTGGCTGCTCGCGCCCGAGCTCGCGCTCCATGCGCAGCCGCAGGCGGTGCATCTCCTCGACGGGCGGCGCGCCGCCGCCGTAGGCGGCCTCCGTCGCCACCGCCATGAGGCGCTCGCCGAGCTCCCGGTCCCCCGCGCACACGCGAGCGCGCAAGAGCACCTGTCGCTCCCAGGGCGCCCCCGAGCTCATGACCGCCGGCAACCCCTCCGTCGCGCGCAGCCCGTGGTAGCGGGCGAAGGACTCCACGGTGGTCACCAAGGTCCCCGCGCCGCCCGACGGGCGCAGGCGTGTGTCCAGCTCGTAGCCAGGTCCCGCGGGGTGCACCTCGGAGATCAGCCGGATCAGCCGCTGGGCGACAGTCGAGAAATGATGCGTCGGATCCGCGCCGGAGGGCGCCTTCTCCGGATCGAAGACGAACAGCACGTCGAGGTCGGACCCGTACCCAACCTCGCGGCCCCCCAGCTTCCCCAGCGCGATCACCGCCAAGCCCCAGACCTCAGCGCCCTGCTCGAAGGCCACCGCTCGATGGACGAGCTCGTCCGCCAGCCGCGATAGGAGCAGCGTGGCTTCGCGGATGCCGACGCCTCCCGCGAGATCCGCTACGGCCACTTCGAGCATGATCCTGCGCTTCGCGCGCCGCGTGCCGCGCAGCCAACGCTCCCTCCGCTCCTCGAGATCGGCGTCGGGAGCGATCCCTTCGAAGGCCCCCCGCAGCTCGTCCGCCACCACCTTCTCGGGCTCGATCTCTGCGCCGCCCCCGAAGAGGATCAGATCTGCGAGGTCGGGGTGGTCGATCACCACATCGCCGACGAAGGCGCTCGCGCCCAGGGCGGTGACGAAGCGCCGCAACACCTGCGCGTCCTCTCCGATCGCCTGGACGTAGGGGCGCGGGCTGCTGAAGCGACCGAAGAACTCACGGAGCTGCTGGGCCGCCAGCTCCGGATCCGAGGACTCACGGATGGCCTCGAGCAGCACGTCCGCGAGGGCGGGATACCGCTCGAGGGTCATCTCGCCCAGGAGCCCGTCCGGGCGGCGCGCCAGAGCCGTCAGGTGCTCACCGATGTCCGCGCTCCCGAAGCGCTCCGCCACGTAGCGCCCGATCGCCGCGGCATCCTCTTCGGCCAAGGCGTAGAGCAACGGCAGATAGGGTGACGCCGGGTGCGGCGCCGACGGGAGCAGCGCTCCAAAGAGCATGCGCACGGTGCGGCACGCCGAAGCCAGCTCGCGCAGCAGCTCCGCTCCCCCACTGAACTCGAGGCTGCGCGCGAGGCGCTCGAGCTCCGGACCTGGCGTGGGCAAGAGATGAGTCTGCAGACCGGTCGCCCACTGCACCCGGTGCTCGACGCGACGGAAGAGCACATAAGCTTGGCCGATGCGCGCGGCCTCGAAGTCCGAGACCAGGCCGCGCGCCCGCAAGCGGGAGAGCGCGAGCAACATCGACGTCACACGCAAGCTCGGCTCCCGTCCGCCCCAGATCAGCTGCAGCGCTTGGACGAAAAACTCGGCCTCGCGAATCCCACCGACCCCGAGCTTGATGTCTCGCTCGGCGTCGGCGCTGAGCTCGACGCGAGCGCGCTCGACGAGCTCAGCGAGGGTAGTCGCGATCGCCGGCTCCACGTCCCGCCGATAGACGAAGGGCGCGATCACCTGCTCTCGAAAGCGTCGCCCTAGCTCCAGGTCGCCGGCGATGGGGCGCGCCCGCACCAGAGCGCTGCGCTCCCAGAGCCGCCCCCAGGTGACGTAGTACCGCTCGGCCGCGGACCAGGAGTTGACCAGGGCGCCGCGAGACCCCTCCGGACGCAGCCGCAGATCCACCCGCCACACGGCGCCGTCAGCGGTGTACTCGTCCAAGGTCTCCACGGCGCGCTGCGCCACCCGCGTCCAGTGTTCGTGGAGCGTGAGGCCGCTGCCGCCATCGTCCGTGTCGTAGAGGAAGATCACGTCGACATCGGACCCGGCGTTCAGCTCGAGCCCGCCGAGCTTCCCCAGCCCGAACACGACGAGGGTCGACGGAGGTCCGTCGCTCCGCAGCGGGGGGCCGAAGCGCCCGGCGACGTAGGTAGACGCCTCCGCGATGGCCACCTCGAAGGCGGCGTCGGCGAGCTCGCTCAGCTCGCGAGCGGTGACGCGGAGCTCTGCCCCGCCCTGTCGCAGCGGCAAAATCTCCCGCAGGGCGATGCGCACCTTCTCCGCCCAGACGGCCCGGCGCAGCGCGCTCCTCAGGGCGGCTACGTCCTCGGCTCCCGTGGTGGCCGCGCGGAGACGCTGCACCAAGTCGCCCCGCGTGCGCCGCAAGCGCCAGCCCGCTCGGGACAACTCGTCCAGCGCGACGTGCTGCCAGGACGTGCGGGGGCGCAGCGCCGGATATGCGGCGCCGAGGAGGATGGCCAGGGGCCGCCCGGGAGCCGGCGGAAGCTCCCGCTCCAATACCTCCACTGCTCCGGGGTCGATTGCCTGCGCCAGAGCCATCAGCGGTGCACGTCGCCGCGCGGTCGGCATCGTTCCCTCCGTCTCGACGGGACGCCCTGCTCAGGTCCTGGGCCCCGACCTATCGGGCCGAATCGAAGAAATCCACGCACCCCGTCTCGAGATTGTACTCGGCGCCCACCACCGCGAACTTGTCCTCCTTGCAGAGGTTCTCCAGCACGCGGCTGCCGTGCCGCAGATGATCCGCCGAGGCCCGGACGTTCGCGCGGATCACCTTCTTCAAGAGCAAGGACTCCTCGATCTCCCGCCCCTCCGAGACCTTCCTCGCCGCGGAGAGCACGTTCTCGGCCGCCGGCCGGATGCGTTCCACGATGTCACGGATGTTCGCCGACGCGATCTCCGTCTTGCCCTGGAGCACGTCGACCGTGGCCTTGATCGCGCCACAGCACGAGTGCCCCATCACCACGGCGAGCTGCGTCCCGAGCACCTCCGCCGCGTACTCGACGCTGCCCACCAGCGAGGGCGCAACCACGTTGCCCGCGACGCGAATGACGAAGAGGTCTCCGATCCCCTGATCGAAGATCATCTCCACGGGGACGCGCGAGTCGGAACAGGTCAAGATGCACGCGAACGGCGCTTGGCCGTTGGCGTGTTCACGCAAGCGGGATTGGCTCACAAAGGTCTCGAGGCTGCGCGTGCCGTTCGAGAAACGCGCGTTGCCTTCCCGCAAACGGGCCAGAGCATCAACGTGAGAGAGAGGGGTGTTTGGCATGAACGATCTCCCAGGGTCTGAGTGGTTCGAGCGTTGTTGCGGGAGAGGCGCGGTGCTCCCCGTCTTGGGCCGGCGAGCGGGCCGCTCGATGACTTCGGAGGACTCACTATCAATCCTATCACGAAGCCTGACGGGAGAGCCTTCCCGCATCCGGAGGTTCGCGAGCCTCACGCTGCGTTCGCGAGGCGAGGCTTAGACTATCAGCGCCGCGCCCCGAGGGGAAAGCGAAACCGACGGCGGGGCCGTCGTCTTCAACGAAGCAACGAGCGAATGAACGCGCGACGCGCGGCGAACGCGCGCGCTCCCGGTCACGGTTTGGTCTGATGAGGTGTCCATCGCAGACTGCGCGCTCGGTCGGTGTCAGCATGTCGCGACAATGTCGGGCCATACAGACACTCGACGTCATTGCGCGTCAGATCGAAATGCGATCTCCACCACCCAGGCCCAGCACCCCGCCCCGTCGAGCGTCTCCTCGACGGGCGACCATCCCGATCAGCCCAAGCATCTCGACCAACCCGGGCCCGACCAGCCCGCGCTCGACCAGCCCGAGCTCGACCAACCCGCGCTCGACCAGCCCGAGCCCGACCAGCCCGAGCCCGACCAGCCCGAGCTTGACCAGCCCGAGGGCTGCCTCGAGCCGTACGTCCTGACGGCAACGAGGCTGCAACCTCCGACCCCGGTCTCGGATTCCAGCTTCGAGGTCCTTTGGTTCTTTTTCCCGGAGCGGCCCCCCCAAAGGGCTCCCACCGGGGGGTGTCGCCGGAAAACGGCGCCCGGACTTGCATCTCCCCAGCTGCGTGCGTAGAGGAGCGGCTCGACCTGTCGTCCGCAGGTAACCATGCGATTCCTCTGCATCTCCGACATCCACGGCCACGCAGACGCGCTCGACGCCGTCCTCGCCGAAGGACGTGACCGGGGGTACGATCAGCTGATCGTCTGCGGCGATCTGTGTTTCCCTGGCCCCGAACCGCTGCGGGTCTGGAAGACGCTGGTAGAGCACCGAGCCCTCTGCGTGCAAGGGGCCGGCGATCGCGCCCTCGCCACCATCCATCCGGACAAGCTCCTCCCCACGGACGAGAACGCTCGCAAGCGCGTCGAGCGGATGCGTGACGTGCACAAGGAGCTCGGGCAACTCATCGTGACACGCCTCGGCAAGCTACCCCCGATCGCCCGGCTCCCCCTGGAGTCGGGACACACGATGCTGGTGGTGCACGGCAGCCCGGCCGATCCCCTCGAGCCCATCACCCCGGACCTGGACGAGGATGAGCTCATCGGAGCTCTCGGAGACGAGGCCGGCGATCTCATCGTGTGCGGCAGCAGCCACGAAGCATTCTCCCGCGAGGTCGCCGACGTGCAGATCGTGAGCGTCGGCTCCGTAGGCGAGGCGCCGGGCGGCGGGTACGCCCACGCGACCCTCGTTACCTCCACTCAGACCGGCTTTCACGTCAGCCAGTTCACCGTCGATCTGCCGGAGCGCTGAGCCCCTCGTTCCCGGACGACTCCGTCAACGAGGCACACGCGCGCCCGCGGCAGCCAGAGAGCCGCGGCAGCCAGAGAGCCGCGGCAGCCAGAGAGCCGCGGCAGCCAGAGCCGCTCAGCCGGCCGTGTCCGCGCGATCGAGCCCGGCGCGTAAGGTCGCGATGCGATCGGCGACGCTCCGCGCCCGCTCGCCAGGAGCAGCCGCTCCAATCGCGCGGACCAGCGCCGTGCCCACGAC
>JAEWOQ010000434.1 GCA_023460875.1 Pseudomonadota bacterium
GGAAAGCCTCGGTCAGGCCGAGAATCGTGTCGGGGGGGGCGGTGGGGACGGACTCGAACATGGTGGTTTGCCGCTATCGCAGGCGCCGCCGCCGCGCAAGCGCCCCACCGTGGAATCGACTCGGCGAGCCGGTCGCCGCCGATCCGGGGGGACGGACCGAACCGCCCGAGCGACCCAGGGGCGCTGGGGAGGAGCTGGGGAAGATGAGCGCGGACGTTCCTAGGCCGGGCGGGTCCGTCGAGCGCCGCGGACCGTCAGCGGCTTGGCGCTCAGGGCGAGACGCTTCGCGCCGCGCGTCTCGCCCTGGCACCGCCCCACACCAGGACTCCCTGATAGCTCACAAAACCCCGGGCGCCGTTCGGAGCAAAGAGTTAGCTTGATGGGATCGAGGGGGCGCGCTCTGCGCCGTGGAGCAGGTGAGCTGGCGCCGTGGAGCACGTGAGCTGACGGCGAGCGCTTCGGGGGCGGGGGGGCGATGAGGCAGGGACGGCGGACGAGGAGATCGGGGCGAGGTGGGGTCGGGCGCTCCGCGGCGGCTCCCTGGTTGCCGCTGGTGTGCTGCTCGTTCTTCGCGGTTGCCTCCGCGAGCGGCTGCTTTGGTGCCGATCTCGACATCGAGCAGCTCCCGCCCGGCGAGGAGGAGCCGGGACAGCAAGCTCCGACGCGGCGCTCGCCGGAGCCCGCGGCGCTGGAGCGGTGCGGCGCGGGGGCGCCTTGGGGCCTGCTGCCTCCCCGTGATCTGCAGATCCGCCGGGTCTCCGCGTTTCAAGCGGTGGAGGTGCCGTTGGTCGTCTTCGGCGAGGTCGTCGAGCGGCCGCGCGTCGACCTCGTCCAGGGGCGGGATCTGCTGGTGCGCGTCTTCGTGAGCCCGCGGCGGGGGACGCGGGTCGAGCGACGCGAGCGCAGGGCGCACATGATCCTGGAACGGACGGACGCTGAGCCCTTGGTCTACGAGGACGTCCGCCCGATCGTCGAGGCGAGCCGCAGCGAGGAGCTCGGGAGCACCTTCAACTTCTACGTGCCAGGTCAGGATCTCCTGGGCGCTCGAGCGCTCGCGGTGGAGCTGTGGGATCAGGACGTGTGCGGGGGCGTGGAGCGGCGGCCCGTGCGCGTGCCTCAGACGGGCGCATTTCCGCTGCGCGCCCGCGCGACGGGGCCGGCGCGCGTGCACATCGTGCCGATCCGCTTCGATGGGGACGGCTCGGGTCGCCTGCCAAACGTCTCGCCGGAGCACCTGGAGACGCTCTCCTCGTCGCTGGCGGCCCTCTTCCCCGTGAGCCACGTCGAGCTCACGGTGCGCGAGCCCGTCGGGACGTCGGAGTCGAGCCTGACCGATATCCTCAACCAGCTCATGCAGCTCCGGTCCGTCGAGCGGCCGCCGGAGAACGTCTCGTACTACGGGCTCGTGAACCCGGCCGCGACGATGCAGGAGCACTGCCGCTTCGGCTGTGTGGCGGGCGTCGCGACCTTCGGAGCGGCGGGGGGCACGGGCGCCGTCGGGGTGGGCCTCGGCTACCGCGCGGCGGCCGAGGGGACCTTCGTCCACGAGATGGGGCACGTCTATCGCCTGATGCACGCGCCCTGCGGGGCCGCCGTCGGCACGGATCCTGGATTCCCCTACGTGGACGCGACCCTGGGATCCTGGGGCTACGACGCGCGCACGGGCACGCTGGTCGATCCCCACGACAGCTATAGGGACTTCATGAGCTACTGCGATCCAGCGTGGATCAGCGACTACAACTATCAGAGCCTCGTCGATCGGTTGTCCATCGTGAACGGGCTGCAGCCTCGGGACTCGGCGCCCGTGCGACGAGCGAGCGCGGCCTCCCTCGAGCGCGCATGGGGCCCCTTCGAAGCGCGGATCTCGGCGACGGCGGTCGCGACGCCGTTCGGCGGCGTCGTGTGGAGCTCGCCGGGAAGCTCCTGGAGAGGAGGAGACGGGAGCGGCGCGCGGCGCGCGGAGGAGTCGCTCGAGGTGGAGGTCCCAGGGCAGGTGTTTCGGACCCTACGCCGGGATGGGGCGGGGCAGCTGAGCTGGGGATTGCCCATCGAAGCCGTCGAAGCGCCAGGAGAGGTGACGCTGGCGGAGGTGCTGGACGAGGCTGGTGCGCTGATCACGGAGCTCGAGGTGGGACGACTGGAGCTCAGCGACGAGGCCGGCGCCCTGTACTTCATGCCTCCGCCCCAGCCTGGCTGGTCTGGCGTTCGCGTCGAAGGGTATGGCCCCCACCCATTCGCGGAGGCCACTCGGGTGCGCCCCTTCACTCCGTGACCTTCCGTGACCTTCCGTGACCTTCCGTGACCGTCATGACCGCCGTGATGAGGTGGACGTCCGCGCGGCGCTCGCCGCCGCACCCAGGGCGCGGCGCCGCCGTCTTCGTGGCCTGGACGCCGCGGAGGCCGAATTGACAGCCTCCGTCAAAGCCGTCAGAACCGGTTTCCCCGAGGCTGCGCGGATAAGGAACGCGCGCGACCGGCTGGAGCTTGCACCGTGACGGAGCTGTTCGAACACCCCTACGCGTCCTTCCTCGAGAAGGTCCTCAAACCGAACCGCTACACCGGGGCCGAGCACAACGTGGTGCGCAAGGACTGGTCCACGGTGACGGCCAAGGTCTGCCTGGCGTTTCCCGACATCTACGACATCGGGATGAGCCACCTCGGCTACAGGATCTTGTACAAGCTCCTCAACGACGATCCGCGCCTGCTCGCCGAGCGCTGCTACACGCCGTGGTTGGACATGCAGGAGCAGCTGCGCGCCCACGGGGTGCTGCTCGGGTCCCTCGAGAGCGTGCGCCCGCTGTGCGACTTCGACGTCGTCGGGTTCAGCCTCCAGTACGAGCTCACGTACACGAACATCCTCACGATGCTGCAGCTGGGGGGCATCCCGCTGCGCAGCGCTGCTCGGAGCGACGACGATCCTCTCGTGGTGGCGGGCGGCCCCGTGGCGACCCACGCGGAGCCCATCGCGCCCTTCATCGACGCCTTCCTGATCGGCGATGGCGAGGAAGCAGCCGCCGAGATGGCGTTGTGCTGGGTGGAGGCGAAGGCGGAGGGGCTCGGCCGCGAGGAGCGGCTGCTCCGCCTGTCGCGCATCACGGGCGTCTACGTGCCGAGCCTCTACGACGTCGCGCTGGATCCCGACAGCGGGCTGCACGTTGTGCAGAGGCCCACCCGTCCCGACGTGCCGTTTCCCATCGAGCGGCGCTTGGTGAAGCAGCTCGACGACTTCCCGTTCCCCGACGACGCGCCCGTGGGCGGCCCCGAGGCCATCTTCGACCGCATGAGCATCGAGGTGGCGCGCGGCTGCACCGAGGGCTGTCGCTTCTGCCAGGCAGGTATGATCTACCGACCCGTCCGGGAGCGGGATCCCGAGCAGGTGGTGGACACGGTGCTGCGGGCGATCGAGAAGAGCGGACAAGATGAGATCAGCCTGACCGCGCTGTCGACCGCCGACGTCTCGTGCATCTCCCCCCTGATCAAGCGCCTGGTCGAGAAGACGGCGCCGGAGCGCGTGAGCCTCAGCGTGGCCTCGCTCCGGGCGTACGGCTTGGCGGAGGACCTGCTCGACGACATGCGCAAGGTCCGGGCCTCGGGGCTCACCTTCGCGCCCGAGGCGGGCACGCAGCGCATGCGGGACGTCATCAACAAGAACGTGACGGAGGAGCAGCTGCTCCAGACGGCGGAGCGCGTGTTCTCCAGGGGATTCGACAAGATGAAGCTCTACTTCATCTTGGGGCTCCCCACAGAGATGGACGAGGACGTGCTCGGCATCGCCGACGTCGGCCTGAGCGCGCTCGCGGTGGGCAAGCGCGTCGGCAAGCGGGCGCAAGTGACGGTGAGCGTGTCCACGCACATCCCGAAGCCCCACACGCCCTTCCAGTGGTGCGCGATGGACCCGTTGAGCGAGGTGCGCCGCAAGCAGCAGCTCTTGCGCGACGCGTGCCGAGGCAAGCGGGGGCTCCAGCTCCGGGTGCATGACTCCACCACGAGCGTGTTGGAGGGCGTCTTGGCTCGGGGGGACCGGCGCCTCGCCGACGTGATCGAGCGCGCGTTCCTGCACGGCGCCCGCTTCGACTCCTGGGAGGACCAGGTGCGCATCGACCTGTGGGATGAGGCGCTCACGCATCACGGCATCGCCACGGAGCCGTTCCTCGGGACGCTGCCCCTGTCCGCGCGGTTGCCTTGGGATCACATCGACGTGGGCCTCGAGGACGGGTTCCTCGCGCGCGAGTATCAGAAGGCTTTGAAGAGCCGGCTGAGCCCCCCCTGCGGCAAGGCGCGTGGCATGTTCGTGCATCACACCAACGCCGCTCAGGCCAGCAGCGACGCGCGGCGCCTCGTCTGCTACGACTGCGGCGTCGCCTGCGATCTCGGCAAGATGCGCGCCGATCGAATCGGCCTGCTCGAGAAGATGGGCGCGCAGCAGCCGGGCGAGCGCGCTCGGCTCCCGATGTTCGACGAGCGGGCGGAGCACCCCCCGCACATCCACGAGCACCACCCCGAACGCTTCCGCCCGGCGCGCGTCGGGGGCCCACCTCAGCGCTGGCGTCTGAGTTACACGAAGACCGGCCCCACCGCGCTGCTCGGCCATCTCGATTTCATCCGCGAGCTCCCCCGCGTGATCCGACGCGCAGGCGTCCGCACCGCGTACACGGAGGGCTTCCGCCCCAAGCCCGACATGAGCTTCGCCCCGGCGCTCGCGCTCGGTTTGGCGAGCCTCGACGAGTACCTCGACATCAAGCTCATCGACGCACCTGCGCCGGACGAGCTCCTGGAGCGCCTGAAGACGGCGGCCGTGCGCGGCCTGGAGTTCACCGGCGCGGCGCTGCTCGGGCCGAACGATCCTGGGCTTAGCAAACTCATCAGCTCTGCCGTGTACGTCGTGGGACTGGACAGCACGGCCGTCGAGCGGCTCGGAGGTCGGTCTCGCCTGGAGCACCTCATGGCTGAGTTCTTCGAACGATCGGAGGCGCTGGTCCGGCGCGACGTCAAGGGCATCGGACGCCAGATCGACGTGCGCGCTGGGGTGGCGGAGCTCGCCTTGGGGGACGAGCGAGCCCTCGCGGTGCTCCGACGAGCCGGCGTCGTCGGGAGGCTTACCCCGCTGGTGCTGAAGGTGCCCCTGAGCGGTCAGGGAGCGGTGCGGATCGCGGAGGTGCTCGAGGCGGTGTTCGGCGATCGCGAGCTGCCTCACGTCGGAGTGCGGAGCGCGCTCCAGGGAACCAAGGGCTCCCTCCTCGACCTCGCCGCTCACCGAAGGTCACAGGAACGAGTGTCACAAGCCATCCTAGGGGGAACATGAACGCAGTCGTGCAGGTGGACACCGCGCGCCGGATCGAGGTGAATCGACCCGGCGGGTTTCAGAGCCTCGTGCTCCGGGAGATCGCGCGACCCAAGCCGAACCCCCGGCAAGTGGTCGTGGAGACCCAGTCGATCGGCGTGAACTTCGCCGACTGTGTGGTGCGCATGGGGTTGTACTCGTCAGCGCGCCAGCTGGGATTCCCCATCACGCCGGGCTTCGAGTTCGCCGGTGTGGTCTCGGAGGTGGGGGACGCGGTGGGGCGCGTACGCCCGGGCGATCGCGTGCTCGGGATCACCCAGTTCGGCGCTTACGCGAGCCACGTGCGTGTGGACGAGGATTTCGTCTTCCCGGTGCCAGACGGTATGGCCATCACCGAGGCGGGGGCCCTGCTCGTGATGTCGCTCACCGCCTGGTACGCGCTGTGCGAGCTCTGCAAGCTGCGGCCAGGCATGAAGGTGCTGGTGCACTCGGCCGCGGGCGGCGTCGGGAGCGCCCTCGTGCAGATCGCCAAGATCCACGGCTGCTCAGTGCTCGGGGTCGTCGGCTCCGGGCACAAAGTCGACCTCGTGCGCCAGCTCGGCGCCGACGAGGTCGTGGACAAAAGCGCACAGGATCTCTGGGGCGAAGCGCGCCGCTTCGCGCCAGAGGGCTTCGACGTGGTCCTCGACGCGAACGGGGTGGCCACCCTGCGCAAGAGCTACGAGGCCCTCAGGCCGGCGGGGCGGCTCGTCATCTACGGGTTCCACACCATGCTCCCGCAGGGTCGGGGGCGCCCGAACTGGGCCAAGCTCGCCTGGGACTTCGTGCGCATGCCGCGGTTCAACCCCCTGCGCTTGACGGACGACAACAAGGCCGTGATGGCGTTCAATCTCTCCTACCTCTTCGATCGACGGGAAGAGATCCAGGAGGGGGTGGGCACGATCTTGGATTGGGTGCGGCAGGGCAAGCTCAAGGTCCCGTGCGTCGCGGAGTACCCCTTCGAAGAGGTAAGTCGGGCCCACGCAGATCTCCAGTCCGGCCAGACCCGGGGCAAGCTGGTCCTGGTGCCCTGACCGTCGGGCGCGCTTCAACGCTCCGGGAAACCGCTGTAGGCTCGCCCCCATGACGGGCGAGCCCCCCGACCAGGACGTCGGACGAATCGATCACGGCGCGGCGGAGGGCGGGACCTCGGCCGGCGACGCAGAGCAGCCTCTTCAGGACCGGCTGCGGGAAACGGAGCGGTTCGTCGTGCGGCTCGAGGGGCAGGTGGTCGGCCTGCAGCAGAGGATGGCAGAGCTCGAGAACGCGCAGCGGGTGGGCCGCAAGCGTGCGGTGTGGTTCCGGCTCGCCCTCCTGCTCGTGCTGCTCTCCATCTACGTCGTCGTGCGTGCCCGCTATGCGAGCTGAGCGGGCGCACTTCCTCCTCGCCAACCCGACCGTCCCCTCCCTCTATGCCTGGGCTGTGACCGTGGCCGCTCCGGCCCTGGATGGGCACGCACCCTGGTCGGCCCGGCTTTGCGCCGTCCTGGCGCTCGGGGTGTGCGTCGCCGCCGGGCTCTTGACGAGGCGCCACCCCGTTTGGGCCCGTCGCCTGGGCATCCACCTGTTCGTGGCGTTCTGCGCGGGGAGCTGGCTCCTGAGCGGCGTCGAGAGCCCCCGGCTGTCGACCAGCCTGGCGCCCCTCGTGCTGGGGAGCCTCGGTTGGGCGGCGTTCGCCTTCGGCTGGGGGACGGTCCGTCAGCTCGGGACCATCCCCGAAGAGCACCCGGCGGCGTTGGGCGGTCCCCCCTTGGAGGCGCGGGGGCGCCTGCCTGCCTCGGCGGTCGCGGCGACCGTCTTGTCCCTCGCCGCCGCGGGGTTGTGCTTGGCGTTGCCCTGGCGCATCGACCGCATGCCCCACGCGGCGCTCGGGCACGTGATAGGGCTCGCCGCCGCGGGAGCGCTCCTGGTGACGGCGGGCCGGGTGGCGGTGGAGCCGCGGCGCTCCGTGGGGCGGTCCACGTCTCCGGGACGGCGTGTGCAGGGGGCGTCGGTGCCCCTGGGCCTGCTGGGGGTGCTCGTCGTGGCTGGCTTGGTGCGCTGGTGGTGGGCGTGAGGCGGGGGCTCTGAGCGCGAGAAGCGGAGCGGAAAGAGCTGGACGGGAGCTGGGCGGGAGCTGGACGGGAGCTGGACGGGAGCTGGACGGAAGAGCTGAGCGGACCGCGGACGAGGATCCGCGGGAACGCCGGGGCAGCCGCGGGCGGCCCGGCAGTTGAGCTGGGCTCTGCTCGGGGGCTACGCTCGGCCGACGTGGACCGCCTCCTGGACGTACTCGGCCTGTGTTTGCTGATGGGAGCGGCTGCGGCGTTCCTCTACGGCCTCGACGCCCTGGGCGCTCGGCGCGATCTGGAGGCGCTCTACGCGCTGTGTGTTGGAGCTTTGGCCCTGCGCGCGTCGACGGATCTGCTGCGCCCGAAGGTGGGGGCGGGATGACGCGCGGGCTCTGGGGGTGGGGCCTCCTCCTCGTCGTCGCGGGCGCGACGTCGAGCTGCGCGAGCTCCGATGAGGTCGGCTCGGCCACGGCGGCACCGCTCCCTCCTGGCGTGGTCGCCCGGGTGGCGGACACACCCCTCTCCGCAGATCTGGTGGGGGAGGTCGCCGGCGCATCGCGGCGCGATCCCGCGTCCGTAGTGCAGGACCTGATCCGCGGCGAGCTCTTCACGGCCTACGTGCGCGCCGAAGAACCAGCGCTGCTGCGGGTCGCGGAGCGGGCGGCGTACTCGCGCGCGCTCCTCGACGTGCTCCGGGCCGAGGCGCTCCAGTCCGGTGGACCCATCACGGCAGGCGAGCTGGATGAGCTGACTCGGGCACGTTGGGTCGAGCTCTCTCGTCCGCGCTCCGTGAGGACGGTCCACGCGGTGGCGCTCCCTCGAGCGCCCGAGCACCGGGACGCTGCGCGCGCCCTCGCCGAGCGCTTCAAGGACGGCGCGGCGGGGATCGTGGACCCTAACGAGTTCGCGGATCGCGTGCGGGCGATCCATGAGGAGCATGGTTCGCCCACGACCGTCGACGTTCGCGTCGAAGCGCTGCCTCCCGTCGCCGAAGACGGCCGCACGGTCCCAGTCGACGTGCTGGACGAGGGAGCGCCTTCAGAACTGGTGGCGGAGTACGCACGAGCCGCCAACGAGCTACAGGCTCCCGGGGAACAGTCTCCGGTCGTGGAGACGGACTACGGCTTTCATGTACTCCTCGCCCTGGAGGTCGTCCCAGAGCTGCGGGTAGCCCCCTCCGAGTTGCGCGCGCTCGTGCATGACGAGGCCGTCGCGTTGCGCGCCCGCCCGGAGCGGACGCGCCTCTTGGGAGAGCTGCGGGAGAAGACCCCGATCGAGACCGAGCGCAACGCCATGGAGCTCACCCGCATGGTCGGGGAAGCTCGATGAATCGTCGCTGGAGCGCGCCTCCCCAGCGAGACAGTCAGGAGCCGAGCGTCTTCGCAGGGACCCTGCAGAGCTTGTGCGCGGCCACCTCGGCCCGAGCCGCGGCGTTGGTGGACGTCGAGGGCGAGACCGTCGACTACGCGGCTGCCCGGGATCCGTTCGAGATAAAGGTGGCGGCGGCAGAGTGGCGCCTCATCCTGCGGTTCCTCGGGCAGGCGCCCGGAGAGCTCGCTCACACGCAGGAACTTTACGTGCGGGCCGCGAGCCGCAGCTACTGCCTGGTGGCCCTCGAGGAGGGCTATGCCCTGGTCATGGAGCTGCCCCGCTGGTGCTTCTCGGTGTCCCAACGCGCCGTGTGTCAGGCGGTGCAAGAGCTGTCGGAAGAAGCGGGGCTCGCCAACCCCTCCTGGTGCGGCGCCGGAGCGAGCTGGCGCCGGGTGCAGGTGCAGACCGTACAGGGGACACGGCGGCCTCAGGCGCTTTGCCTCGAGCGCCGCTGGCAGGAGCTCACCGTGTTGGGTCGCTACCAGGAGCCAGGGTTCCGCGGGGGCGAGGTGGGATACCGGGTGCGGCTCCTCGATGGCCACGAGCTCAACCTGGTCCGAGAGCCCCTCGGGATCTGGTACCTGGACCTGGTCAGCTGAGCAGCTCTCCGAAGAACGCTGCTCGGTTGAGCAGCACCGTTGAAAAAAGTCACCTTGGAATCAAAATGGGTCTTGCCTGGTGCCGTCGGTCGGGCCATATACGCCGCCCCCTGCACGGGACCCCTCGGGACTCCGAGGCCCCCCTCGATCGCCCACAGCGCCCGAGGACAGTGGTCACCCGCTAGGCACGTCTCTGGGGCGACGGGAACACCCGACGCCACGAGCCAGCCTCCGGCAGCCACCGAGCAGGTCAAAGTTTCCCACACCCCACCCGGCCGCCGAGCCGGCATCGAAGACGCAGCGAAACGCTGGCTTCGTTCGGGGAGCTCCTTCACCTTCTTCGAGATTTCCACAGGTTTGCCCCAGGGCCGCTGCCATCAGGCGGGCCCCGCGGACTTCAGCGCTAGTGGCCCGCCCCGACGGGGTGCCTGCTAGCCCGGCGCCGACGGCGAAGTGACAGCTTCTCCAAAAAGGTGGCGCCGGCGATTCCGCGGGCTATACTGCAGATAGTCCCTGTCCCGTTTCGAGACATGTGACGAGCCGCGGGTGCCATCTCGGCGCCGCGACGGCTGCTGCAGCTCGGGCAACTTCTCGTGCTGACTTCGTCTGCCGAGTCGGTTCTTCGGAACCGCCCTCGTCACGACACGGAGGGCGAGTGGCGGCACCCTGAGGTGCGGCGCCCCGAGTAAGGGGCTCCAGAGCGGAGCGCGAGGCTGGTCAGCCTGTCTCGCAGGAGGATGGCCGAAACGGCGCCTCCCTCAACTTTGGTCTTGCCAGCCTCAAGGTTCCTTGCTAAACGCCCCGCCCCCTCGAGGCACCTCGAGTGGGCACGGGTCGCGCCTCGAAAGGCGGCGCGCCCCAGGGATCCAGAGTCATGACTCTTGAGTCTTGGCCCTGGCGCCCGAGACGGGTCCCCAGGGGACCCCGGGTCAGCGGCTCACCGTCACGGTGGTCGCCTCGGTCGCAACGGTGACCGCCCGAAAGAATCTCGAAAAACTGATTGACAGGCCGGCCACCACGAACTAGGTTCACCGGCCCCTCGGGAAGCCCCGCTTCCCCTCGGTCCTTGAAAACTGAGTCCTATCGAACGCGAAAAGATACGTGAGTTTTTCGCCTCGACCCCCGCGGATTCCTCTACTCACAGAGGCCGCGAGGAGCAGGAACGAGCAGCCGGTTTAGCCCCGGCAGCGAAGAGCCCGGTCGAGAAGCGAGTACGATGAGCAATTCGGCGGCACCGGCCGAACTCCTCGACGAAAGTCGGGGGGAACAATCGGTGCTAGCCCAAGGATTTAAACTGGAGAGTTTGATCCTGGCTCAGAACGAACGTTAGCGGCGCGCTTAACACATGCAAGTCGAGCGAGAAAGGGCTTCGGCCCCGGTAAAGCGGCGCACGGGTGAGTAACACGTGGGTAATCTGCCCTCGAGTGGTGGATAACTCCCCGAAAGGGGAGCTAATACAGCATAAGACCACGACTCTCCGGAGTTGGGGTCAAAGCGGGCCTCTCCATGGAAGCTCGCGCTTGAGGATGAGCCTGCGGCCCATCAGCTTGTTGGTGGTGTAAAAGACCACCAAGGCTAAGACGGGTAGCTGGTCTGAGAGGATGAACAGCCACACTGGAACTGAGACACGGTCCAGACTCCTACGGGAGGCAGCAGTGGGGAATCTTGCGCAATGGGCGAAAGCCTGACGCAGCGACGCCGCGTGAGCGATGAAGGCCTTCGGGTTGTAAAGCTCTGTGGAGAGGGACGAATAAGGGCTGGCGAATACCCAGCCTGATGACGGTACCTCTTTAGCAAGCACCGGCTAACTCTGTGCCAGCAGCCGCGGTAAGACAGAGGGTGCAAACGTTGTTCGGAATTACTGGGCGTAAAGCGCGTGTAGGCGGCTATGCAAGTCGGATGTGAAATCCCGCGGCTCAACCGTGGAAGTGCATCCGAAACTGCGTAGCTAGAGTCCCGGAGAGGAAGGTGGAATACTTGGTGTAGAGGTGAAATTCGTAGATATCAAGTGGAACACCAGTGGCGAAGGCGGCCTTCTGGACGGTGACTGACGCTGAGACGCGAAAGCGTGGGTAGCAAACAGGATTAGATACCCTGGTAGTCCACGCCGTAAACTATGAGTGCTAGGTGTCAGAGGCTTTGACCCTTCTGGTGCCGAAGCTAACGCGTTAAGCACTCCGCCTGGGGAGTACGGCCGCAAGGCTAAAACTCAAAGGAATTGACGGGGGCCCGCACAAGCGGTGGAGCATGTGGTTTAATTCGACGCAACGCGCAGAACCTTACCTGGGCTAGAAAACGCAGGAACCTGGTTGA
>JAEWOQ010000435.1 GCA_023460875.1 Pseudomonadota bacterium
GCGTTGGCCCCAGGCAGGCTCGCGAGAGGCCCCGCGGCGGCCGCCTCCGCGATGGCCCGCTCGACGTCGGCGAGGACCCGCTCCGGCTGCGTCCACCAGTCCGTCGACCAGACGCGGTGCAGGCGCCAGCCGAGGGAACGCAGCACGTCCGCGCGGAGTCGATCGCGGTCCCGCGCCGTGCGCGCGCTGTGATAGGCAGCGCCATCGCACTCGACGCCGAGCAGGAACCGCCCGGGCGCCTCCGGATCGACCACCGCCAGATCGATGCGGTACCCCGAGCAGCCCACCTGCGTGACGAGCTCGTGACCGCGAGCGCGCAGCGCGCGGTACACCTCCTCCTCGAAGGGAGAGTCAAAGCGCGGCGCGTCCCCGACCTCGATCGCCTCGGCGATGGCGGCGGGGCCTCGAGCTGCGTACTCGAGGAAGCGGCGCAGGTGCTTCACGCCGACGGCCCGCGTCCGGCGCAGATCGATCTGGTCGGCGCGGAGGGTGCTGAAGACGACGAGCTGCTGACGCGCCCGGGTGACGGCGACGTTCAGGCGACGCTCGCCGCCCTCCTTGTTCAATGGGCCGAAGTTCATGGATACCCGGCCCTGCGCGTCCGGGCCGTAGCAGATGCTGAACAGGATGACGTCGCGCTCGTCGCCCTGGACGTTCTCCAGGTTCTTGACGAACACCGGCTCGACGACGCCGTCGCCGAAGAAGCGCTCGAGGCTGGAATGGCGGGCACGCTCGAGCTCCAAGAGGTCCTGGACCAGCGTCTGCTGCGCTACGGAGAAGGTGACGACCTCGAGGCATCGCCCCCACGAGCACGCTGCGCGCCTGGGCAGCCGCGAGCCCGCAGAAGGTGCGGTCCGCGTCGCGGAACGCGCCGATGGTCGCCTCGTGCACGGCGCCATCGAAGGACCGGAGCAGGGGTTCCCCCTCGTACTCGTGGGTCACCCAGGCCTGCTCGTAGGCACGGCGGAACGCTGGCACCAGCTGGTCCGGCGCGATCTCGCCTCGCTCGAGCGCGTCCAGCAGCGGCCCCTCCGGGCGTGGGGCGAGCGCTTGGCGCAGCTCTTGATAGTGACTCCAGTCCCGCAGCTCTCCCTGGGCCGCCGAGAGTCGCCCGAGGGAGTGACCCAGCTCGGGCAGGGTGACCCGCTGGCCTCCCCAGCGCAGCTCCACGTCGAGCTGGAGGCGCTGGGCGACGGCGCTCAGGGCGGCCTGGGTCGCCCCACACCCGCAGCTTCTGGGCGAGCTGCGGCAGGTCGAGCCGGTACAGGTCCTCCGTGTAGTCCCGTTCGAGGCGCCGCCTGAGCTCGTCACGATCCGCTCCCAGCTCGACGCAGGCGAGGAGCTCCTCCCGCTGCTCCCGGGGCCGTGAGCTCTCGAGGAGTCCTGCGTGGAGCGCTCGTTCGTCTTCGAGGAGGGCCGCCACCCTGGCGAGCGCCTCGAGCTCTTCGAGGCAGACCACGCCGACGTCGAAGTCGAGCTCCTTGCTCTCGACCGCCACTCCCGGGGGCGGCTCTCCTGCGGCGTGGAGAGCCTGGCTCAGCTGTTCGAGGACCGCCTTCTTGTTGGCGGAGTGGGAGTGGAGCTCGAGGCAGAACGGCCCCATGCCGACGCGCTCGAGGCGCCGATGCACCACCTCGAGGGCCGCCATCTTGGCGGAGACGAACAGCACCGTCTTCCCGGACGCCAGGCAATGGGTGATGAGGTTGGTGATCGTCTGGCTCTTGCCGGTACCGGGCGGCCCCTGCAGCACGAAGCTCTCCCCGTGGGCGGCGCCGAGGACCGCCGCCAGCTGGCTCGAGTCCGCGTCGAGGGGACAGAAGGAAGGAGCTCCCCGACGCCAGCAGGTCTTCGAGGCGGTCGAGGGAAGGACACTGTAGTCGCAACCCGTGGCGGCCATCCGGATAGTAGTTCAAGAGGCGATTGCGGAGGGTGAGATCGAGGAGCTGCCGTTGCCAGAAGCGGAGCCGCGCCTTGGCTTCCTGCACCTCTGGCGGATCCTCCTCCCGGACCTCCGCGGCCGTCGCCGTGGGACGCGTCGGGAGCGGCGCGGCCGGGGAGGGTTGGCATAGGTGATCCCGAGGTTGCCCAGCGCCCCGTACACCGCGCGCGCCATCGCACGCACCCGGCCCGGATCCTTGCTCTGGTAGCCGGCCAGTGAGGGATCTCCCGTGGCGTCCCCGAGGAGCCGCCGCGCGAGGTCCACCACTTTGCCCACATCCGGGTGGTTGGGCAGCACGAAGGAGGCGAGCATCTCGGGCTCCGTGTCCCGTCGCCACTCGTTGTAGGAGGATCGCGACGGACGAGCTGCTCGGCGAGCAGGCTCCTCTCTCCTTCCGCCGCGATCTCTTCGACGCGGATCCGGAGCACGCTGCGATCGCGCTCCGCGGCGTTGATCAACAGCTCGTCCCGAAACACCAACGGAAGATCGTCGAAGTGATGCGTGGCCCCAGGCGCGAGGCGCGGGATCGTGCCCTCCCAGGGCTCCATGAACGGCTCGAGCTCCACCCGCACGACGATCCCCAGGAGCACCGCCTCGCCGACGTTGGTGAGCGCCAGCTCTCTAACGAGGGGCACGCTGTTGTGCACTTGGGCGAAGTTCAAGAACTCGAGGGCTGTCGACTCGATCGCCACCGGAGGGGGTGCCTGGCCCCTCGCGGCCGCCGCCGGGGCATGAGGATGTTCCAGGAGCAAGGTCGGCGCCGTGGAGATGCTTTCCGCCATTGGGCTCTGCACCGTACCGGAGCCTTCCCTGTAGGGAAACAGCAAGACTCGAAAGCGGGAACACCGAGGCGGGAACACCGAGGCGGGAACACCGAGGCGCGGGATCGCAGGGCTCGAAACACGGAGCTGTGAGGCCACCTTGCGGACGGACCTCGACAGGCATACACGTCAGGAATTTTCCAACGCAAGGACTCCCATGTTGCACCCCGAGCCTCGTTCCCGTCTCCACCTCCTCTCGGCCGCCGCCCTCCTCTCATTGGCAGTCGGGATCTCGGGCAGCGCCTCCGCCCAGCCGGCGCCGACGACGGCTCCAGAGGCCACGGCAGAGCTCGACCAGCCCCCAGCCGACCAACCCCCAGCCGACCAACCCCCAGCTAGCCAACCCAGCGCAGAGCCGGAAGACGGCCAGCTGGAAGACGGCCAACCCAGCGAAGAGGAGCAGCTCGCCGAGGCGGTTCGGCAGTTCGACGCGTCCCTCGACCTGCAGCGCGGCGTCGTCGTGGGGGGCCGCCCCCCCCCCCCCCCG
>JAEWOQ010000436.1 GCA_023460875.1 Pseudomonadota bacterium
GCCATGCTCGCGGCGCCGAGGGGCTCCAGCCGCCGGGGGCTGAGCCGCTGATGGGGTGAGCCGCCTACGGGCTGAGCCGCGGCTACGGGGCGCTGACTGTCGAGAGGAGGCGGTGGGCGGTGGGCGCAGGCAGAGCCCGGAGAGGCTCAGAGGCCGTGCACCTGGCCGTGGTCCCCGGGGACGTGCCGCAAGGCGTCGCGGGTGTCGACGATCAGCTTCGCCTCTCGCAGCAGGCGCTCACGATCCAACGCGTCGTGGTTCGTGACGAGCACGACTGCGTCGTAGTCGGCGAAGCTCCGCTCTGGATCCACTGCGGTCAGGCGCACGCCGTCCTCGTCGACCTCAGGGACGTGCGGATCCATGTACTCGACCTGAGCCCCGAGCTGGTCGAGCTCGTGCACGATGGGGAGGGCCGGCGACTCCCGCACGTCGCTGACGTTGGCCTTGTAGGCCATGCCGTAGACGAGCAAATGTGAGCCGTTCACTGCCTTACGCGAGCCGTTCAACACGCTGGTGATCCGCTGCACCACGTAGCTCGGCATGGAGCTGTTGATGGAGTCGGCGAGATCGATGAAGCGAGCTTCGTACTTGAGGGACCGGAGTTTCCAGGAGAGGTATAGCGGGTCGATGGGGATGCAATGGCCGCCGAGGCCAGGTCCCGGATAGAATGGCATGTATCCAAAGGGTTTGGTGGCTGCCGCGTGGATGACCTCGAACGGGTCGATGCCGAGGCGGCGGCTCATGATGGCTACCTCGTTCACCAAGCCGATATTCACGGCTCGGAAGGTGTTCTCCAGGAGCTTGACCATCTCGGCGGCCTCCGGCGACGAGACGGGTACCAGCTGATCGATGATGTGAGCGTACAGAGATTTCGCGAGCTCCAGGCACTGGGGGCTCGCGCCGCCGATCACCTTGGGGGTGTTGCGCGTCTTGAAGACCTTGTTGCCGGGATCCACCCGCTCCGGGCTGAACGCGATGAAGACGTCCTTGCCGATCTGGAACTTGTCGCCCGTGAGGCGCGGTACGAGCACCTCGCTAGTGGTGCCGGGGTAGGTGGTCGACTCGAGGATCACGAGCATGCCGGCGTGCTGGTGGGCGTGGATCTCCTCGGTGGCAGTCACGATGAACTGCATGTCCGGATCTTTGGTCTTGTTCAGCGGGGTCGGGACACAGACGACGACCGCGTCTGCCTGCGCGATAATCGCCGGATCCGTCGTCGCGCTCAGGCGTCCCTCTCGGACGTGGGGCGCTAGATCGGAGCTCGGGACGTCGTCGATGAACGAACGACCTGCCAGCAGCGCCTTCACCTTGCGCGCGTCTCGATCCAACCCCGTGACGCGGAACCCGGAGCGCGCGAACTCGGCGACCAAGGGCAACCCCACGTAGCCGATCCCCATCACGACGACATGCGCGGTCTTCGACGCGATCTTCTCGAGCAGGCTCTTCATCGTGAGCGTTAGACTACTTTTCGCGCCGAGCCTGACCAAGCCGTTATTTCGCCGAAAGTTCCGACAGATACTGCTCATCCGTGCGTGCGGGGACGGGCGCGGGGAAGGCGTGGGCGGGCGCGGCGCGAAGCGGAGTCGGTGGAGCGCGATGTAGCCGTCAGAGAAGCGCTAGCGCTCGCCTCTGTACGGCCCGCGCCGATGTGGCCCGCGCCGATGTGGCCCGCGCTCAGCTGCTCGCGCTCAGCTGCTCGCGCTCAGCTGCCCGCGCGTTGCTCTGCCAGAAAGCGCTCGCGCTGCTGTCAGAACCGACCGACGGCGTCGACGTACCAGTCATGGAAGCGCCGGATCCCGTCGTCGACAGAGACCTTCGGATCGTAGTCGAGGAGGCGCCGGGCCTTGTCGATGTTGGCGTAGGTGTAGGACACGTCTGCGGCCATCATCGGCTCCGAGAGGAAGTTGGCGGGCTTGCCGGTGAGGTCCTCGAGCGCTCGGACGAAGTCGGACAGCAGCACGGGCTCTCCGCGGCCCAAGTTGATGATCTCGTATCCCAAGCGCCGCTCCAGGGCGGCGGTGATCCCCGAGACGATGTCCCCGACGTAGGTCCAATCTCGGTACATCTGGCCCCCGTTGTAGAGGGGCACGGGCCGCCCGTGACGCATGCTCTCGAAGACCAGATACGCCATCATGTCCGGTCGACCGCGCTCGCCGTACACCGTGAAGAAGCGCAAGGCGGTGAAGTCGAGCCCTTGGATGTGGTGATAGGAGTGCCCGAGGAGCTCTGCGCCCCGCTTGCTGGAGGGATAAGGGGCCAGGGGGCGGTCGGCGCGGTCGGTCTCGACGAAGGGCACCTGCTCGGTGCGCCCGTAGGCGGAGGAGGTCGAGGCGAAGACGAAATTGGGCCGCCCGTGGCGGGCGGCGGCGTCGAGCAAGTTGAGGGTGCCCGTGACGTTGACGTCGTAGTAGAGCCAGGGATCCTCGACGCTCACCCGGACGCCCGCCATCGCGGCGAGGTGAGCGACGCCGTCGAACGGGTGGCTGCGGAACACGCGCTCGACCAGAGCTCGGTCACGGAGGTCACCCTCCACCATGAGGAACTCGCCCCCTTCGGCCCGTACGGCGTCCGTGTTCGCCCGCTTGCGGGACGGGTCGTAGTAGTCGTTGTAGTTGTCGAGACCGATGACACGGTGGCCAGCGCGGAGCAGGGCGATCGCCGTGTGGCTACCGATGAAGCCAGCAGCCCCCGTGACCAAGTAGGTGCGACTCACGAAGGGCAACCTACCGCGTCGCGCGGGAGACACACCAGAGCTCTGGGGTCACTTTCCTCCGCCTCGTGCTCAATCGCCGCGCTGGCCGATGAGCCGGTCGGTGGCGATGCCGCTCGACTCGAAGAACTGGCGGGCGAGCTCCTGCCCGGAGGCGATGAGGTCGCGGGGGCTCCCTGAGGCGACGATCGTGCCCTGGGCCAGGAGGTGGATGGAGTCCGCGATGCGGAGCGCCCCAGCCATGTCGTGGGAGATGACGACGCTCGTCACCTGGAAGCGATCGCGGGTATCGACGATCATCTCGTCGACGAGGCGCGCGGTGATGGGATCGAGGCCGCTCGTGGGTTCATCGTAGAAGATGACCTCGGGCTCGAGCATGAGGGCCCTGGCGAGGGCGACGCGCTTGCGCATGCCGCCTGACAGCTGGCTGGGGAAGCGCTGCTCGATGCCCTCGAGCCCGAGCGCCTCGAGCTTCTCGAGGACGCGCTGACGGATCTCCTTGCCCTTCAGATCTTTGCGGTGCTCACGCAGAGGAAAGGCGACGTTGTCGAGCACGTTCATCGAGTCCAGCAGGGCCGAGTACTGGAAGACCATGCCCATCTTGCGACGCACCGCCGTCAGACGTCGCTCGTTCATCGGCACGAGGTCGTGGCCGTTGAAGTAGATGGCCCCCGTCGTCGGCTTGTCGAGGCCGATCAGGAGCTTGAGCAAGGTCGTCTTCCCGGCGCCCGACCCTCCGATGATGATTTCGATATTGCCTCGAGCGATGCGCATATCGACGCCCGAGAGCGCCGTGAAATCGCCGAAGGTCTTCGTCAGGCCTTCGACCAGGATGTGCGGAGGCTCCAGCGTCGAGGTCACGGGGCGACGATAGCGCGAGCACGCTGGTCGGCGGACCCACAAACGACCAGGGCGCGGCGGCCGCGCGCAGCACGACGCTGGCGCATCGGAGCGGGGAGCGTACCGTCCTCGGAGGCTTCCGGGCTTGACGGACCGTGCACCCCTCGACCACGCTTCTGCCATGAATCAAGAGCACCTGTCCGCAGTTCTGGCCACGGCGAACGTCCAGCCGGACAAGGACGGTTGGGCGACCCTGGAGGGGGACCGCACGCTGACCCTCTACGTGGCGAACCAGGGAGTGAGCCTGAACATCTCCCGCATCGAGGCGCTGCGCAGCGAAGGGCCGCTGCTCTTCGCCCGCAACCAGCGCGGCGAGACCTTCGTGCTCGCATTGGGCGACGTCTTCGCGGCCGCCGTCGAAGGCGCGAAGTCGACTGCGCGCCTGGCCGGTTTCGGCGCTCGCTGACGGGGCGAGTCGAGGGGAGCTTGGGGCGGGGTTGCCCTCCGCTGCCTCGCCAGCTAAGCGCGCCTCATGTCCCAGCCTACCCGAGATGCAACGGCCCCGACCACCGCGGCGGATCTGCAGGATGACCTCCTCCGCATCGGGGACAAGACCTTCCGCTCGCGCCTGATCGTCGGGACGGGGAAGTACAAGGACGTGCAGGAGACGGAGGCTGCCCTCGTCGCCTCGGGCGCGGAGGTGGTCACTGTCGCGCTGCGTCGCGTCGATCTGAAGGATCGGAGCGCCGGCTCGCTGATGACTCTGCTCTCGAGCGGGCGCTGGACCATCCTGCCGAACACGGCGGGCTGCTACACGGCGGAGGAGGCGGTCCGGACCCTACGCCTCGCCCGGGAGCTCGGCATCGCAGACATCGTCAAGCTCGAGGTCATCGGGGATGCCAGGACCCTCTACCCGGACAACGAGCAGACGCTCGAGGCGGCGAAGCTCCTCATCAAAGAGGGGTTCACGGTGCTGCCCTACTGCCTCGACGATCCGATCGTGTGCCGCAAGCTCGAGGATCTCGGGTGCGCGGCGGTCATGCCGTTGGCCGCGCCCATCGGCTCGGGCTTGGGCATCCGCAACCCCCACAACCTGAGCATCATCCTCGAGCGAGCCCAGGTCCCCGTCATCGTCGACGCGGGCGTGGGGACCGCGAGCGACGCATCCGTGGCCATGGAGCTCGGATGCCAGGGGGTGCTCATGAACACCGCCATCGCTCACGCCAAGTCTCCGGTCCTGATGGCGAGCGCCATGCGCGAAGCGGTGCGCGCCGGGCGCATGGCGTACCTCGCTGGGCGGATGCCGAAGCAGCCGTACGCGAACGCGTCGAGCCCCGAAAGCGGCCTCATCGAGTGAGCCCGTACCGACCTGGCGTTCTCCACCATGTGGCGCCCGCGCTCCTGTACGTGCTGGCGGTCTTTTATCTCGGATCGAGCGCCACGGATCCGCTGGCCGATATCTCCTTCGACTGGAAGGACAAGGTGCTGCACGCCATCGTCTTCGGTGGCATGCAGCTGACGCTGGCGCGGGCCGTGCGCTTCGTGTGGCCCGGGCACACGACCCGCCGCGTCGCCCTCGTGTCCACCGCCGCGGCGATCCTCTGCGGTGGGCTGCTGGAGCTGTGGCAGGCGGCGCTGCCCCACCGCTCCGCGGAGCTGCTCGATTTCGTCGCGGACGCGGTAGGAGCTGCCGCGGCGGGGGTATGGTGGGCGCGGCGGCAGCGGCTCGTCGCGGCAGAGTCATGAACGAGCCCTGCTTGATGATCCTCAGCGACGCCGCCGCAGCTCCGGGCAGTCCAGGGGAGGAGCGTTGGCTCGACGAGGTGCTGCCCGCGGTGTTGGGCGGGGCTCGGCCCGGGACCATCGTGGTTCAGCTGCGGCACAAGGACGCGAGCGCGCGTCGGCGGCTGAGCCTCGCCGAGCGGCTGCGCCAGATCACCGCCGAGCAGGGACAGCTGCTCCTCGTGAACGATCGGGTCGATCTGGCGCGGGCCGTGGCCGCGGACGGGGTTCACCTCCCGGAGGAGGGGATGAGCGTGACGCAAGCGCGCGCGCTGCTCGGGTCCGAAGGGTGGTGGATCTCGCGAGCCTGGCACGGCGAACCCTTCGGGGCGGCCGCTCAGGATTCAATGGCCGATCTATTGATCTTATCACCCGTGCTCGAGCCGCGCAAAGGCCGCGCCGCCCTGGGTCGGGCGGGCATCGAGGCCGTCCTTGCTGGCGCGTGGCCCCCGGAGGCGACGGGTGAGGGGCGGCCGCGCGTCTTCGGCCTCGGAGGAGTGAGCCCGAAGAACGTCGTCACGTGCCGGGCGGCAGGGCTCGCGGGGGTGGCGGTGCTCGGCGGCGCGGCGACCCGCGAAGGCGGCCTCGCGCTCGTGGACGCCCTCGGGATCCGCGCCTCCCTCGAGCGTTAGGGCCTCGAGCGTTAGGGCGTCAGAGTTTAGGCCGTCAGAGGTAGGTGGCCGCTTGCAGCAGGGCCTCGCGGGCCTCCGGCCCGCTCGCGACCTTCTCATGAGCGACGATCAGCCGCACCAGATCGTCGATGGAGGCGAAGCGCTCAAAGTCCCCTCGCAAGGCGCGCTTGTCCTTGATCAGGGTCAGCTTGGCGAGGCGGGAGACGCGAGGGCCCGGCGCGGAGCCGAGCAACGTCGTGAAGAGGAAGCCGAGCACGTCCCGTTTGCGGTCCATGTTGAACAACACGTCGTTCAGGACGACGGATGTACCATCCGCCGAGCGGACGAACATGGCGCCCTCCGCTTCGGCGACGCCCTGGAGGTGCTCGAAGCGCACGGTGGGATCGGGAGACTCGTGCTCGTCGTAGGTGAGGTCGACTTCCACGACCTCCGCGACCTTCGCGCGGGAACCCCTCGGAGCGATCACCCGCGCGGCCGGATAACGCTCCTTGAAGATCCGCGCGTCCAGCCGATGCCAGCCGTTGGGGATGACCAGCAGGGCTGGGGTTCCCCACTCCTCGAGGCGCGCCAGCGCCCGTTCTTCGAGGGCGATGGGGTTGTGGAGCACGAGGCTCGCGTCCTGGAGCTTGACGACGGCCATCGTCCTCTTCAGGGACATGCCCGGGACGCTCCCGGTCACGTGCCAGAGGTTGTCCGCGAGCTCGTCGATCGGTCCGTGGGGGAGGACCGTCCAAGTCCGGTGCGCCGGTTCCTTCGCCATCCTGGGGGTGAGTCTACACGCGGAGCCGCGGAGGGATCATTCCCGGAAGGGATTTCTCGGCCGGGCCCGGCGCGCGCTGGGGGCGCTCTTCGTCAGCGGGAGGGCGCGTCGTCGCTGACCGTCACGCCGTGCCCGCGCTCGATCCCATCGACCCTGAGCGCAGGCCCGCGCTGCTCGAAGCCGCCCCGCAGCGGGCGCTCCGCCATGAACAGCGGCGTGTCCAGATCGACGAACCGCACTCCGCCCAGGCCGGCCGCCAGGCACGCGGAGGTGCTCATACACAGCTCCGTCTCGACCATGCCGCCGATCATCAGGTCGAGCCCATGGGCCCGCGCCGTGAGCATCATCTGCCAGGCGGCCAGCAACCCCGATTTGGTGATCTTCACGTTGATCACCCGGGCCGCGCCGGCGCGCGCGAGGCCGGCGACGTCGGCGGGGCTGCGCGCGCTCTCGTCGGCGGCCACGGGGATGCCG
>JAEWOQ010000437.1 GCA_023460875.1 Pseudomonadota bacterium
CATCCGAACGATTGCCTATCGTCGGGAAACCCGGGGGCGGAGTCAATGAGTTCGGCGGGGTGTCTCTAGATTCGGCCGGCGGGCCGCCGTGTGGCCCGAGTGACCTTGACGAACGTCAATTTTCTCGACAAAGACACGCGAAAGTTGCACCGATCGCGCTTATGAAGAGCTAACACCTACGTGGCGTCCATCTCCGACGGGTGCGCGCAGAACTTGCGCCCGCAGGCAGGCCATGAGTACACAGCAAATCCGGGCCCGCATCATCAAGGGCGCATGATTTGCGCCGCATGTCGACTCGCGCTCCCACGTCCGAGGGGCGTCCGAGGGATCTCTAGAGCGGTTCTCGGCTGCGGTGACCGCGCTCTCCGCCGCCCCGAGCAAGTGAGTGACCCAGCAGGGGACCCAACGGCTCCCGAAGGGTCCAACCCGCGAGGTTCAGCGGGCAGCCGGTGACGTTCAGGCACTCGAGAGGTAGCCCGAGTTGCGGTGGCGCGAACCCCCCGCCCTTTCACGGCGCCGGAGCCCCCACAAAAAAAGCCGTCGTGGGCAGCGTCGATGGGGTCGAGCTTGCTGGCCCACGACGTCAAGGTCGTTGGCGGCCCCAAGAGGGGCCATATTCATCGTCAGCCGACGGTCACGCGCGCGACCGTGGGTCGGCGCGTCTCACGGCGTGTACGAGTAGACGCGCACCCAGTCGTAGTACGCGGCCGTGGGCAGGCTCGCGGGATCGAGCTTCCCGGCCCAGCTCGTGAGGTCCGGCGTGTCCTGCACGGGCCACACGTTCATCATCAGCCGGCTGTCGAGGGTGAGGAACTCCTCGATCTGGTCGGTCTGCGTGTGGACGAGCTCGTCGTCGATGTAGAAGCGCACCTCGGTGGGGAGCCACTCGATGGCGTAGTCGTGGAACTCCGCCGAGGGATCGAAGCCCGGGGTGACGTGCTTCTCGTGGGTGGTCCGCTGGTTCGCCGCGTTCCAGTGGATGATGTTGTACTGGATCTGCGTGTTGTCCTTGCCCAAGAACTCGATGTCGATCTCGTTCCAGTTCTCCGGCTTGTTCGCATCCGCGTAGTGGTCGTAGAACGTGAACAGGGACGACACGACGCCGCTGCCCGGCGCGAAGCGGATGCGCGCCTCGAAGCGCCCGTAGCCGAAGAAATCGAGGGTGCGCAGCTCGCCCCCGATGTAGTCCCGTCCGTCGGAGGTCGGGCTCTCCGCCGCCTGGAGCCCCAAGCGCAGGTAGCCGTCCTCGATGCTGACCATCGAGGCGTCGAACTGCGCCGCGTTCTCGTCGAAGGTGTGCGAGGCCGTCTGCCAGCGAGTCAGGTCGAGGGTGTCGAAGTGATCCTCGAACAGCAGGGTGAAGTTCTCCCGATCGGGCGTGTCTGGCTTGTCGCTCGGCGGGAGGGGCGGCATCACCACCGGGCCGCCACCCGTCCCCGGGCCGGGACCAGGGTCACCTTCGCCGCCCGTGCCCGCGTCGTTCGCCCCGCCGGTGCTCGTCGAACCGCCGGTGGCGTTGCTGCCTCCTCCGTCGGGTCCTCCCGTGTTCGAGTCGCTCGTGTCGCCATCGCTACAAGCGCCCGAGAAAAGTGCACAAGAAAGGACCAAAGCCGCGGTGGTGGACCGCTCGAAAGGAAGACGTCGGAGCATGACGCCAAGTTACCCACCTGCGGCTCAGGGGCGCTTCTCGATTTCTGCTACAGTGTACTGATGGGCGACGCGGGGCGCCCTGGCACGCTCTCGGCCCCCCGGCTACAACGATCCTCGCGTTGAACTCCCTGCGCCTCGGCCCTCCACCGCCCGTCGCCGTCTGGTTCAGCTCGGCGAGCTCCACGCGCATGCCCGAGCACCAGCACTCCGTCTGGGAGCTCAACCAACTGCACTGCGGCACCATCGAGTACGACGTCGGCGGCGCCCGCGGGAGTCTGTCGGCGGGGGAGTGCATCTTCATCCCCCCCGATACGCCTCATCTGCTCACTCACGCGAGCTCGGACGCCGCCCTGTGGGTGCTCGAGCTCAGCGGCTCCCTCGAGGCCCATCGCCCCGGCGCGCGCCCCCTGAGCGACGCGTTCATCACCCGGCCCCCCTGGGATCACTTCCGCGCTCTCGGGCGGGCCGCCCGCAAGGTGTGGCTCCGTCCCCGCGGCGCCGCCCTGATCCAGGCCACCGCCGAGGTCCTGGCCGTGCTCGCCGAGCCCAGGGTGGGCGAGATCCGCAGCCCCGCGCCCGTACACGACGCGGTGCTGCGCGCCCGGCGCCTCTGCGAGACGGTGAAGGACGACCAGGAGCTCGCCATCGACGAGCTGGCTCGACGCGCCGGGATCAGCCCGAGCCGTCTGGCGCACCTCTTCCAGGATCAAGTCGGCATCACCCCGCTCCAGTACAGGAACTACTGCAGGGTCCAGGAGTTCATCCGGCGCTGGGACGGCACCGAGCGCAACCTGCTCCAGGTCGCCCTCGACGCAGGGTTCGGGAGCTACCCGAAGTTTCACCGGGTGTTCTCCCAGGTCTGCGGCGCGCCGCCCCGAGAGCACATGAACTGGCTCACGGAGCGGCACATCGATCCCCGCGCCCGCCTCGGCGCCGACGCTTGAGTCGACGTTCAGCGCTCGAGGCGCTCGAGGGCCGCGCGGGCTTCATTCGCCAACGGCGACTGGGGATGACGGCGCAGCAACGTGCGGAGCTCTCGGCGGGCCCGCGCCCGATCGCCCCGCTGCTCCGCCGCCAAGGCGGACGCCAGGAGCTCGCTCTCCTGCTGCAACGTGCTGGCAGGGATGCCGACGGAGCCGCTGACGCGCCCCCGCTGCCTGGACGCTCCCTCAACTCGGGACCGCTCTCCCCGAGACGCCCCCCCGCCTCGCCTGCGCTCCTCGGCGGATCCGTCTTGCTCGGCGGCTTGGCCGGCGGCCCCCGGCGCTTCTTCTCCGCAGCCCGATCCCTCGCCCGGACCGAGCACGACCCCCGGTCGCCCCCGCCGACGCACCTCGACGGAGCCCTCCGTCACCCGCACGCAGGTGGTCCTGCGCTCGACGGCCCTCGAGCCCGTGGGATCGTCCTCTCGCAGCGCGACGATGAACTTCGTGCCGCGCACGATGACCCGCGCGTCCTCCGTGAGCACGCTGAGGGTGGCTCCCGGTTCCAGCTTGGGCACGGTGAGCTGCACCTGCCCCCGCTCGAGCCGCAGCTCTTGACGCTCCGGCTCCCCACCAGGGGCGCCCAACGCCAGCTGCCCCCCCGGGCTCAGCTCCGCCAGGTACCCGCTGCTCCCTCGCAGCACCGCCGGCGCCTCCTCGGAGCTCTCCACGAGGCTCGCGGCCCCCAGGCGCGATCCCGGCAAGATCTCCAGCTTTCCCGTCGACAGTCGGCCCGAGATCAGGGTCGCGAAGGGCTCCTCCGCCCCCTCCGCGCCGCCCGCCGTCTCCAGCTCCGATTCGGGCGCAGCCCCGCTCCACAGCGCCAACACCGCCGCCGCCGCCGCTGCCAGCGTGGCGCCCGCGATCCATCCGGCACGCCGTCCGCGCCGCGCCGCGACGTAGCGGCGACGTTCCTCGGGCAGAGCCGCGATCTGGGCCTCCAGCCAGGGGAGCAGTCTCTTCTGCTCGGCCGCGATCTCCTCCGGGGTCGCCACCCCGATGGGCCCGTTCCGTAGGGGCTCGAGGAGCTCCGGCACCGAGTCGCGGGTCTTCATGCTCGCCTCCCGGGGGAAAAGACGGCCGCCGCTCGGCGCTTGAGCTCCTGACGGGCGCGGCGCAGACGCGACTGGGTGGCGCTCAGCCCGGCCCCCTTCATCGCCGCGACCTCCTCCAAGGGGTGGCCGAGCACGTCGTGGAGCAGGAGGGTCTCCGCGAGATCCGGGCTCATGCGGGAGAGGATTTCGTGGACGCGCCCGAGCTCGGCTCGAGCCTCCATGCGCGGCTCCGCTCGCTGCCCCGTCGCCAGCTCCGCGACGGCCACGTCCCCGCTCAGCCGCTGCGCCTCGCGCCCTCCCCGACGCAGCGCGTCCAAGGCCACGTGGGCGGCGATGGCCGAGGCCCACGTGCGCAGGGTGCTGCGCCCCTCGAAGCGATCCTGCGCCACCGCCCGCAGGATGCGCTCGAAGGTCGTCTGGACGAGATCGTCGAAATCTCGGTGACGCCCGTGGAGCACCCGCCGCAGGGCGCGATCGATGGCCGGGCGCAGGTGCTCGTAGAGGGCCAAGGCGGCCCGAGGATCCCCCGCCTCGAGGGCCGCGAGGAGCGCCTCGTCCGTCCAGGCAGGTGGACTCTCGGTCACGGAAGGCGAGCTGGGGCGGGAGAAGGCGAAGGGCACGGGGTCGTCGGGCGCAGAGCGGGCAGCGCCGAGTACGGGGTACAAGAGTATGGTCGTCCGGCCCCGCCAAGTTCACGCAAGAAAGTTCGAACGGCCACGACGGACGGCTCAGGGGGACGCCTGCCAGCGCACGCCAGCGAGCCCGCCCACGCCCCACCACCCCTCCCGCATCCGCGGCTCCTCCGCCACGTCCACGACCAGCCGCGGCCGGAGCACGCTCAGCTCGCCTCCGACGAACACCGCCCAGCCGCCTCCCCACCGCATGAGGACGTCCACAC
>JAEWOQ010000438.1 GCA_023460875.1 Pseudomonadota bacterium
ACCGTGGGCAGCAAGGACCGGAAGGACAGCGCTCGGTTCGTGTGGTTCGATCGCGCCGCGGGGCGCTCTCGCGACTCCAAGGAGCCCGCGGCCAGCTTCTCCGCGATCGCCGCGCGCTTGGCGACTCTGTCCAAGGGCAGCAAGGGCGCGGCCTCCGTCGCCGACGAAGCGGACGCGGCGCGCCGCCTCTACGCCGCGGCGTGCGGAGAGAGCGGGACGCCCCGGCTCTGGGCCGCGAACGGTACGGCGTTGACCTGCAGCGCGGACGCCAGCGTCGCCTCTTTCCTCGGCTCGGAGATCACCGCGGCGTCGACCCTCGGGCGACCGCTCGAGGCGCTCGGGCTGCTGGAGCGCGACGGCTGGTACGGCGCGAAGCTCCCCGCCAAGGAACGTGAGCGCCTCGAGAAGCTGGCGCTGGGCAAGGTGCAGAAGGTGAGCCCGGAGATGGCAGGGGCCTTCATGGCCCACCTGCCGCCGCGCCCCACGGAGCCGCGCTTCAGCCCCCTGCACTTCGACTCCTCGGGACGTCTCTGGGTGCGCAACGCGGAGGCGCGGGTGCTCGCCAGCGATCCGCCGGGCAGCCCACCGAGCGATCCCACGCTGGGCGCGGGAGGAGCCCCCCAGCGGAGCGATGTCCCCGACGTCTGGCCCCTGCGCGTCATCGACCAGGCCGGGCGCACCTGGACGGGCGTCGTGCCCTCCTGCGATCGCTCGGAGCTCCAGCTGTCCTTCGTGAGCCGGGAGGGGATGCCCTCACCCCCGCAACCTCTCCCCCTCCTCGCTCCTCGCCCGGGTTCCTGCCAGCGGGCGGGCGCCCTCGCGCCCCCCACCGGGACGCCGATCGCGTGGCACGGCAACCAGCTCGAGGTCTGGCTCGCCGGACATCACCTCAACGCTCCCTCGACCAGCACTCCGGGGCGCCCCGGCTCTCCCCGCTCCGCCGATGGGAAGGCGCTCGTCGTCCCCAGCCGGTTCGGCTTGCTCGTGCAGCGCGACGGCGGGGTCGAGCTCTGGCAGGGCGAGGTGACCCAGGCGCTCACGGACTGCGTCCCCAGCGCGGGCGCGCGTCAGATCGCCTGCGTCAAGGGGCGCAGCAGCGTCGTCGTGCTGAAGCGACCTGGAGCCTGAAGCGCAGCTGGACTGGCGCGCGCAGCCCGGGCGGCGCCGCGCCCAGGCTGGATGCCACGCCGCCAGCCACGCCGCGTCCCTGGATCACGGCGCCTTGGCGCGCTCGAGATAGGAGCGGTTGCGCGTGTCGACCTTGATCCAGTCCCCCTCGCCGACGAAGAGGGGCACCTGGACCACCGCGCCGGTGGAGATGGTGGCGGGCTTGGTGACGTTCGTCGCCGTGTCGCCCTTCACGCCCGGCTCGGTCTGCGTCACCTGGACGATGATGTGCGCCGGCAGGCTCACGCTCACGGGGTTGCCGCGATACAGGGTGACGGTCACCTCCGCCCCATCGATCAGGAACCCGGCGTCGTCACCGACCGCGTCCGAGGGCACGGAGATCTGCTCACCCGTGTGGGAGTTCATGAACACGTACCCCTCCCCGTCCGGGTAGATGTACTGCATGGTCTTTTCCTCGACGTCCGCGGGCTCGAGCTTCTCTCCGGAACGGATGTTGCGCTCGAGGGAACCGCCGGTGAGGAGGTTCTTCATTTTCGTGCGCGTGAAGGCCTGCCCCTTGCCGGGCTTGACGAACTGGAAGTCGACCACCACGTAGGGCTGGCCGTCCATCATGATCTTCACGCCTTTTTTGATGTCGCTCGTTTCCATTTGACTGCCTCGTAAAGAGCACCGACGGCTTGCCAGCTGCGGCGGAGAGGACTCGGCCCCTGCGCGGGCCGTTCAGGCCGACCCTGCTTCCCGGGCCAGCGCGTCGGGTGTTACAGGGTGCGCGCCAGGCATTCAAGGGCAAGCTCGGAGGCCACTGGCCCTCACCACCGCCCCCAGATGGGGGGTGTGTTCGAAAGACCGCCCATTTCGGGGACCGCGACCGGGGTTGCGCGCGGGGGAGCGGCTGACCAGGATGCGCCGTCCCCCCTGCCCCCGTCGCCCCCGCGACCCGCCGCCTGCGCCCCCACCCTCCTCTCCGATGCTCCCGCGCCCCATGCACGAATACGACCTGGAGGAAATCAAGCGAGAGATCGTCGAGAGCCGCTCGCTGACCATCAAGACCAACAACCTGGTCAACGCGCTGGCCGCCGACCTCAAGAGCATCGCCAAGCGCCAACAAGGCTACGAGCGGAAGATCTTCGTCCACTCCGTCACCGCCTACCTGGTCGTCGTGGCGGTGATCATGATCTTGAGCAAGCTGGCCCTGGACGCCCAGATCGAGGCGGTCCGCGAAGAGGGACGCACGACGCGCGAGGACCTCGTGCAGATGGAGAAGAACCTCGCCGCCGTCGAGAAGCGCGAGGAGGCGCGGATCCTGGCCTCTCGCAAGGCCGCGGAGCTCTACCAGCTCGTCATGGACAACAAACGGCCTGAGCTCCTCGAGCGGCTGCCGGAGCTCGCCAAGCTCGACCTGAGCCCCACCGAGCGAGCGGTCTTCGAACAAGCGGCGCAGCGCTCGCGTATGGAGCTTTCGCTGATCGCGTATCAGGCCGGGCTAGATCACGCCCGGGCGCAGCGCTGGCACGAGGCCATGTTGAGCTTCCGTGAGTCCCTCGAGCTTCACCGGGAAGCCCCCCACGCTCCCCAGGCGACCTACGAGCTCGCGCGAGCGCAGCGGCACCTCGGACGGCAGAAGGAGGCCATTCCTCTGCTGATGTCCTTGACGGAGGCCTCCGCGGACAAAGAGGTGCTCGACGAGGCCACCTTCCTCTTGGCGGAGTGCCAGCTCGACATCGAAGCCTGGAACGACGCCAAGGCGACCCTGCGCAATTTCATCAGGCGTTTCCCCCGGAGCCCGCTGCTGAACGAGGCTCGCTCGAAGCTCTCCGAGGTCAACCTACGTCATTGAGCGGGGCCATCAGCGCCCGCTGCCCCCGCGCCGAGAGTGGTCGGATGCCACAGAGGGCCGGTGCCCCGCCCGAGGATCGGCGCTCGTCGGAGCGCATCGACCAGATAGTCGCGACCGCGCTGCACCGCATCCCGGAGCGTGAGCCCCTCGGCGACGCCCGCGGCGATCGCGGACGCCAGAGTGCATCCGGTGCCGTGACCCGCGCGCGTCACGATCCGAGGTCCAGAGAAGCGGTACTCCTCGCCGTCGACGGTCCGGAGCAGGTCCGTCACCTCCTCCTCGCTGCCCGGCAGGTGACCGCCCTTGACGAGCACCGCTGCGGCTCCCAAGGCGAGCAGTCGCTCCGCCGCCTGGCCCGCGCCCTCGAGATCGTGGATGGAGACCCCCGTGAGGTACTCTGCTTCGGGGACGTTGGGCGTCACCAGGGCCGCCCGGGGCACGAGCTCCTCGAGCAACGCGCGCACCCCGTCTCGGGAGAGCAGCTCACGCCCATCACTCGCCAGGATGACCGGATCGACGACGAGGGCGGCGCGGCCAATCCTGGCGGCGACCGCTCGCACCACGTCGATGCCGTGGAGCATGCCGGTCTTGATCACGTCGGCGCCGATGTCGTCGAGGACCGCGTCCATCTGCGCCCCCACCACGCTCGCGGGGATGGGCATCACCTCCGTCACTCCGCGGGTGTTCTGGACGGTGATCGCCGTCACCGCCGTGGCCGCGAAGACCCCGAGCGCCGTGAGCGTCTTCACATCCGCCTGGATCCCGGCGCCGCCGCTCGGATCCGAGCCCCCCACGGCCAGGACGCGGGCTGGGGTGGGGGCAGGCTCGGGTGAGGCGGACGGGCGCATGGCGGGCGATGGTGCAAGGGAGCCGGCATCTCGTCCAGGGGAGCTCCACGAGACTCTCGCTCCCGCTGACGGGAAAGCCGTACCCCAGGACAAACTTCCATTATACTCCACGCCCCGCCGGCCCCTTGGCGAAATCGGCAGACGCGGGAGACTTAAAATCTCCTTCCGCACAGGAGTCCCGGTTCGAGCCCGGGAGGGGCCACTCTTTTTCTGGGTGCTGGCTTTCTGGGTGCTGGCTTTCTGGGTGCTGGCTTTCTG
>JAEWOQ010000439.1 GCA_023460875.1 Pseudomonadota bacterium
CGACCGGAGCGCGGGAGGCTCCGGCGCTCCGCGCCGCACCTCCCCGGATTGCGTGTACGGGCGGCGGTCCGTGTTCCTTGATGGCGCCGCATCATGCCGCGCTCCGTGCCGCGCTCCGTGCCGCGTACCATGCCGCGCTCTGTGCCAGGGACATGGCTGGGATGTGCTACCCCCCGCTGGGCCACTCGAGCAGTTACGCCTCGAGCGGATCGCGCGCAGCAACATTTTTACCGGTCGCACCTCGCATCGACCGCCGATCCGTGGCAGTGGGGGCCACGAAACTGTAAGGTCCGCCCCCCGATCGCCCCACCCGGTGCGGGGCCCACAAAAAGACGTCCACCATGACCGACCTCAGCAAGTATCGAAACATTGGAATTTTTGCCCACGTCGACGCGGGCAAGACGACGACGACCGAGCGCATCCTCAAGCTCACCGGCAAGATCCACAAGCTGGGCGAGACGCACGAGGGCTCGGCGACGACCGACTTCATGGTGCAGGAGCAGGAGCGCGGCATCACCATCCAATCCGCGGCGACCACCTGCTTCTGGAAGGGGCACCGCTTCAACATCATCGACACCCCCGGGCACGTGGATTTCACCATCGAGGTGTACCGCTCCCTCAAGGTGCTCGACGGCGGCGTCGGCGTGTTCTGTGGTTCGGGCGGCGTGGAGCCTCAGTCGGAGACCAACTGGCGCTACGCCAACGACTCGGAGGTCGCGCGCCTCATCTACGTGAACAAGCTCGACCGCGTCGGAGCCGACTTCTACCGAGTCGTCAGCCAGATCAAGACCGTGCTCGGGGCCAAGCCCCTCGTCATGGTGCTGCCGATCGGCGTCGAGAGCGACTTCAAGGGCATCGTCGACCTGCTCGAGCGCAAGGCGTACATCTGGGACGACTCCGGTCTGCCAGAGAACTTCGCCGTCACGGACGTGCCTGAGGACATGCGGGACGATGTGGAGAAGTACCGCGCAGACCTCATCGAGACGGCCGTCGAGCAAGACGACGTGGCGATGGAGAAGTATCTGGAGGGCGAGGAGCCCGACATCGACACCCTCAAGCGCTGCATCCGCACCGGCACCATCAAGCTCGCGTTCTTCCCGACGTACTGTGGCTCTTCGTTCAAGAACAAGGGCGTGCAGAAGGTCCTCGACGGCGTGGTCGACTACCTGCCCGACCCCACGGAGGTGCCGCCTCAGCCCGAGGTGGACCTCGAGGGCAACGAGACGGGCAAGTACGCCACCGTCGATCCGAACGGCCCCCTCCGCGCGCTCGCCTTCAAGATCATGGACGATCGCTTCGGCCAGCTCACCTTCACCCGGATCTACTCGGGCCGGATGAGCAAGGGCGACAACGTGCTCAACACCGCCACCGGCAAGACGGAGCGCATCGGTCGCATGGTGGAGATGAACGCCAACGATCGCACCATGATCGACACCGCTCAGGCCGGCGACATCGTGGCCCTCGTGGGTTTGAAGAACGTCCGCACGGGTCACACCCTCTGTGACGAGAAGAACCCGGCCACCCTCGAGCCCATGGTCTTCCCCGATCCCGTCATCTCGATCGCCATCGCCCCCAAGGACAAGGCCAACAGCGACAAGCTGTCCCAGGTCCTCGGCAAGATGGTGGCAGAGGATCCCTCCTTCTACGTCGAGGTCGACCAGGAGTCGGGCCAGACCATCCTCAAGGGGATGGGCGAGCTCCACCTCGACGTCAAGGTGGACATCCTGAAGCGCACCTACGGCGTCGAGGCCACGATCGGCGAGCCCCAGGTGGCGTACCGCGAGACGATCACGCGGGCGGTGAGCGACAGCTACACCCACAAGAAGCAGACCGGCGGCTCCGGTCAGTACGCGAAGATCGACTACACCATCGAGCCCCTCCCCGCCGGCTCGGGCTTCCAGTTCGAGTCCAAGGTGGTCGGCGGCTCGGTGCCCAAGGAGTTCATCCCCGCCGTCGAGAAGGGCTTCAAGGTGATGCTGGAGAAGGGCCCGCTCGTCGGGTACCCGGTGGTCGACTTCAAGGTGACCTTGACGGACGGTGGCTTCCACGCGGTCGACTCCTCGCAGATCGCCTTCGAGGTCGCTGCGAAGGCCGCCTACCGGCAGACCATGCCCAAGGCGGGTCCGGAGCTGCTCGAGCCCATCATGAAGGTCGACGTCTTCGTCCCGGACGACAACGTCGGCGACGTGATCGGCGATCTGAACCGCCGCCGCGGCATGATCAGCGGTCAGGAGCCCGGCGCGACGAACGTGCGCATCAAGGCTGAGGTCCCCCTCTCCGAGATGTTCGGCTACATCGGTGACCTGCGCTCCGCCACCTCCGGTCGCGGCCAGTTCACGATGGAGTTCAGCCACTACGCCACCTGCCCGCGCCAGATCGTCGAGCAGGTCAAGGAGCAGGTGAAGGCCCGCGCAGAAGCCGCGGCTCGCTGACACCACTCACCACGACGCCGCGACGTCCCACACGTCGCGGCGCGCCCCCAGGGAAGGCTCCCGACGTACCCTACCCCCGGTCCCAAGGCGAGCGTCACCTGGAGCGGTCACGAAGCGCTAAAAAGCGACCGATCGGTCGCTTTTTGCTCGCGGCGATTCGACGTCCCCGCGCCTACTTCAAGCCTCCGAGCAATCGACGGATCTTCTCGTCGGGGTCCGAGGTCGCGAGGTGCTGGAGTGGCGCGCGGAGGGATCTGGGAGAGGCCGAAGCCAATGCCTGCGACGCCGCCCGCCAAGGCCGCCAAGGGGAAGAGCCTCACTCGCAAGGGGTTCCGGCTCCGTTCAAGCGGTATTCGATCGCTCGGGCCAGCTTGGCAAAGTCCTTGCGCACTTCCTGCACGGCGCTCCAATGAGCCCCGATAGCGCCATCGGCCGCCGCGAGATGAAAGATGGGTTTGCGAACGGCCTGCGCCATGGGCATCAAACTGCGATAGTGCTTGAGGATTCCGAGGGCACACGGATCCGTGTCGATGGTCGTGCCTTCGGGCAGGCCCCGCCCCAGGACCTTCTCCGCGTATACGGCCGGTATTTCACAGAGCCACCGTTGATAAGCCTTGGTGACAGTTCCGCCATAGAGATTCGGCTGCATGACAACGTAGCCGAGAGGCTGCATCCGTCCCCCGGGAAGCTCGAGCTCGGGCACCGGATTGCGCTCCAACCGATCCCGCCACTCCTCTCGCCAGGCCTGCAACGAAGGCCCGAGGTTCTTCAGACCCTGGATGGAGAACAGATCGGCTCCCAAAGGGGTCACGACGTACTCGGCGGCGATCAGCGCCGAGCGGTTGATCGCGCCCAGATTCGGCCCCACGTCGATCAGCACGAGATCCGCCTCGTGCTCCTGGGCCGCGAGGCGAATGATGCGGTGAAAACTCGACGCGACGCGGAAGGCCGCGGGGTCCTTATCCATCGTGCGCGGCCAAGCATCCGAGAGCTTCTGCTCGAACTCGGCCAGACGAATGTCGCCCGGAAGGATCGCCACGCGGTCGTGCAGATGTTCTAGGTGTGCCCTCTCGATGTCGCCGATACCGTCCACGATCGGCTGCACGGCTCCTCGAATCGACTTCCGCTTCCCCCCAGGCGGCTCCCACAGCTCCTCCAGGCGCTCCTCGCTCAGGCACATGGCGGTGAGGTTCGACTGCGGATCCAAGTCGACCATCAAGACGCGCTTGCCCGCGTCCACGTACGTCCACGTCAGGTGAAAGACGAGTGATGTCTTGCCGACACCACCTTTGTTGTTGAAGAAGGCGATCGTGGTCACGGGGCCCTCCTCACCAGCGCCAAGACGGCCGATGGCTGGAACTCGAACTCGGGCGGTGGGTTCTCGTTCTCCAGGCATCGCTGCCGCGCGAGGGGGAGGCCCATACCGAAGCGCTGCACGAACCCGGTGACCTTGAGTCCCGCCGCAAGCACCTGGTTGCGGTAATCCGTCGCCCCCGGTGTCTGCCCAAAGTTCTCTGGGGTGACCCTGCCGTAGAGCCCCCCCGGACTGTGGATCTCGATGCGATCCGAAAACCAATACCAGGATATGGGCGCGTGAACCTCATAGCTGCGGTGCATGACCGCGTTGCGGAGAAGCTGCTGGAGGGCGGCGAGCGGGTAGTCCGGTCGTCGCTGTTCCGTCACGTTGCCTTCCACCAGAGTCGCCGTGCGGATGTTGATTCGCACGAGGTCTTCAGCTTGTCGGAGGACGACATCCAGTCGACCTGAGAGCTCCTTCTGATCGACGATCGGAGCCGTCATGTCCGAGCCACTGAAACGCACGAATTGGATATAAGCATGCGGCAGGAACACCCTGGGGTCCTTCCCCAAGAGCAAAATCGCGGCCCCGTTCGGTGCGCTATTCAAAGTGAGCAGGTGAAGGGCCCTGAGCTGGTGCTCCACGGAGCGTTGGTTCTCTTCGAGCACTTCGGGACTGACCGCCGAAGGCAAGTAGCTGGTCCTGAAGAACTCGAGATCCAGGTCGTCGAGGGTCGCGCCGGACATTGCCCTTTGATCGAAGGCGAGATCCCCTGCGCGGCGCTTCTCTGTGAGGATCCGTTCCTCGTCGCGACTCGCCACGGCCCGGCGCGGTCCTACCCGAATCCAAACCCACCCCTCGTACCGAACCGGAGGATCTCCCGATGGCTGAACGACGACGACGGCCATCTCTGCTCCAGCGATGACCAACTTACGAACGGCCAGGGTCGGGAGCGGCAGGATGTTTCCATCGCTCCGCAGCGCCCCGAGGCTCGTCAATAGGTCGTCCGTCACCGGCTCGCCCGTCGGCGTCCCATCATCCCTCATACCGATGATGACCAGTCCGGGAGCCTTGGAACCGGGGAGGTCGTTCGAGTAGGCGCAGATGGCCTGCGCCACCCTGTCGCGGGCTGCTCGCGAAAACGCTTCCTTCCTCTCGACGCGGTCCGATTCCATGTCGCGCGCAAGCACTTGGATTTGTTCGTCGGTCAGCATGGCTCACCCCTGAGTGCGGTTCCCTTCGGCTCCCAGCTCGGAGCAGCAACTTTGCCACCTTCGACCGCTGGCTGCCATATGGCAGCCTGAATGCGCGCCCCGTGTGGGGGCCCCAAAGACGAACGGCCCGCTCGAGGCGGGCCGTTCGTTGCTTTGAGTGCGGCGAGGCTCAGGTGGGATCTGGCTTCGGCGTCTTGTCCGTCGACGGCGGCAGCTGCGGCTCGCGCATCTGCTCGGCGGTGGGCTCGCCGGTGAGCGACTCGAGGAAGGCCACGATGAGGCGCACGTTCTCGTCGCTCAGCGTCTTGCCGAGCTGGTGCTCCGCCATCAGCTGCACCGCGGCGCCGAGATCCTCCACCGAACCGTCGTGGTAGTAGGGCGCGGTCTTGGCGACGTTCCTGAGGCCCGGGACCTTGAACATCATCTTGTCCGAGTCCTGTTTGGTAGCGTCGTAGCGGCCCAGATCGGGCTCCTTGCCCTCGGGGGGATCGGGCCAGGGCTTCACGCTGCCGAGGCGCTGATACATCGTCGCGCCGAGCTGCTCCCCCATGTGGCAGGTCTGACAGCCCGCGTCCATGAAGGCGAGGAAGCCCTTCTTCTGATCCTCGGTGAGAGCGTTCTTGTCACCCTTCAGGAAGGCGTCCCAGGGTGCCGGCGTGATCAAGGTGCGCTCGAAAGCGGCCACGGCCTTCGCGAAGGTGTCGAAGGTCACCGGGGCCTTCTCCTCGGAGAACACCTTGCCGAAGGCCTCGACGTACTCGGGGATGCTGTTGATCACCGCGAGCACGGCGGCCTCGTCCTCGAGGCCATGCTCCACCGGGTTCAGCACGGGGCCCTTCGCCTGCTCCTCGAGGTCCGCGGCGCGGCCGTCCCAGAACTGCACGAAGTGGCTCGCCGCGTTGTACACGGTGGGCGAGTTGCGGGTGCCGGTCTGCTTGCGGTGCCCCTCGCTCACCGGCTTGTTGTCGACGCCGAACTTGTCGAGCATGTGGCACGAGTTGCAAGAGACGTCGTGGTTCTTGCTGAGGCGCGCGTCCCAGTACAGCTGACGTCCCAGCTCGACCTTCTCGGGAGTGGTGGGGTTGTTGGCGGGTGACTCGAACGCCGCGGGCAGTGGCTTGAAGAGCGCCAGCTTCGCGGATTCGATCTTCACGGTGGGCGCCGCTACCTGGACGGGCGCTGCGGTGG
>JAEWOQ010000440.1 GCA_023460875.1 Pseudomonadota bacterium
GGCGGAGAGAGTGGGATTCGAACCCACGGTACCCTCACGAGTACACCTGATTTCGAATCAGGCACCTTCGGCCGCTCGGTCATCTCTCCGCGGCGGAATGTGGCAGCGCGCTCGGGCAGTGTCAACGGCGTGATCGACCTGGATCACACGTGATAGTTCGGCGCCTCCTCGGTGATGATCACGTCGTGGACGTGACTCTCTCGGAGACCCTGCCCCGTCATCCGGATGAACTTGGCGTTCTTGCGGAGCTGCTCCACCGTGGCGCTCCCCGTGTACCCCATCCCCGAGCGCAGCCCACCCACGAGCTGGCCGATGATGGCCGGGAGCGAGCCCCTGTGGGGAACCCGGCCCTCGATGCCCTCCGGGACGAGCTTCTCGTCTGCGGTCCCACCCTGACCGTAGCGGTCCTTGCTGCCCCGCTTCATGGCCCCGAGGGAACCCATCCCGCGGTACACCTTGTAGCTCCGCCCCTGGTAGAGGACGAGCTCACCCGGCGCCTGGTCCGTACCGGCGAAGAGCGAGCCGATCATCACCGCTGAGGCCCCGGCGGCCAGCGCCTTGACCACCTCTCCAGAGTACTTGATGCCTCCGTCGGCGATGACGGGGATCCCGTGGGGCTCCGCCGCCTCGACGCAATCGGCGATCGCGGTGATCTGGGGAACCCCGACGCCCGCCACGATGCGGGTCGTGCAGATGCTCCCGGGGCCGATGCCCACCTTGACCGCGTCTACCCCGGCGTCGATGAGCGCCTTCGTAGCCTCCGCGGTGGCGATGTTGCCGCCGACGAGCTGCAGCTTCGGGTGGCGTTGGCGGATCTCGCGCACCGTGTCGAGGACCCCCTTCGAGTGGCCGTGGGCGGTGTCGACGACGATGACGTCGACACCCGCCTCGACGAGCGCGTCCGCTCGCTCGAGGCGATCCTTGCCGGGCCCGATCGCGGCGCCCACCCGCAGCCTGCCGTGTTCGTCCTTGACGGCGAGGGGGTTACGCTCTGCCTGCATCAAGTCCTTGATCGTGATGAGCCCGACGAGCTCGCCGGACTCCACCACCAGGAGCTTCTCGATGCGATGCTTGTGCAGCATCTCCCGAGCCTCCTCCGCGCGGCACCCCGGGCCGACGGTGACCAGCTGCGTGGTCATGATCGCGCTGACGGGCTGATCGAGGTTCTTCTCGAAGCGCAGATCCCGCGCGGTCAGGATGCCGACCGGCCGTGAGCCGCGTACGACCGGCACCCCGGAGATGTTGTGCTGGCGCATCACGGCGACGGCGTCGCGCAGCGACTGATCGGGCTCGACGGTCACCGGCTCCAGGATGATGCCGCTCTCCGCGCGCTTCACCGCGGCGACCTCGCGCGCTTGGTCGTGAGGTGTAAGGTTCTTGTGAACGATGCCGATGCCGCCCTCCCTCGCCATCGTGATGGCGAGGCGAGCCTCGGTGACCGAGTCCATCGCCGCGCTGACGATGGGCACATTCAGCTCGATGCCGCGGGTCAGGCGGGATCGAACGTCGACCTCTGCGGGAACGACCTCGCTGTAGGCGGGCACCAGCAGGACATCATCGAACGTCAGACATTCGCGTAGGCCGTGCTGAAACATGGCGCCCAATACTGCGGGGAACGCCGCCGGTCAACCTCGGCGCGGCCTCGCCGGGTCCTCGGGCTCCGCAGCGGGCGCGTCCCTGCACGACGACAGCGCTGGCGCCGAAGCCCGCGACCCTCGACCTGAGCTGGCCCGGGGCGCGAGACTGGACGCAATAATCCCGGCGCTCGCGCCCACCGGCGCTCCAGAGCGCTGCGGCGCTCAGCGAGCGTGGTAGGCTCCGCGCCGATGGCAACGTCCGTGGAGGATCTCGAAATGTACCTGGACCGCCTCGAGCGGCGCTACGAGCGCCAGCCGGACGGGACTCTGCTCCTCGCCTTCGGTCCCGGGCAGCCCCCCGTGGCCCTGCGCGTCGCGCCGCCGGTCGCGCTGGTCCAGGCGGAGATCGGCCCCTGCCCACCGGACACCGGCGCGCGCGCGGAGCGCGCCGCCCTCCTCTACCGCCGCCTGCTGGAGCTCAACGCGAGCGGGCTGGTACACGCCGCGTACGGCATCGAGCGCCACCAGGGCCGGCGCCACATCGTCCTGGCCTCCGCGGTGGAGCTCGCCAACCTGGACCTCAACGAGCTGGAGGCCGTCCTCGCCGACCTGGACATCGCCCTCGCCGAGCACGTCCCCGAACTGCGAAAGCTCGTCAGCGATGACACCCCGACGGAGGACGAACGATGAGCATCTTCGGTCGCCTGGCGCGACTCATCAAGTCCAACATCAATGACCTGATCAGCCGCTCGGAGGACCCCGAGAAGATGCTGCATCAGATCATCATCGACATGAACAACCAGCTGCTCGAAGCCAAGAAGCAGGTGGCCACGTCGATCGCCGATGAGAAGCGCCTCGCCAAGCAGGTCGACGCGGAGCGCGCCAAGGCGACCGAGTGGGAGAAGCGCGCGATGCTGGCCGTGCGCGCCGGGGACGACAACCTCGCCCGCGAAGCCCTCGCGCGGAAAGCGGAGCACGACGGCATCGTCGAGCAGTACCGGCTGCAGTGGCAGAAGCAGAAGCAGGCCGTCGACCAGCTCAAGCTCGCGCTGCGGGCCCTCAACGGCAAGATCGAAGAAGCCAAACGCAAGAAGTCTCTCTTGGTCGCCCGGAAGAAGCGGGCGGAGGCCCAGAAGGCCATCCAAGAGACGCTGAGCGGCTTGAAGAACGCCAGCGCCTTCGAGGCGTTCGATCGCATGGAGGGCCGCATCCACCAGATGGAGGCGGAGGCGGAGGCGGCCGCGGAGCTCCAGGAAGAAGCCACCGGAGACGTCCTCGCCCTGAAATTCAAGGACATGGAGGTCAGCCACGGCTCCGAGGAGGACCTCATCGCCCTGAAGCGAAAGATGGGGCTCCTGCCCCCAGAGCCCACCCCGCCGGCGGAGGCCGTGCGCGTCGACAGCAGCGCGAGCGAGTTCGACGCCCTCGATCCCGCCGAACAAGCCGAGCTCGAGCGCGCGCTCGCCGAGCTCGAAGCCGAAGAGAACCGACAGCTCAGCGAAAAGAGTTGAAGCGCGGCTTCGCGCCCGCACCGCGCCAGCACCCCGACGTGATCCACGCACTGCTCATGACGCGCCCCTGCCCCCTCGCCACCCTCCCCGCACCTCACTACTCCCTCACCTCTGCCC
>JAEWOQ010000441.1 GCA_023460875.1 Pseudomonadota bacterium
CGCCGGAGTCGCCCGGGCGGCGCCGGGGGCCGTCGGGGCCCCCGAGCGGCGGCGCCTGGCGGACGGCGCGGCGCTGGTGGCCTCGGAGGTCGCGGAGCTGGATGCCTCGCGCGAGGAGATGGCCGAGGGGATGCGCAGCCTGTCGGAGGCCATCGACGCGAGCGCCGTGGGGGTCGAGCAGACGGCTCGATCGGCGCAGGCGGTGAGCGGCAACGCGGCGGAGCTCGCGACGGCGGCGGAGGAGCTCGCGGCGACGTCCACGGAGCTCGGCGCCACCACGGAGACCCTCGTCCGGTCCGGGGAGAGCAACGCTGCGTCCATCGAGGAGGTGGGCGCCACCATCGAGGAGATGTCCAAGGGGATCGCCCGGCTCGAGCAGGACGCGCGGGTGATGGAGGAGTCCGTGAGCACGACGGTGCGCTCCGTCGGTGAGATCACCACCGGGCTCGAGCGCGTCGCCGGGGACGCCGCGGACATGGCGTCGAACGTGGAGCAGACCTCGGCGACGGTCGAGGAGATGGCGCGGTCGATCCGTGGCGTGGCCGACCAGGTGGACCGCGTGGAGGCGACGATGGTGTCCACCGCGTCGGGGATCGCCCAGGTGGCGGCCTCGACGGAGCAAACGGCGTCGGCCAGCCGCCGCACGGGGGATCTCGTCGACGGCACGACGTCGGCGATCGAGCAGCTGGCGCGGGCGTCGCAGGCGAGCGCGGAGGCCGCGGAGCGCATCGCGCGGTTGGCGGAGGAGACGGCGGAGGGGACGAGAGGGCTCGTCACGTCCACGGAGCGGGTCGTGGCGCTGTCCCGGGAGGCGCGGGGGACGTCCGAGCACCTGACGACCGTCGCCAGAGAAGGCGGGGGGACGGTGAAGCGGTCCATCGGGGGGTTCTCGGGCATCCGCGCGGCGATGGGGGACTCGGTCAAGGTCATCGACGAGATGGGGAAGCGCGCGGAGGAGATCGGCGACATCGTGCAGACCATCAATTTTCTGGCCGATCGCACGAACCTCCTGTCCCTCAACGCCAGCATCGAGGCGGCCCGCGCCGGCGAGCACGGGCGAGGGTTCGCGGTGGTCGCGGAGGAGATCCGGGCCTTGTCGGATCGCGCCGCCGCGTCCAGTCAAGACATCGGGCGGATCGTGCGCGGCCTGCAAGGCACCGCGCGGGAGGCCGTCACCACGACGCGCCAAGGGGTGCAGGCGGTGGACGAGGGGGCGCGGCTCGCGGCGGAGGCGGACAGCGCGCTCGAGCGGATCTTGGAAGCGGTTCGGGGCATTGGTGAGGCGGTCGAGCAAGTGGCGCTCGCCGGAGCTCAGCAGGTCGATCAGGTGCAAGGCATCAGCCGCGCCACTCAGCGGGTGAGGGGAGAGGCCAGCAGCAGCTCTGCGGCGGCGGCGGAGCAGAGGGCGGCGGCGCAAGCCCTGGCGCAGACGGCGACGGAGATGAGGCAGCAGCTCCGGCAGAGCAACGAGGCGATCGCGGAGCAGGCCCGCACCTTGAAGGTCCTGTCCCGGGAGAACGAGGAGGTGGTCGCCAACGCGCGCGTGATCGCCCGCGCCATGGCGGAGCAGTCCAGCGGCGCGGCGGACGCCGCGCAGTCGGCGGCTCAGATCCGCAAGCTGGTGGCCGCTACGAGCCAGGCGATGGCGGCGCAGGTGCGGAGCCTGAGTCAGCTCGCGGAGCTGGGCGCGCAGAGCGCCCAGGGCGCCCGGCGGACCCTGAGCGCCCTGACGGAGCAGGCGCGGGGCGCAGCGGAGATGGCCCACGCCATGGACGACGTGCGGCGTCAGACGGTGCAGACGGCGCGGGCCCTCTCGGAGCAGTCCCGGGCCGTCAAGGAGACCGCCCAAGCGGCGCAGGACGTGCGGCGGCTGTCCAGCGACGTGGCGCGCGCGATGGAGGAGCAGGCCCAGAGCTCCAGCGCCCTCGGCAAGAGCACCGAGCAGGTGCGACAGATCGCGAGGCGCACCCTGCAGCTCATGGACGAGCAGGGGCGCAGCAGGCGCTCGCTGGCGCAGGCGGCGAAGGGGCAGCAGGAGCTGGCTGCCGAGGTCGCCGCGGGCATCGAGCGACAGGCGGACGCCCTGGATGGTCTGCGCGGGGCCGTGGCCGAGACCCAACAGCACCTGCGCGGCGTGGTGCAGCTCGCGGCGGACCTCGTCGATCGGCGAGGCAACGGCGAGGCGAAGGAGCTGGCGGAGCACCTGCGGCACCTTCGGGAGGCGACCCTCGCCGACGCCTCTGCGATCGAAGACCTGACCGCCTACCTCGCGCAGGTGCGCGGCGGAGAGGAGCGACGGGAGGACGCATGACCACCACGACGTCGGGCTCGGAGCCGCGCCCGCGCTTCACGTCGGGTCCCGAGCGGGAGGCTCTCGAACGGGTGCGAGAGAGGGCGGCTCGGGGGGCCGAGGGGATCGGGGAGCTGATCGACTCCCTCGGGCAGCCGAGCTGGGCCCTGCGCCGGGAGGTGGTGCGGGCGCTCGCGGAGCTGGGAGACGTCGCGGTGGAGCCGCTGGTCCGCGCGCTGGTGAGCAGCCGGGACGACGAGACGAAGGTCGCCGCGCTTGTCGACGCGCTCGCGGCCAGTCGCGGCCAAGCGGCGGAGCGAGCAGCCATGGCGCTCGCCGAGCGCCCCGACCCCGCGGTGGTGGTGGACGCGGCCGTCATCCTTGGGCGCCGCCACGCGCGGGCGGGCATCGACACCCTGGTGCGGCTGAGCCGCCACGAGGACGATAACGTGGCCGTGGCCGCGTTGGAGGCGCTGGGCCACGTGGGCGGGCGCGCCGTGATCGAGCCGCTGATCGAGGCGGTGCAGACGCGCAGCTTCTTCCGCACCTTCCCCGCGATCGACGTGCTGGGACGGACTGGCGATCCGCGCGCCGTGGAGCCGCTCGCCGAGCTGCTGGACGACTCCAGCTACGTGTTCGAGGCCGCGCGCGGCCGGGGGCGCACGGGCGACCCGGGGGCGGTGGCGCCCTTGGCGAGGCTCTTGGCTCGGGGGAGCGACACGGTCGTGCGCGTCGCCTGTGCGGCGCTGGGGGAGCTCCACGCGCACCACGTGCAGCGCTTCGGAGACACCGGGTCCGTAGAGGAGCAGCTGCGCGAGCACGCCCGAGAGGCGGCGGTCCGGAGGATCGGTGAGACCCTCGTCGGCGCGGGCCCGGCGGAGCAGGAGACGGGCTGCTGGCTCTTGGGCGTCTTGGAAGGGGAGGCAGCGGTGCCCACCCTCACGACCCTGCTCGAGGGCCCCCCGCGGGTAGCGCGCGCGGCGGCGGTCGCGCTCCAGCGGATCGGTCGCGCTGCAGCGGAGGCGATGATGACGTCCCTCGCCGAGGGCGGCAGCGAGGTGAGGAAGGCGCTGCTGCCAGCGGTCCCGGAGCGGCTCCAGGGCATCGACGCGGTCGCGGCGTGCCTCGACGATCCCGACGCGGGCGTCCGCGCGGCGGCCTGCGAGACATTGGCGAGGCTCAGCAACCCCGCCGCGGTGCGCCCGCTGTTCCAGGTCCTGGGCGATCCAGACCCCCGGGTCGCACAGCGGGCGACCGCGGCGATCCAGTCCCTCGGGAGCGCCGAGACGGAGCGGTTGGCCCTGCGCGCCGCCCGCTCAGGCGATGCGCGGCTGCGGCGCGCGGCCTTCCGGGTGCTGGGCTACTTCGGGTACTCGTCCGCCCTCGACCTCTTCCTCGAGGCCCTCGGCGACGACGACCAGCGCACGGCGGACGCGGCCATCCAGGGCTTGGCGTTCATCGACGACCCCCGCGCGTTGGAGAGCCTCTTCGCCACGTCGAAGCACCAGGAGCCGCGCATGCGGGCGGCGGCCATGCGCGCGTTCGGCTCCACCCGCGGAGACCTGCGGGTGAGCTCGCACCTGCTCCGGGGGCTGGGCGACGAGGACGGATGGGTTCGTTATTACGCCTGTCAGTCCCTCGGCAAGATAGGGTTCGACGCCGCCGCGGAGGCGATCGCCGGGCTCCTGGACGACCCCGCCGGTCAGGTGCGCGTCGCCGCCGTGGAGGCCCTGGCGCAGCTCTCAGGAGCCGCCGCGCGCGAACATTTGGACCGGGCCGCTCGCTCCGCGGAGCCGGACGTCCAGCGCGCAGCGCTCCTCGGGCTCGGCTTGTCGCGGCGCCCTGAGCACCTCGAGCTCTTGATGACGGCGGCGCGCGGCTCGGACTCGGCCACCCGCTTGGTCGCGGTCTCGGCGCTCTCCGGCTTCTCCGCCCCCGAGGTGCTCGACGCCCTGGATCGGGCCGCCCGTGACCAGGACGAGAACGTGCGCAACGCGGCCGTCGCCTTCCTCGCGGCGCGACCCAGCACGGAGGCGACCGGGAGGCTCGTGCGGCTGGCGGTCGAGCCCCAGCACGACCACTGGAGGGCCATCGGCGACGCGCTGGCGAAGTACTCCCCCGAGCGCGTGCGCGGCCTGCTGCAAGCCCTGCGGTGGGCAGACGACGAGCAAGCCCCCGTGATCACCAACGCCCTCGCGCGCATGCATCGCCCCGAATCTCGGCAGGCCCTCCTCGAGGCGCTCCGCACCGCGCCGGTCGCGGGACGGAAGGCGGCCGTGGCGAGCCTCGCGAGCCTGCGGGGCCACGACGTGGGCGACGCGCTGGCGAGCGCGGCCGACGCGGATCCCGATCCCGAGGTGCGTCGGGTCTGCGCGGCCGTGAGCAAGCGGTAGGTGGCATGCCCCTCGAGCTGTCGCCCGAGGTGTTCGTCATCTTCGCCGCGCTGGTGGAGGAGGAGACGGGGATCTCCTATCGGCCCGATGATCGTGAGTTGTTGCAGGGCAAGCTGGTGGCGCGCGCGGTCGAGGCGGGCTTCGACTCGCTGCTCGACTACTACTATTACCTTCGTTACGACCCGGGCTCGGCGGGGGAGCGGCAGGAGCTCATCGACTCCCTCGTCGTCAACGAGTCATATCTCTTCCGGGAGCAGCGCCAGCTGCGCTACATCGTGAGCGAGCTCTTGGCGCCTGCGGGCGCCGCGGGTCGTATCCCGCGGGTCTGGTCGGCGGCGTGCGCCGCCGGGGAGGAGCCGCTGGGGTTGGCCATGTTGCTCGCCGAGCGCGGGATCCTCGCGCGGGTGGAGATCGTGGCGTCGGACATCAGCCGGCGGACGCTGGGGCGGGCCCGCCGCGGAGAGCTGTCCCGACGCGCTCTCCGGGACGTGGCGGAGCCCGGGTTGGTCGCGCGCTGGGTGGAGCGGACCGACGGCGGGGGGAGGGTGCGCGCGTCGCTCTTGCGGCACATCGAGTTCCGGCAGGTGAACCTCACGGACGCGGCTGCCGTACGGCAGCTGACCACGTTCGACGTGATCCTGTGTCGCAACGTGTTGATCTATTTCTCCGACGCGCTGCAGCGACGTGTGGTGCAGCACCTCCTCGAGCGGCTCGAGCCGGACGGCACCCTGTGGGTGGGGCTCTCCGAGTCCCTGATGCGGCTCGAGCCGTACGTGACCTGTGAGGAGCGCCAGGGGCTGTTCTTCTACCGGGCAGGGGCGCGGTGAGGGGTGCGGTGAGGGGCACGTCGGGCGATCCGCCAGGCGGTGCGGCGAAGGTCCTCGTCGTCGACGACTCCGCGTTCGTGCGCAAGGTGGTGCGCGAGGTGCTGAGCGCGGCGGGGATGGACGTGGTGGGCCACGCCCGCGACGGCCTCGAGGCCCTCGAGAAGATCGAGGAGCTAGGGCCGGACGTAGTCACCCTCGATCTGATGATGCCGGAGTTCGACGGCCTGGCCGTGCTCGAGGCGCTAGCGACGCAGCAGCGCGCCCCCGCGGTCGTGGTGGTCACCAACGCGAGCGCCGGGAGTGAGCTGGGGGTTCGGGCCCTGCAGCTCGGCGCGGTCGCGCTGGTGGAGAAGCCCACGGCGTTGGCTTCGGGGCGCCTCTACGTCCTGGGGGAAGAGCTCGCGCGGGAGGTGCGCCTGGCGGCGGAGGCGAAGGCCACCCTCGAGGTCCCGGACGAGCGCCCGAGCCCCCTCCTGCCCGCTCCTCCGCGTCGAGGCAGCTCCCGCGCCGACGTCCTCGTCGTCGGGGCGTCCACGGGGGGACCCCGGGCGTTGACGAAGCTGTTGGTGGCGCTCCCCGCGGATCTGGAGGTCCCCGTGGTCATCGCGCTCCACATCCCGCCGGGCTACACGGAGGCCCTCGCCGCCCGGCTGGATCGAGCTTCGGCGCTCCAGGTGTATGAGGCCCGTGGGGGCATGCGGCTCGACCCGGGCCGGGTCGTCATCGCGCGAGCGGGGACGCACTCCAGGATCGAGCGGCGCGACGGCGGGCTCGTGGTGGCGCTCGGCTTCGAGCCCGCCGAGACGCTCCACCGCCCGTCCGTGGACGTGTTGTTCGAGAGCGCGGCTCGCGCCTGCGGGAGCCGGGTGCTGGCGCTGGTGCTCACGGGGATGGGGAGCGACGGGCTCGAGGGGGCGCGGGTCCTCCGAGCTCACGGCGCCACGATCTTCACGGAGGCCGAGGCGAGCTGCGTGGTTTGGGGGATGCCCCGCGCCGTGTGGCAGGCGGGCCTGTCGGACGAGCAGTGGCCCCTCGAGCAGCTCCCCGCGGCGATCCTGCGGCAGCTGAGGACGGGCTAAGGGCGGACGTCTCCGTCACTCGGCTGCGGCGAGGCTCTCGCGTGTGGTGCTCGGCGCGGCCTGACGGGCGCGTTCCCGGCGGCGCTCCACGAGGAGGTACACGCAAGGGACCAGGAGGAGCGTGACCAACGTGGAGGTCGTGAGTCCCCCGATGACCACGCGGGCCAGGGGCGTCTGCATCTCGCTGCCTTCGCCGATGCCGAGCGCCAGGGGCACGAGGCCGAGCAACGTCGTCAAAGTCGTCATCAGGATGGGGCGCAGGCGGCGCGAGCCCGCTTTCACCAGAGCCTCGACGAGGGGCAGGTCGTCGCGACGACGCAGCAAGTTCGTGTAGTCGACGAGCACGATGGCGTTGTTCACGACGATGCCGACGAGCACGATGGCGCCCAGGAACGAGTTCATGTTGAAGGTCGTGCCCGTGACCACGAGCGCCCCCACCACGCCGATGAACGCGAAGGGCACGGACCCCATCACCACCAAGGGGTGCCGCACGGACTCGAACTGCACCGCCATCACCGCGTAGACGAGGAAGATGGCCAGCAAGATGCCGAGGATGAGAGACGAGAACGTCTTCGCCTGCTCCTCGAGCTCGCCGGCCAGCCGCACCTCGAGCCCCTCGGGAACGGACAAGGCGGCTAGCTTCGGCTGGATCTCCGCGATGATCTCGCTCAAGGGGCGATCGCCGATGCCCGCGTTGACGCGGAGCACGCGCTCCTGATCGACGCGCTTGATGGACGAGGGGGCCTTGCGATCCTCCACCCGCACCAGGGAACCCAGGGGCACCTGCGCGCGCGGGCCGCCGAGGTTCTGGAGCCCCATCACCGCAGGGTTCGGTCCCGCCAGCACAGGCAGGTTTGGCAGCTGCTCCAAGCGGTCACGTTGCTCGGGGCGCAGCTGCACCCGCACGTCGTACTCGTCGCCGTGCTCGCGGTAGGTGGTCGCGACGCGGCCGAGGACGTACAGCTCCACGGCGGCGGCCACCTCCGAGCTCCCGAGGCCCGCCTCGGCGGCGCGCTCCCGATCCACGTGGAGGACCCGCTCCAGCCGCCCGAGCTCGCGGTCCGGCCGCGCGAAGGTGACGCCCGCGGTCTCCTGGAGCAACGCGGCGATCTGGGCCCCCAGGGCGTCCGAGGCGGCGAGATCGTGGCCGCGCACCTCGACGCTCAGGCGGTCGTCGCCCCCCCGGATGATGCGGTTGAGCACGTTGGAGCTCGTCTGCCGCACCTGGACCTTGGCGGCGGGTAGATCCGCCAGCGCGCGGTGCACCTCCTGCTCGATCTCGGTGCTGGAACGAGCGCGGTCCGTCACCGGGACGAGGACGAGCTCGATCCGCCCCTCGTGGCTCCCGCCCGGACGCCACCAGGCCTCTGGCCCGGCGTTGGTGATGACGTGCGCGAGCTCCTCGGGGGCCACCCGCTGGCGCAGGCGCTCCTCCGCGAGCTGCATGAGCTGCTTCGTCCTCGGCAAGGGCGTGCCGAGGGGCAGCTCCACGGAGACGGTCATGCGCCCTTCGTCCGACGGGGGCATGAGCTCCATGCCGACCCGTGAGACCAGCAAGAGGCTGGAGGCGAGCAGCACGAGGGCGCCCACCACGATCGCCCAGGGAGCGGCCAGCGCCGCCCGGATGGTGCGGCCGTACCAGGCGTCCGAGGCGTTCATGACGCGCTGTAGTCCGTCGGAGACGGAGCGCAGCAGGGCGACCCGCGGGGGACGCGGATTGCCCAGGAGGCGCGCGGCGAGCATCGGCACCAGGGTGAGGGCGACCGCGAGGGAGCACATCAGCGCGAAGGTGACCACCAACGCCATCTCCCCGAACAAGACCCCTGCCAGGTCCCCCACGAAGACCACCGGCACGAAGACGGCGACCGTGGTCAGCGTGCCCGCGATGACGGCGCCGGACACCTCTCGGGCGCCTTCGATGGCGGCCTCCTGTCTATCCAGGCCCTCCTCGCGCTTGCGGAAGATGCTCTCCAGGATCACCACCGCACCGTCCACGAGGATGCCGATGCCCAGGGCGAGCCCCCCGAAGGAGATGATGTTCAGGGTCATCCCCTGCCAGAACATCAGGGCGAAGGTGGCGATGACGCTCAACGGGATCGCCGCGGACACCACCAGGGTGGCCCGCATGCTGCGGAGGAACAGCAGCAAGATGGCCGCGGCCAACCCCGCGCCCCACACGGCGCTCGACTGCACGTTCGAGACGGCCGCCTGGATGAACTCGGAGGCGTCCGAGAGCAAGGTGAGCTGGACCCGCCCCTCGTAGATGACGTTGAGCCGGTCCATCTCCTTGCGGACCGCCTCGGCCACGGCGACGGTGTTGGCGCCCGACTGTTTGTAGACGCGCAGGCGCACTCCGGGCACCTCGTCGATCCACAGCTCGCTCCTGGCCTTGACGACGGAGTCGACGACGGCCCCGAGATCGCGGACGAGGATGGGCTTGCCGTCGGGACCCGAGGAGCGCACCACCACCGAGCGGATCTGGTCGACGCTCGTGAACTCCCCCGCCGTGCGGATGACGACCTCGTGACCGCCGTCGAGCATCTCCCCCGCGGAGACCGTGCGGTTCTCCTTGGCGAGGGCTTGGGCCACCTGGTCGCCCGTTACGCCGAGCGCCGCCAAGCGAGCGCTGTCGAGCTCGATGCGGATCTCCCGATCTCGCCCGCCCTGTACGTCTACGGAGGCCACCCCGGGCAGCCGCTCGAGGGCGCGGGTCAGGTCGTCCTTGGCCAGCTGCTTGACGCGCCGCGGATCCCCCGTGCCCGTCACGCCGAGGTAGGCGACGGGCATGGAGGCGAGGTCGAACTTGAAGACGCTCGGCGGGTCCGAGCCGTCCGGGAGGCGGGCGCGCACCCGGTCGATGGCGACCCGCACGTCGTCGAGGGCTTCGCCGACGTCCTTGCCCCAAGTGAACTGGAGCTGCACCCGGCTGAGCCCCTCCGCCGAGGTGGCCTCGATCCGCTCGACGCCCTCCACCGTGGACACCGCCTGCTCGATGGGGCGGGTGATGAGCGTCTCGATCTCCTCCGGGGCCACGCCGTCGTAGCTGGTCGTGATGGAGATCCAGGGGACGTCGACGCTGGGCAGCAGATCGATGGCGAGCTTCTGCAGCGAGACGTACCCGAAGAGGGCGACCGCCAGATAGATGATGGTCAGACCGATGGGCCTGACCACTGATGTCCGGATGAGTCCGTTCAAGGGAGCTTCTCTTCGACGACGCGGACGGGTCCCCCGTCCCGGACGGCTTCGTGCCCGAAGCTGACGACGGCCGCCCCGACGGCGATGCCCTCCACGGCGGAGCTGTCGCCGTGCCGGCCCACCACGGTGACGGGCCTGCGGTGCGCCTTGCCGTCTTCGATCACGAACACGGAGGTCTCGGGCGAGCTGGAGTCGACGATGCGCTCGAACACGGCGGAGCTCGGCACGAGCGTCGCGTCGTCGAGCGTCCCGAAGACGAGCTTGACGTGCGCGTACATGCCTGGCCGCAGCACGTCGTGCTCCTCCGCCAGGAGCCCCTCGGCGGCGAGGGTGCGATCCGTCCGCGACACCTCCGCGGAGACGCGCTCGAGGGTGCCGGGGAACTCCTGGGTCGACGTGGCCTGGGTCGTGACGTGGAGCTCGCTGCCTGGCCGCAGGTGCCGCAGATCCCGCTCGGGCACGCGAAATCGCGCGCGCAGCGGGCCGCGCCGCACCAGGCGCAGGATCGGGGTGTTCGGCTGCACGTTGGAGCCCGGATCCAGGTACCGCTCGGCGATGGCGCCGTCGAAGGGCGCGATCAAGCGCGCGTCGGCGATCTGCTCACGAAAGAGCTTCACCCGCGCCTGAGCGGAGGCCTTCTGGGCCTTCGCGGCGCCGATCTCCGCCTCGAGCACCCGCACCTGAGAGCCGAGGGCCGTGAGCTCTTGCTCGGACATGAGCGCCTCAGCCCGCAAGCGCTGGCCGCGCTCCAGCTCGATGTGCGCGGCCGCGAGCTGTGCGTCGACCCGCTGCTGGGCCGCCTCCGCGGCCTGGAGCTGCGCGGAGGCCTCGGCGAGCTGCCGCTGTGGCTCCAAGGCGTCGATGCGGGCGAGGAGATCGCCCTTCGAGAAGGTGTCGCCGATCTTGCCGTTGACCAACAGCAGGCGCCCGCTGCTCCGGGCGGCCAGCTCGGCGGCCTCCGCGATGAGCTCGCCGCGGTACTCGCCGACCAATGGAATGGAGCCCGAGACGGCAGTGCCCGCCTGCACGACGGGCACCCTCAGCTCGGCCCGCTGGGGAGCCTCGGGCTCGGCCGCGCCGCGCCAGGTGAAGAGCGCCGCTCCGCCCAGGGTCACGAAGGAGAGCGCGGCCACGACGAGCCACACGCGGCGCCCGGTCGTCGTGGTGGAGCGCGCACCGGGCTCCACGTGCGACGGCGCGGCCGCGGGCTCCGGCGGCCCAGCCGCAGGGGTGGCGTCGGTGTGCATCACGACTCCGCTCCTGGGCGGAGGGGCAGCGCACGGGCACCGCGGGTCGGGACGAGGAAGGGGCCAGTCGAATGAGTCACAGGGCTCGGGGGGCGGGGCTCGGGGTTACGCTCGCCTGCTATAACCCGACGCGACCAGGTGAGCACGCGGGCCCCGAGCGCCCAGTCGCCCCGCGCCCGGCCAGCGCGCGTCTGACCAGCCCGCGCCTGACCAGCGCAGCGTGTCTGACCAGCGTAGCGTGTCCAGTCAGTGCAGCGTGCCCTTGGAGGCGAGGGGCAAGAGACCGCGCTCGATGAGCGCGTCCGCCGCCGCTGGCGAGCGGGTGCGCATCCAGCGCTCGTACAGGCGCAGGGTCCCCGCAGGGGACGACGCCGCGGAGGTGGCCGCTACGGTGTCGCTGACGACGCCGAGCAGGCGCGCGTAGTTATCGAAGCGATCCGCCAGCTCCTGGAAGAGATCGCGAGCGCCCGTCAGGGTCCCCCCGGCCAGGGCGTAGGCGCGAGCCCCGAGCCCGCGCACGTAGGGCAGGGAGACGCCCCTGGCGGAGAGGTGCTCCGAGAAGAAGCCGCTCGCGTAAAGGACCGCGTCCCCGACCGAGCGCAGCCGCTCGAAGCGCTCGGCCCCGCTCGCCAGCACGGCCTGGTGCAGGGCCAACGTGAGCGATTCCCCGAGGAGCGCGCGATCCTCGGACCTCAGCCGCACGTAGCTCGCGAGCAGCGACGTCACGTAGGCCAGGCCCAAGTCGGTGGATTCGACGCTCTCTTGCTCCGCCGCCGACTCGACGATCTCGCGGAAGAAGCCGTCGACGTTCGCGCCAAGATGGAATGCACTCGTCATCTCTCTTCTCCTGTGCGGGCGCTCCGCCGCCGCGCCCCACCCCGCGCTCCCCGGAGGGTGCCGGGCTTCGAGCCGCACCGCACCGGTTCGCGGCCAGCGCTGGCAGGACTAGTGCTGGCAAGACCATCGCTGGCAGGGGGAGGGGACGGGGACGCACGCAAACAACTGTCCACCCTGAGAAATTACCCCGATTTCGTAGCGGGGGCGATGCGGCGCGGTCTCCGGACGGCGCAGATTTGCCTGGAAGCGCTTTCTTTAACGGCAAGAATTTGCCTGGGAGCGCCTCTTGGAAGTGCTGCGGAGGGGTGGTTCGGGAGGGCTGGGTGGTGAGAGGGCGGCCGGTTGGCCGGGGACGGTGCCTGGGCGGGTACCCGGCTGGGTGATTGGCTTGGAGTGGCTCGATCGGCTATAGAGCCGAGTTTATGAAAGTAGAAAAATTCCGCTCGCCCAACGGGGCGCTCCCCATGTTCGGTGCTGCTTTGGTGCTGGTCGCCTCGATGTTGGCCGCAGCCTGCGGTGAGGATTCCGTGGATGACACCGGAGGCACTGGAGGTACCGGGGGCAGCGCTGGCGGCGATGGCGGCGCCGGTGGGGAGGGCGGAGCAGGCCCGGAGCCCTGCGCGGAGACGACGGAGCTCACGAACTCGGAGTTCGTCGGCGGGACGACGCTCGAAGCGGGGAGCTGCTACGTCGTCAATCAGAACCTCACCCTGGACGATGGCACGGTGACCATCGAGGAGGGGGTGTCCCTGGAGTTCGCGACGGGCCTGTCCGTACACGTCCGCTCCGGAGGCACGCTGCGCATCGCTGGCACGAGCGCCGCTCCGGTGCGCTTCGTGCCTCAGGATCCCCTCGTCACCTGGAAGGGCATTCGGCTCCAGGACAGCCAGGGCAGCGCCAACGTCTGGGAGCACCTGGAGATCGAGGGCGCGGGCAGCGTCAACTGGAGCGGCGCCAACTACTCGGGCGCCGCGGTCTACCTGGACGGCTCGACCACCCTCGCCATGGACGGCGTCAGCATCCGTGGCAGCAAGAGCCATGGCCTCGTGGCCTTCGAGGACGTCGCGCTGACGTTCCGCGATGGCACCTTCGCGGACAACGAAACACCCGCGTTCCTGCACCCCAACGTCGTCAAAGGCCTCGGCGGGGAGACGGTGTTCTCCGACAACGCGAACGAGCACGTGCGCGTGGCCTTCGGCAACACGAACACGCAGACCGGCGAGGCCACCTGGGCCGCGCTGGAGGTCCCGTACCGGTTCGAGAACCGCGTCTACGTGCAAGGGGATCTGACACTCGAAGAGGGAGCGGTGCTGGAGTTCGCTCAAAACACCGAGCTCGTGCTCGGCAGCAGCGGCACCCTCACGGCGGAGGGGACGGAGGACGCGCCGATCGTCTTCCGCGGGGCGGCGGCCACGCGAGGGTACTGGAAGGGGATCGCGATCCAAGCCGGAGGAGGTGGGAACCCGGTTCAGGTGGGGGCGACCTTCGACTTCTGCGAGATCTCCGACACGGGCAGCACGACCTTCAGCGGTCGGGCCGACACCGTGACGGCCATCTACATGGGCGGCATCTCCGCGGCGCAGATCACCAACACCACCTTCAAGAACAACGAGAGCTACGGCATCTGGGCCTCCGCGGACGCCCGGCTCCCGGGCTTCGCCAACAACACCTTCACGGAGAGCGGCCGCGCCATGCTGCTCCACCCGGAGCGCGTGGGTGAGCTCTCGGGGACGAGCACGATCACTGGCAACGACGTCGATGCCGTCCACGTGGTGCTCGGCAACACCAACACCGTCGGCAGCGACGCCACCTGGAAGGACCTGGGCGTCCCTTACGTCATCCTCGATCGGTTCTACGTGGAGGCAGCCTTGACCATCGAGGCGGGCACCGTCCTGGAGGGCGCGCAGGAGCGAGGCATCACGGTCCGGGAAGGCGGGTCGCTCACCGCCGTCGGCGTCGCAGGGAACGAGGTCGTCTTCCGTGGGCAGGAGGCGGTGGAGACCGGCTTCTGGCAGGGGCTGCGCTTCCAGACGAACTCGCCGGCCAACAGCCTGACCCACACGATCATCGAGCACGCTGGTTCGACGACCTGGACCGGAGCTGCGACGTCCGACGCGGCGATCTACGTCGACAACGGCGCACAGGTGACCTTGGACAACGTGACCCTCGGGCCTGGCGGCGGCCATGGGGTCTTCATCGGCAACGCATCGAGCAGCCTCAGCTGCACGGACGTCACCTTCGACGGCTTGGTGAAGGGCAACGTCTACGACAACCCCGGAGGGTCGGTGCTCGCGGCCTGCCCCTGATCCTGCAGCTCCTGCGACCGCTACCCGACCGGGTCCCCCGGCGCGCCTCGACATCCCTGCGGCGCGCCGGACGTTTTTTGTGGGGGTGCCGTCCCGGGGGCGGTCGCTGGGTTCCTTGGGGCCGGCCGAACGGGGCCGGGTCGGGGAGTCCGTCCTGACCGGAAGCGCAGAGCCCAGGCCTCCCCCTCGAGGCTGCGGCCCGGCGTCGGCCGGGCGGGAATCCGTCCTGAACGGAAGCGCAGAGCCCGCGGCGTCCGGAACCTCAAAAGAAAATTTCGCACGGAGGGGCCGTTGACACCTCGTAGCGAGTGGATAGCTTGGCGCCCGCTGGCACTCAGCGAACGCGAGTGCCAACAACGAAGCGTTCTCGAAACATTTCCAGGGGCCTCAGCCGGAGCCCTGCTTCCGGCGGCCCCCCAGAGGGGCCATTCTCCGACCTCTTCCGACCCGGTGCGATCTCCACTGGGGGTCAGCCTGCGGTCGAAGGGGGGGAGGGGGCCCGATCCGATCTCAGGAGGCAACCGTCATATGGCAACGAAGATTCGTCCCCTTCAGGACCGCGTGATCGTCAAGCGCGTCAAGGAAGAAGACAAGACCAAGGGCGGGATCATCATCCCCGACACCGCCAAAGAGAAGCCCATCGAGGGTGAGGTCATCGCGGTGGGCCCCGGCAAGATGGAAGACGGCAAGCGCATCGAGCTGAGCGTCAAGGTCGGCGACCGTGTCCTCTTCGGCAAGTACGCCGGCACCGAGGTCAAGCTCGAGGGCGATGAGCACCTCATCCTGCGCGAGGATGACATCCTCGGCGTCATTGAAAAGTAAGTTCGAAGAAGGAGAACAGAACCATGGCAGCCAAGGAAATCGTCTTTGAAGAGTCCGCCAGGAACCTGATCCTCGCCGGCGTCAACGCGCTCGCGGACGCGGTGAAGGTCACCCTCGGCCCCAAGGGTCGTAACGTCGTCATCGAGAAGAGCTTCGGCTCGCCGACGGTCACCAAGGACGGCGTCACCGTCGCCAAGGAGATCGAGCTCGAGAACCGCTTCGAGAACATGGGCGCCCAGATGGTGCGCGAGGTGGCCTCCAAGACGAGCGACGTCGCTGGCGACGGCACCACCACCGCCACCGTGCTGGCGCAGGCGATCTTCCGTGAGGGTTCCAAGCTGGTCGCGGCCGGCCACAACCCCATGGAGATCAAGCGCGGCATCGAGAAGGCCGTCGAGGCGCTGACCGAGGAGCTGAAGAAGCTCGCCAAGCCCACCCGTGATCCCAACGAGATCGCGCAGATCGGCACCGTGAGCGCCAACGGCGACGAGACCATCGGCAAGCTGCTCAGCGAGGCGATGGAGAAGGTCGGCAAGGAAGGCGTCATCACCGTCGAAGAGGCCAAGAGCGCCGAGACCTCCCTCGACGTCGTCGAGGGCATGCAGTTCGACCGTGGCTATCTGAGCCCCTACTTCGTGACGGATCCCGAGCGCATGGAGGCCTCCCTCGAGGACGCCTACATCCTCCTGAGCGAGAAGAAGATCGCCAACATGAAGGATCTTCTGCCTGTGCTCGAGGCGATCGCCCGTCAGCAGAAGCCCCTGCTCATCATCGCCGAGGACATCGAGGGCGAAGCGCTCGCCACCCTCGTGGTGAACAAGCTCCGTGGCACCCTGAACTGCGCCGCCGTGAAGGCCCCCGGCTTCGGCGATCGCCGCAAGGAGATGCTCAAGGACATCGCCATCCTCACCGGTGGTCAGGTCATCGCCGAGGAGCTCGGCCTCAAGCTCGAGAACGTCACCATCAGTGACCTCGGCCAGGCCAAGCGCGTCAAGATCGACAAGGACAACACCACGATCGTCGACGGCGCGGGCAGCAAGGACAAGATCCAGGGTCGTCAGGCCGAGATCCGCGGCCAGATCGAGAACACCACGAGCGACTACGACCGCGAGAAGCTCCAGGAGCGCCTGGCCAAGCTCGTGGGCGGCGTCGCCGTCATCAAGGTCGGTGCCGCCACCGAGACCGAGATGAAGGAGAAGAAGGCCCGCGTCGAGGACGCGCTGCACGCCACCCGTGCGGCGGTCGAAGAGGGCATCGTCCCCGGCGGCGGCGTCGCGCTGCTCCGGAGCCAGCCGGTCCTCGACGGCCTCGAGGTCAGCGACGAAGAGGGCGTCGGCGTGCGCATCATCCGCCGCGCCATCGAGGAGCCCCTCCGCCAGATCGTCGGCAACGCCGGCGAAGAGGGCTCGATCATCGTGCAGAAGGTGCGCGAGGGTCAGGGCAACTTCGGCTACAACGCGCGCACTGGTGACTACGGCGACCTGGTCGCCCAGGGCGTCATCGATCCCGTCAAGGTGGTGCGGTCTGCTCTGCAGAACGCCGCCAGCGTGTCGGGTCTGATGCTGACCACCGAGGCGCTCGTGGCCGAGAAGCCCAAGGAAGAGAAGGCAGCCGGCGGGGGGCACGCCCACGGCCCCGGCGACTTCTGATCGAACGTCCGCCAGGCTGCTGCGCGGGGCGATGCGTCGGTCGTCGGTGCTCCCCTACGATGAGTAGGTTCCGCGCCTCCTTCCTAGCCTCGCCCCGCTCGCGACGCCTGGCGAACGTTCTCGCTCGAACGAAGCACGAGGCGACCCCCGAAAGGAGGTCGCCTCGCGCGCATTTGAGCCACCGCCTCCCACGTCGAACGACCACGTCGCTCCGCGCCGACGACCGCGCAGTCCCCATTCGCGATCACTCCGGACGCGACGGCCAGGAAGCCCACATCCCGCGCAACGGTATCAGGGGGTCACGGCTACCT
>JAEWOQ010000442.1 GCA_023460875.1 Pseudomonadota bacterium
GGGGTGACGTCCCTGTGGGCGCGGGGGGCGCGGCGGGGGCGGAGGCCACGGGGGGAGCGGCGGGCGTCCAGGGGGCTCGGGTCGCCCTCGTGCGCTGTGAGTCGTATGTGACCTCTGTGGTGACGGAGGCGCTGCGCCTCGCCTTCGATCGGATCGGGGGCCTCACCGCTCTGGTGAGGAGCAAGACCGTGACCGTGAAGGTCAACCTGACGGGGAACGAGTTCAGCTCGCTCTTCGGGCTCCCGCCAGGGGAGAGCTACCTCACCCACGACTCGACCGCGGTGGCGCTGGCGGCCTTGCTGCTCGAAGCGGGCGCGCGCCGGGTGCGCTTCGTCGAGTCCGCGCCCTTCACCGCGAGCCTGCCGGAGGTCATGGGCATGGCAGGTTGGGACGCGAACGCCCTGGCCAGCGTGGGGAACATCGAGTTCGAGAACACCAGGAACCTCGGCTCGGGCAGCTCCTACGCGCGCGTCTCCGTCCCCGATGGCGGGCGGCTCCACTCCTACTTCGAGCTCAACCGAGCCTACGTGGACACGGACGTGTTCGTCTCCCTCGCGAAGATGAAGCAGCACGTCATCGCCGGGCTGACGCTCTCCCTCAAGAACCTCTTCGGCCTCACACCCAACTCCCTCTACTCCGATCAGACCTACGCAGGGGAAGCAGCCCTCGGTTACCGCGGCCCCATGCACGCCCGGGAGGGCCACGCCGCGTTCCCTGGCGAGATCGACGGGTACGCGGACGCAGGTCCTGACCAGCGCGTGCCTCGGATCATCACGGACCTGTGCGCCGCGCGCCCGGTGCACCTCTCGATCGTCGACGGGATCACCTCCATGCGCGGCGGCGAGGGCCCGTGGAATCCCAACCTCAGCCCGGTCGCGCCGGGGCTGCTCGCCGTCGGCTTCGACCCGGTCGCGACGGACGCCGTCTGCGCCGCTGCGATGGGCTTCGATCCTCGGGGGTGGTCTCTGACGCCGTCGAGCAACGCGGAGAACCACATCCTCCTCGCCGAGGCCGCGGGGCTCGGTACGGCGGATCTGGACGCCATCGAGCTCCCGGGCCTGAGCGTGGAAGAGGCCCTCTACCCGTTCTGAGGGGCTCGGAGAGACGGGCACGGTGTCATCACAGTGTCGCCCTGGGGCCACCCTGGGGTGTGACGCCGTGGGCACAGTCGTGCTCGGACGATCTCGGGCTACCGACGCCCTGCGGTCGTCGGGGCAGACGGATGCGGGGCCAGCGAGCGCGCGGAGGAGCGCTCCACGACATGGCACACCTTCTGCAGAGGAGACCGCGAGGATGAGCCGCGCGCGGGCTTCGCCGCGGACATGGAGGTCGAGATGCAGAAGTCTTCTTGGGGTCGTGGGATCGTCGGTGCGCTGGCGGCGCTCCTCTGGGGGGGTTCGGCGGGCGCCGTCACGACGGTCTGCGTCGAGGTGCAGGAGAAAGAGTGGACGCGGGTGGGGCGCGTCGCAGCGGAGGACGAGCCGCGCACCGCCGCCGTGAAGACGGCTCCGGCCGAGCACACGGAGGACACGGCGCAGGAAGGGGTCACCCAGGAAGGGGACGCCGCCGCTGCCGGCTGGCGCGCGGACGCGCCTCCAGAGGACGCGGCGCCTCCTGCCACGCTCCCCGCACCGGCCGCTCCTCGAGCGCCGCGCGCCCCGGTCGACGCCCCGAAGGAGCAGAAAGATCAGCTCGATCCCGCGCTCTACTTGAAGCGGATGCTCGAGTACGAGGTCACCCACGAGCCTGGCTATGCGGCGGCCGCCGACGAGTGCCAGCAGCGCCTCGCGGTCGAGCTGTACACCCTCGACGACGGCTGGACCGTCTTCGCCCGCTACACCGGGAACCAGCGGGAGGAGAAGGTCGACCGGGTGCAGCTGGACGAGTTCGTGCCGCTCGCCGAGCGCATCGCCCGCGCGCTGCTCTACGACCGACCCATCACCGAGACGATCACCCGCGAGAACGTGCTGCGCGCGGACAGCTCTTCCCATCTGCGCTCCGTGAGCGGGCGGGGTCACTTCGTCGCGGCGATGGGGACCATGCTACGCCTCGGCGAGCTGCCCACCGCCGGGGCCATCGACGCCCCCGCTGCGCCGAAGACCCGCCTGTTCACGCCGCTGACCCTGCAGATCGGCTCTCGCTACAAGCTACGCTCCTGGGGCCTCGACGCCTTCGTGCGCCTGAACCTGGGCACCCAGAGCGTCGCCCGGCGAGAGAACCCCGAGGGCGGTCACGTGGACTACTCCTGGGGCACTCAGGCGGGTCTGCGTTTTCTGCGCTACGCGGATCCGGCTGGCATCGGCTCGTTCTACTACGGCGGAGGCGCCGACTTCGAGCTCGCCATCTTCCGCGGCATCACACGCGACGAGGGCTGGGGCTCGGACCGCAAGGCGCTCACCGGTGGCGGCCTCAACCTGACCGGGCTCGTCGGCTACGAGTTCTTGCGCTCGAGCGCCGCGCACTTCTTCGTGCAAGCGGAGCTGCAGCTGCCCACCTACGTCTTCGATGTCGCCAACAGCGCGGCCCAGGTGCGCGCGTGGCTGCCCGGGGCCGTGGCCCAGGTGGGCGTGGCGCTCTGAGCGTGGGGCCACCATGGCTGTCACGAGGGAGCGGGGCGGGTTGCACGTAGGGCGGGGGGTGCGGGCGTCGCTCGTGACGCTAGGTATTTTCTTGGTGCTGAGCTCTGTCGCCGCTTCGGGCGCTTCCGCCGCCCCCGCCGCCTCTTCCGCTGTAGGGGGGCGTATCGGGACCTGCGTGCGGGTGATCGCGCCCGCGGCTCAGCAGGCGGGGCTCGAGAAGCTGGTGAAGCTCGAGCTCGACAGACACGCCTCGCACCAGGCGGTCCAGGAGGCCTGTGAATCGGAGCTGGTGATCGAGTGGCTCACCGTGTCGGGACGAGGTGCGTGGCTGACCGGGCGCATCAACGACCAGGTGCCCCACCGGGAGCCCCTGGACGGCCGAGATTTGGCGCAGGTGGTCGAGGTGCTGCTGCGGGTGTTGTTACACAACGATCCAGTCCGTCTGCGCGAGCCTGCTCAGGTGGGCTGGCTGCAGGACAAGACGCGAGAGCTCTCCCGTGGGCATCTGCTCTTCGAAGGCGGCTTCGCTCAGGGCGCGCTGCTGCTGGATCGCGTCCAGTTCCTCCCCGGGTTCGTGGTGGGGGCTCGCCGTGAAGGAGACACGCTGCAGCTCGGCGGACGGCTCACCCTCCTGTTCGGTCAAGATCCGGAGCCCCACCTCCGCGCCACCTTGCGCGCCGCGCTCTCCGTGGACGCGATGTTCTGGTCGTCGCCGGCGGCCGTGTCGTCTCTCTTCGGGGGGCCCGTGCTCGGCTACGAGCTGACCCGTTACCACGGGCCGGCTCGGCTCATCGGCGCAGGCGCCACGGACGCCTTCGTCCACCAGACGCCCTGGCTCGGCGCCCGCGGGGGCTTCGAGCTCCTCCGTCACACGGACCTCCGCCTCACCTTCGCCCTCGAGGTGGCGCTGCCCGTGCTCGTCGCCCGCGACGAGGAGGCGGGGGTGGTGTCCCGGTGGATCCCGAGCAGCTCCGTGACGGCGGGGCTGACGTTCTGAGGGAGGCGCCTAGGGGCTGGGCTGGGTCCGCGGGCGCGCCTCGGCGCGCGGTCGTGGTAAGCGGCGGTGTGGGCGCGCCTCGGGTTCCTGGTCCCTCCGCGTGGGGTGGGTCATTCGCCGTTTGCGTATGCGGGGGGTCGTTCGTCGGCGTCGGGGAGGCTGGGCTGATGGCGTGCCTCGGAGGCAGGCTTCGTCGGAGGGGAGGGGCTCGGCGCTCCTGGTGGCTCCGAGGTGGAGCTCTCCTGCTGGCGTGCGCTCTGCCGGCGACGGCGGAGGCCACCTGCGAGGCTGCGGCTCCGTGGGATCGTCTCCCGAGGTCCGCCGCCGAGCTGCTCGCGGTGGAGCCTCTGCTGCTCGCCGCCGGCGCGGTGGTCACGCCAGCCGTCCTGGCGCCGAGCGGCGCCGACCACGAGCTGCGGGTGCTCGCGCAGGTGCGCCTCGGGGGGAGCTACGATCCAGAGCCGGTCAGCGTACTCGCTCCCTATGTGCTCACGGGTGGCCTGATCGTCGGCCTCGGCGCCGCTGCCTTGTTGGACAGTTGTGAGGCGCAGAAGCCGCAAGCCGCCATGCTCCAGGCGGTGTTCCTCACGGCGGGCACGATCGCGCTCCTGAAGCTCGGCACGGGGCGGGGGTGGCCCAACGGCGGCGGGGACCCCCACGCCGCCGATCGCCTCGAGCACCCGGGGTGGGCGACCCACTTCCGACCCTGGCGGGAGGGGCTCGCGGCGTGGCCGAGCGGGCACACCGCGGTGATGGTCGCGGCGGCGGCTGCCCTGCGTGGCTCGACGCCGGAGCTCGGCTGGGCGCGCTGGCTCGGCTATCCCCTCGCGGCCGGCGTGGCTGCGGGCATGTGGCTCGGTGATCACCATTGGGCGTCGGACATCTTGTCGGGGGCCCTGCTCGGGGAAGCGATCGGGGGGGCCGTCGGGCGGAGCTTCGAGGGATCTGCCGCGGGGAGCGCGCTCAGCTTCGTGCCGCAGGCGGGCGGCGCCGCGCTCGTCTACTGGACGTCCTGGTGACACCACGGCGAGCGAGCGTCGCCGCCAGCGGCTCGCGCGGCACGTTCTTCAACAGCCTGTTAGCGCCACCACGTAGTCAATGCCCGTGCCCGCATCGAACTGCACGACAACCCCAGCCAGCACCTCGACGTAGCCCCCGCAGCAGGAACCTCCTTCTTGACGACGCCAGGCAGCAGCGCAGGCGGCTTCTCTTCCCGGAGCTTCTCAGCTCCGCCCAAGCTGCGCCACCACCTCAGCCACGGGAGGAGGATGCACCGAACACGGCCTCTTGTCGCAGCCGTTCGGTGTCGCTGGACCATTGCGCCACCGCGGGCGGGGGGCACGTCGAGGGGCACCGCACCTCCGCCGTGACCCGCGCGGCTCGGCCCGCGCGGGTCGGAGGAGCCCAGGTCCACGACGGGGACGCTGGAAGACCTGTTCCCAAGAGGGGCTATGGCGACCTATGCTCGCGCCGTTATGCTGGGAAGCGAGTGGCTCTTCGAGACGCCCTTCGGCGTGGAGGTGCGCCTCCGCTTGGGCAGCGGCGAAGAGGAGCCGCCGACGGGGCGGGCCCTGTGGGAGCTGGAGGGGCTCGTTCACAACCTGCTGTCGAACTCGCATGAGCCGTGGCATCGGAACGGGCTCAACCACCTGTTCGAGGCGCTCACGGGGCGCCCGCCCCAGGGGTTGCTGCCCGGAGATTATCCTGGAGAGAGCATCTACAGCCCCTTCGAGCCGAGCGGCGATCTCTATCGTCGTGAGCTGACGCACACGCTTCGTGCGGCGGTGGCGTCGGGGCAGCTGAAGGTGGAGCTCATCGAGCGCCCACGGG
>JAEWOQ010000443.1 GCA_023460875.1 Pseudomonadota bacterium
CCCGGCGGGCCGGGGCGGGGGGCCCCCCCCGGGGCCCCACGGCGGGCGCAGGCGTTGGGCGAGCCGTTCTGCCAGGCGTCGATCGAAGGCGCCGCTGTGGGCGGCAGCGCCGACCTGCGGATCGGGCGGAGACGTTTCCATACACCACGCTCCAGGGGCTGAACGGCTCGTCCGCGCTGGGGCCTCATGACCCGTCTCGAGGGTCTCGGTTTCGCTCCTGAAGGCGTTTCGCGGTACACCCCCGCGTACATGCTCCCGTTCCGGCGTCTCTCCCCGGAGCTCTTCTCGCGACGCTCTGGTCGATGGATCGTGGCGCTCGGTGCTGCCGCGTCGCTCTCCCTCGGAGCTGCCAGCTGCCGACGAGACCCCGAGCCGTCGGTGGATGCGGCGGGGCACGAGCCCGCGACGACCCCGGAGGAGGACGGGGTCGAGAACCGCTTCGTCCTGGTGGCGCGCGCGGACGCGCTCGCCCTGGAGGCGCAAGGCAAGCAGGCCATCGCGGCGGGCCCGCTCCTCGTACAGGCGGCCGAGCTGCGCGAAGGGGTTTGGCGCCGGCAGGGCAAGCGCGTGGACGCCCTCGAGGCCCTCGAGCTCCTCACATCGGCCTCCGCCCTGAGCTGGCCAGGCGCTTGTCATGGGGCTCTGCGCGCGGCGCTCCTCCGGGCGGAGCTCGAGGGGAGCCCCGAGCGCGCCTACGGCGAGGTCTACGTGGTCGCCCGGAGCGAACCGACCCACGGTTGCCGCGAGCGAGCTGAGGCCGCGCTGGCGGCCCTGGCGAGCCATCGGCCCCAGGATGGCGAGCTGCAGCGGCTCCTCGCCAACACCCAAGCGGGGCACAGCGCCTCCCCGGGCCACTCCCACGTCGTCGTCCCCGAGCTCCTCGAGCGAGCCATCGACGCCCCGACGACGATCACGCGCGTCGAGCCCTATGGAGCGGAGGACACCGCGCGGGTGGTCGTTCACCTCAGCCATCCCACCCGTTTTCACGTGGGAGTGCTCGAGGCGCGTGAGGGTCAGGAGCCCCGGCTCTTCGTCGACGTCTCGAAGGCGAGCTACGAGGGACCCCAGCAGTTTGAGGTGGGCGGGCTCGTGCGGCGCACGCGGGTCGGGCAGCAGGAGACCGGGACGCGGGTGGTGCTCGACCTCGCGCGCCCCGTATATCATCGTGTATTTTACCTACCGCAGCCTTTTCGCCTGGTGATCGACGTCAGCCGAGATCCTCCCGAGCGGCTCGCGGCGCGTCGGACCATCCAGCGGATCGTGCTCGACCCAGGGCACGGCGGGAGCGACCCAGGGGCATTGGGACCTAACGGTCTGCGGGAGAAAGACGTCACCCTCGACGTGGCGCACCGGGCAGCGCCCCTGCTCGCCCGGGAGGTGGGGATCTCCACGCTCCTGACGCGGGACACGGACGTGTTCGTGCCCCTGGACGAGCGGGCCGCTCGCGCCAACGCCTTCAACGCCGATTTGTTCGTGTCCATCCACTGCAACGCAAGCGAGGACACCGACCAGCGCGGGGTCATGACCTTCGTGCTCGACGCGTCCAAGGACCGCTTGGCGGCCCGCATCGCCGCGCGTGAGAACGCGTCGACGGAAGCCGCCGCTGCAGAGCTCGCGAACGCCCTGAGTCGCGTCAACGACGCCGAACGCCTCCAGGCCTCCGAACATTTCGCGCTCTTGTTGCAGCGCGCGGCGGGCGCGTCCCTCGGGCTGAAGTACGACCACGTGCGGGATCATGGGGTGCGCCGCGCGGGGTTCTACGTGCTGGCCGGGGCGCGGATGCCCTCCGTGTTGTTCGAGAGCTCCTTCATCTCGAACCACGAGGAGGCGCGCCGGCTCAATCAGGGGGACTACCGTCAGCGCCTGGCGGACTCCATCGTGAACGCCGTGCGCGCGTACCAGGAAGGGCGCTGAGTCCTACGCCCTCAGGAGGCCAGCCCAGGAGGCCAGCCCAGGAGCGAGCCTGGCGGCAAGTGCGCCGGGCGACTTGCATCGGGGGCCAGCGGGTCCACACTCCAAGAATCTCGGGACCGCGGCGCCTGCTTGAACAGCGCCCCAGGCTCCCGAGAGCAGCCGCGCGAAGGGGAATCGACGCGGTGGCGCTTTGTCCCCCCCGCGCCGTCCAGCGCGTGGGTGGAGGTGGTCTCCGCGCGGATGGGGGCCGCTGATAGGGGCAGGGCGGCCCACCCGGGGACCGTTGACGTTCAGAAACTCGATACCTATGTTAGCCGGCCCGAATGGCCGGGGCGGCGCCCGCCCAGGCGCCCGGACGACAAGCAACGGCCGAACGATGCGTGCCGAACGACGAAGGCCCACACCATGACGAAGGCCCAACTGAAGAAGTTCAAGGACCTCCTCGAGGCGAAGCAGCGGGACATTCTGCGCCGCGCGCAGCAGACCCTCGACGAGGATATGACCCTCGACGCGGACGATCTTCCGGACGAGATGGATCTGGCCTCCAGTGAGTACCTCCAGTCGTTCACGTTTCGTCTCCGTGGCCGGGAGAAGGTCTTCCTGGAGAAGATCCAGAAGGCGCTCGAGCGGATCGAGGACGGGAGCTACGGCGTGTGCGAGGACTGCGGGGAGGAGATCTCCGCCAAGCGCCTCGAGGCTCGCCCCGAGACGACCCTCTGCATCCGCTGCAAGGAAGACCAAGAGCGCGTCGAGCGCGATTTCGGCTGAGCAGATCTCGTCACGGGAGCTCCCCTCGCGGGAGCGATCCACCTCGACGCCCCCGAAGGCCCCCTGAAGCCCCGTGGCGCCGCGAAGAAGCCCCTCGAGCAGGAGCTCCTCGGCGGCGCTTCCGGGGCTGGCGTCGTTCGCCTGCCGTCGTAGCCGTCGCGTGAAGAGTCAGCGACTCCGGCGGCGATCCGCGCTCGCGCCCGCTCGGGAGCGGGCCGCCGGCGCAGCCTTGGCATTTGCCGCGCCCTTCGCCGAGGTCGTCTTCGTCGCAGCCGCCTTCGCCGCAGAGCCCTTCCCGGTGGACGCCGGGCTCGTGGAGTTCTTGCCCGCAGAGCCCTTGCCTGCAGAGGAGGAGCTCTTGGCGCTCGGCGTCTTGCTCGAGCTGGCCTTCGCCGTCGACGCCTTGGCTGGGATCCTCTCCGAGGAGGCCTTCTCCGAGGGGGCGGTTTTGCTCGAGGCGGCCTTCGAGTTGGTCTTGGCCGCACGGGGGGCGACGGCGCTCCGGTAGAGGGTGCCGTCCAAGACCTCCCGCAACGCGCGACCCGTGTGGCTCTCCGGGCACGCGGCGACCTCCTCGGGGGTCCCCTCCACGACGACGCTGCCGCCCCCTTCGCCGCCCTCGGGGCCCATGTCGATGACCCAGTCCGAGCACGCCACGACCTCGAGGTTGTGTTCGATGAGGACGATCGTGTTGCCCGCGTCGCGCAGATCGAGCAGCGCGCGGGTGAGCAGCTCGATGTCCGAGAAGTGGAGCCCGGTGGTCGGCTCGTCGAGCACATAGAGCGTCTGCCCCGTCGCCTTACGGCTCAGCTCGCTGGCGAGCTTCACGCGCTGAGCCTCACCCCCGGACAGGGTGGTCGCGGGCTGGCCCAGCTGGATGTAGCCGAGGCCCACCTGTCGGAGCGCCGTCAGTTTGTCGAAGATGCGCTGGATCGGCTGGAACAGATCGTAGGCCTCGTCGACGGTGAGCTCGAGCACGTCGGCGATCGACATGCCTCGGTAGAGGATCTCGAGGGTCTCGCGGTTGTAGCGCTTCCCCCCGCAGGCATCGCAAGCGACGTAGACGTCCGGCAGAAAGTGCATCTCCACCCGGAGCACGCCGTCGCCCTGACACGCCTCGCAGCGGCCGCCCTTGACGTTGAAGGAGAAGCGGCCTGGCTTGTAGCCCCGCGCGCGGGCGTCCGGCAGCGTGGCGTAGAGCTCGCGCAGGTGGGTGAAGATGCCCGTATACGTGGCGGGGTTGGAGCGCGGCGTTCGACCGATCGGGGCCTGATCGATGCTGATCACCTTGTCGATGTGCTCCAGCCCCTCGATGGCGTCACAGGGGCCCACCCAGCCGCTGGCGCCGTACAGCTTGGCGCGGGTGGCGCTGAGTAAGGTGTCGACGATCAAGCTGCTCTTGCCCGAGCCGCTCACGCCCGTCACGGAGGTGATGAGGCCCAGGGGCACCTCCACGGTCACGTTCCTGAGGTTGTGTGCGCGAGCGTTGACGACCCGCAGCCGCTCCGGTGGGGGCGCGCGACGTTGGGCGGGGATGGGCAGGCGCTTGGCCCCCGAGAGGTACGGCCCGGTGACGGAGTCGGGGTTCGTGGTGAGCTGTTCGGGGGTGCCCTCGGCGACGATGCGCCCGCCGTGAGCGCCCGCTCCAGGGCCCATGTCGACGACGTAGTCGGCGGCGAGGATTGCGTCCCGATCGTGCTCGACGACGAGCACGCTGTTGCCCTTCACGACGAGCCGACGCAGCGCCTCGAGGAGGCGATTGTTGTCGCGGGAGTGCAGACCCACGCTCGGCTCGTCAAGCACGTAGAGGACGCCCACCAGAGACGCGCCGATCTGCGTCGCCAAGCGGATGCGTTGCCCTTCTCCGCCGGACAGCGTCTGCGCCGCCCGATCGAGGGTCAGATAATCGAGGCCGACGTCGAGGAGGAAGCCGAGGCGCTCGGCGATGGCGCGGATGAGCGGTTCGGCGATGGCCGCCTCACGCCCGCCCAGCTGGTCTCCCTGGAGCACCTCACTCAAGAACTGGCGCAGTTTGCGCAGCGACATGCGGCACAGCTGGCCGATGTGGTGACCCGCCACCTTCACGCTGAGCGCTTCGGGGCGGAGGCGCATGCCCTCACAGGCGGGGCAGGTCTGGGTGACGATGAAGCGACTCAGATCCTCCGGCCCCACGGCGCCCTCTTCGGGCTCCTCCCCCTCCTCGAGGCCGCCCGTCTCCAGCATGTGCTCCAGGCGACCCACGATGCCGGGGTAGGCGACCTTACGCTTCGTCTCGCCGTGGAGGAGCGCGTTGCGCTGGACCTCGGGGAGCTCCTTCCAGGGCGTGTCCGGATCGATCTTGAGGATCTCGACGGCGCGGTGCACCTCGGTGGCCGTCGCCATCGAGCCGCGCCGACCGAACGCGGCCACCGCCCCCTCCCGCAGGGTCCGCGTCTCGTCGGGCACGATGCGCGCGGGGTCCACCGCGGACTTCAGCCCCAGGCCGCCGCACTCCGGGCAAGCGCCATGGGGGCTGTTGAACGAGAAGAGGCGCGGCTCCAGCGGAGGCAGGGTGATGCCGTGCTCCCAGGAGACGTGGCGCTCGCTCATGACCAGCGGTTCGCTGCCGTCGAGTAGATCGACGAGCACCGTGCCCTCACCGAGCTTCAAGGCCAGCTCGACCGAGTCGGTGAGGCGTCCTTTGATGTCGTCCCGGACCACGATGCGATCGACCACCACGTCGAGATCGTGCGGGACCGTCGGATCGACCCGGAGGTCCTCGCCGAGATCGACGTTCTCCCCGTCGATGCGCGCGCGAACGTATCCCTCCCGGCGCAGGCGGCGCAGCTCTTCCGAGAGCTCCCCGCGCTCGCCCCGCGCCACGCGCGCCAGCAGCACCGCGCGCGTGCCCTCACCGCGGGCGACGATGGCATCGACGATCTCCTGAACCGTATATGCCTTCAGCACCTTGCCCGAGATGGGGCAGTGGGGCACCCCCACGCGGGCGAACAAAAGGCGCAGGTAGTCGGCGATCTCCGTGACGGTGCCCACCGTCGAGCGCGGGCTCTTGCCGAGGGCGCGCTGCTCGATCGCGATGGCTGGGCTGAGCCCGTCGATGCTCGCGACCGCCGGCTTGGGCAGCTGATCCAGGAACTGCCGCGCGTAGGCGGAGAGGGACTCCACATAGCGGCGCTGCCCTTCGGCATAGATGGTGTCGAAGGCGAGCGACGACTTGCCGGACCCGCTCGGTCCCGTGATGACCACGAGCCGATTGCGGGGCAGCTCGCAGGAGACGTTCTTCAGGTTGTGCTGCGTCGCACCCGTGACGACCAGGCTCTGCATGGGGCTGCCGACATATCACAGCTTGCCGCGAGGTTTCTCGTTCTTCCGGCGTCATTGCGCCCGGCGTCGCACATCCATGTGCCGGCGGTTGCTCAGCTCCCCGGCTTCGACTAGCTTTGCCGGCGTGGAGCTCGTGTGGAGCCATCCTCTGAGTGCGCCCGTCCCTCGAGGGAAGAGACTGCGCTTCGGGGGTGTGCCGCTCGGGAGCTTCGGACGGCCAACGAACCGCGGTGGGGCGCCGTCCGACTTGCTCGTGGGTGGAAGGGGGTGGCTCTTCGCGGGACCGCGGGCCCATAGCTCAATCGGTCAGAGCCCCCGGCTCATAACCGGGTTGTTCCTGGTTCGAACCCAGGTGGGCCCACGACGCGCCATCGGCGCGGGGACGTGCTAACGCAGGAGCCTGGAGATGCGGGCCTCCAGGCAAGGAGCCAAGAAAACACTGTGAGTATCGAAGCCCAAATCCAAGTTCTCAAAGCGTTGGCAGCCCTGGACGTCGAGCTGGCAGAGCTCGAGGGGGGGCTGAACCGCGAGCGAGAAACCATCGAGAGCAAGCGCACCCTGCTCGAGGAGCTCGAGAACCGCGTTCGCTTGAACTCCGAGAGCATTCAGGAGCTCGACAAGACGCGCTCGCAGCTCTTGGCCGAGCTGCGCCAGATGAGCTCTCAGGTAGACCGAGCGCGAGAGAAGCTAGCGCGTTGCCGTAACGAGCGCGAAGCCAACGCCGCCCAGCGGGAGCTCGAAGAGCTGCGGAAGCTCTACCGAGACCGCGAACACGAGATGGAGAAGCTCGTGGGGGTGGCGGGTGAGGTGAAGGGCGACGTGGACGCGACGAGCAAGCGCCGTGAGGAGCTCGCGGGGGAGCTCGGCGAGTCCGAGGGCACCGCCTCGGAGCAGATCGCGAGCTTCGAGCAGCAGCTAGGGGAGAAGCGCGCCCGTCGGGCCGAGCTCGGTCGGCAGATCGATCAGGTCCTGTTTCGGCGTTACGACCTCATCCGCAAGCGCAGGGGCACCGGTATAGCCGAGGCGGCGAACGGCGGCTGCACGGCGTGCCACATCACGCTGCCGCCGATGCAGTTCCAGAAGATCTCGCAGGGGGAGCCCCTGCAGCAGTGTCCGAGCTGCAACCGCATCCTCTACTTCGAGGTGGCCCCACCTCAGAGCAGAGAGCAGGGAGCCGACGGCGCTGAGCCCGAGAGCACCGACACGTCGGTCGATCAGGCCGGTTGAGGTCGTGAGAGGCGGCCCTCGTGAAAGCCTGCCCACAGTGCGGCCGCCTATACCCTGACGACGCAGGGTTCTGCCCTGTCGAGGGGACGCAGCTGACGCGAGCGACTCAGGCGCCGCCTCCTACCGACGCGAGCGACGAGCGCGTCGGCGCGGTCTTGTTCGACCGCTACCAGGTCCGCCGCGTCGTGGCGGACGGTGGGATGGGGCGGGTGTACGAGGCCTTGGACCTCGCGGAGCGCCGGAGCGTGGCGCTCAAGATCCTACACGGCGAGGTCGCACAAGACCCCGTGCAGGTCGAGCGCTTCAAGCGTGAGTTCGAAGTGAGCGGAGAGCTGCCCCACGAGCACATCGTGGAGGTACATGACTTCCGCCCCACCGACGATGGGTCGTATGCCCTCGTGATGGAGTTCCTCTACGGCGAGGAGCTCAGCGCCACCCTGAAGCGCGAGGGGGTGCTCCACCCGGGGCGCGTCGTGCGGATGGCGAGTCAGGTGGCGGTGGGGCTGGATTGGGCGCACGAGCGGCAGCTCGTGCACCGGGATCTGAAGCCGGACAACATCTTCTTGTGTCAGCAGCCGGACGGTGATCGCGTCAAGGTGCTCGACTTCGGGTCTGTCAAGGACACGGCCGACGGCGCCACGAGGCTCACGGTGATGGGAACGACCATCGGCTCGCCCTTCTACATGGCGCCCGAGCAGGCGCAGGGGCTCGACACCCTCGACCAACGCGCCGACGTGTGGGCCCTCGCGGCGATCACCTACGAGTGCATCACGGGGCGAGTGCCCTTTCCCGGGGACAACGGGCCCAGGATCCTGGTGGAGATCCTGACGAAGGAGCCGCCGGCGCCGAGCGAGGCCGGAGCAAACCGTAGGTATCCCGTGCCGCCTCTCCTGGATCCGGTGATGGCGCGCGCCTTGAAGAAGTCGGCGGCCGTTCGCACCGGCTCCATCGGCCGTTTCGCGGACGAGCTGGGACAGGCCTATGGACTCGAGGGGGACCACCGGGTGTGGGCCGAGCTTCCGGAGCGAGAGCTGGCGGCTCACATCGACCGCAAGATGCCCGACCTGCTCCGGGTGCGCCCTGCGACCGAGCCCCAGGACGCGGTCGACGAGTTCTTCGGCGAGCTCGACCCCCTGGGCCACGAGGGCGCGCTCCTGGGGGGCCCCGCGGCGCCTGCGCGGGAGATCGGCGCGGTCACCGAGGAGCGCCTCCGCGCCGCCACGACCATGCCCCAGCGGGCCGATGACGCGGCCTCCGTGGCGGAGACCCTGGACCCCATGACCCAGGCCATGGCCGCAGCCCAGCACCGGCTCGACGATGACGACCTTCGTCCGCTCGGGGTACCCCAGGGACCGCCCCGCTGGCTGCTACCGATCCTCGCTGGAGGTGTGGCGGTGCTGCTGGTCATCGGCGGACTCTTCCTGCTGCGCTGAGTCCGCCTGAGTCCCTTCGGCGAGCCCGAGGGCGGTTGTGCTCGGGGGAGGCGCGGAGGAAACTCCTGGCCATCTGCGACGTATGTGCCCAGGATGGAAGAAGAGTCTCCCTTCGTGGGTTGGGTCAGCGACGTCCCTCTCGAGAACCGCATGTCCACTCCCGCTGCATCTCCATTTCCTTCCCATCTCGTCGACAGGAGCACCGCAGGTCTGCGGCTCGCGGGGATCTTCATCGGCGCGCTGCTGGCCCTCGCCGCTTGCGACCGCGCCGACGCGCGGCTCTCGAAGGAGGAGGCCGTCCTTGGTGACGGGCCGGGAGCGGCCTCGAAGGGGGTGACGCCGGGGGAGCGCAGCGCCCCAGGAGGTGCTGAGCCCGTCGCGGGCCAAGCTACGTACCGAGAGGAGGCTTTCGAGGTCTCCATCGCGTCACCGGGGGAGGCGAAGGTAGGGGAGGCGGCGGAGGCGATCATCACCCTCCAGGCCAAGGCCCCCTACAAGGTGAACGAGGAGTACCCCATCAAGCTGAAGCTCGGGGCGGGCGCAGGGCTCACCTTCCCAGCCCCCGTCGTCGGCAAAGAGAAGGCGACCGTGGAGGTCGAGAAGGCGGTGATGAAGGTCCCCTTCACGCCCAGCGCCGCCGGGGAGCACACCCTCGGGGGGACGTTCTCCTTCAGCGTCTGCACGGACGAGCGCTGCCTTATCGAAAAGCGAGAGCTCGCCGTCCAGATCACCGTGCGCTGAGCGCCGCTGATGGAGTCCTCACGGCACCGGTGGGCTTTCTGAAGGGCGGAGCCCTCGTCCCCAGCTTTTGACCTCGGGGCCGCGCCAGGGTCTCGTCGCAGGGTCGTCGCTGGGCCTTGCCGCCTCCAGCGGCGCTACGTGTTATGTTGATGCCATGGGAAAGAGCGCGGTCGTGGACGAGCTCCGGAACATCGCTGGCGTGGTGCAGGCTGATTTCGCGCGGCAGCGTCGGGTCCTGTCGTTCCAGGAGTACCTGGACCTCTTCGCGCAGGACCCCATCCGCCATTCACGGGACGCCGCCACCTATCTGCGCGACGCCTTCGACTTCTACGGCAGCGAAGAGATCGAGCGCCCCTGGGGCCGCCAAGGCAGATTTCGCTTGTTCGATCAGCCCTTCGCGGAGCCCGGCGATCGAGCGAGGGACGCGCTGGTCGGGCAGGAGGCGGTGCAGGGCGAGATATTCCGGGTGCTCAGCAACTTCGTCCGGGAAGGTCGACCGAACCGGGTGTTGCTCCTGCACGGCCCCAACGGCTCCGCGAAGAGCACGATCGCTGCCTGCTTGATGCGGGCCCTCGAGCACTACTCGTCCTGCGACGAGGGGGCCCTTTACAGGTTCCATTGGGTTTTCCCCAGCCAGACCACGCTGCGGGGAGCCATCGGCTTCGGCGGGCCAAAGAGCATGAGCGACCGGGGCTCGAGCTACGCCCACCTCAGCGACGACCAGATCGACGCGCGCTTGTTCGTCGAGCTGCGCGACCACCCCCTGTTCCTCTTGCCCCAACGCATGCGGCGCGAGCTCATCGAGCGCCTCTACCGAGAGGCAGGGTGTGAGCGCAGTCCGCCGCGCTGGTTGAGCCACGGTGGTCTCTGCCAGAAGAGTCGCCGCATCTACGAGACCCTGCTGTCGAGCTACGGGGGCTCGCTCGAGGAGGTGTTGCGGCACATCCAGGTGGAGCGCTACTTCATCTCCCGGCGCTACCGCATCGGCGCTGTCACGCTGGGGCCGCAGCTGTCCGTCGACGCAGGCGAGCGCCAAGTGACCATCGATCGCAGCGTCGCGGGCCTGCCGGCGTCGCTCCAGGGGCTGGCCCTCTTCGAGGTCTTCGGGGAGCTGGTGGACGCCGCGGGGGGGCTGCTCGAGTACTCGGATTTGCTGAAGCGCCCCCTCGACGCGTTCAAGTACCTACAGATCACCGCGGAGACCGGCGAGGTAGCGCTGCAGACGCAGACCCTCCAGGTCAACTGTGTGCTGCTCGCGAGCGGAAACGAGGCTCACCTCGGCGCCTTCCGTGCTCACCCGGAGTTCGAGAGCTTCCGCGGCCGCCTGGAGCTCGTGCGGGTCCCCTACCTGCGGAGCTGGCGCGACGAGGTGAAGATCTACGACGCCCAGATCGTGCCCCACGTGAACGGCCATGTGGCTCCCCACGCGACGGAGGTGGCGGCGATGTTCGCGGTGCTGACGCGCATGCAGAAGCCGAGCGCGGACCGCTATCCCCGAGAGCTCCGGGAGCTGGTGCTGGAGCTGACCGCCGTGGAGAAGATGGACCTGTACACCGACGGCCGCGCGCCGAAGCGCCTCGATGAGGACGCGGCCAAGCTGCTGCGGACGGCCATCCCCGAGCTCTATCGGGAGGGCGAGGCGTCGGCCGACTACGAGGGGAACAGCGGCGCGAGCCCTCGCGAGATGCGGGTCGTCCTCCTCGACGCGGCCCAAAACCGCCGCTACCGCTACCTGTCTCCCTTCGCGGTGCTGGACGAGTTGGAGCACCTCTGCGAGCGCGTCAACGAGTACGCGTTCTTGCAGCAAGAGCGGCTACCGGGGGGCTATCACGACACGACGGCGTTCCGGGAGGTGCTGCTCCACCGTGTGCTGGACGCCTTCGAGGACGAGCTCCGCCTCGTCAGCGGCATCGTGGAGGAGACCCGCTACCTCGAGCTGTTCGACCGCTACGTCACCCACGTCAGCTACTGGACGAAGGGAGAGCAGCTGCGCAACCCGATGACCGGAGCGTACGAGGAGCCAGACAAGGTTCTGTTCGCCGAGGTGGAGCGTCTGCTCGGCGTCGGCGACAAGGCGGAGGCGTTTCGGCACTCGCTCATCAACTCCATCGCAGCGTGGGTCATCGATCATCCCGACGAATCAGCGGACAACCGCCGTGTGTTCGCCGATCACCTGCGGCGGCTCCGAGAGGCCGTCTACTCAGAGCGTCGGGTGACCTTGGCCAAGCTCTGCCGGGACATCGTGCTCCTGCTGCGGGAGGACAGCGCCGGCCTCGATCAGGACCGCAAGCGGGAAGCCCGCGCGGCGGTGGATGCGCTGAACCGCGACTACGGCTATATCGACGACTCCGTCGCGGACGTCGCAGCGGTGCTCCTGCAGCGGCGGTACTCCGAGTTCCTCCACTGAGTGTCCTGCGGGCGCCCTGGTGGCACCCTGGTGGGCCGCCCTCTCGAGGGAGCTCCGCGGGGTACGGGAGGTCTCATGCTCATCGACACTCACTGTCATCTGGATCCTGAACACTGCGGGGCTGGCCCCGACGAGCTCTTGGCGCGAGCGCGGAGCGAGGGAGTGGGCGGCGCCGTGTGCATCGGCGTGGGGGGGCTCGAGCAGGCCCGCTTCGCGATCGACCTGGCTGCGCGGCGCCCGGACGTCGTGGCGACCGTCGGAGTCCACCCCCACGACGCCTCCAGCCACGACGCCGAGCTAGCGGGTCAGCTGCGTGGTCTGCTCCAGGGGGGCGGCGCGATCGCCGTCGGAGAGGTCGGTCTCGACTATCACTACGACCACTCCCCGCGGGACATCCAGCGGGAGGTCTTCGCCAGCTACATCGCCCTCGCCCGTGAGCTCGGGTTGCCCCTGGTGATCCACACGCGCAGCGCCCCCGCGGACACCCTCGACCTGCTCCGCACCGAGCGCGCCGCTGACGTGGGCGGGGTGATCCACTGCTTCAGCGAGGACCTGGCCTTTGCTCGCGAGGCGCTGGACCTGGGCTTTCACCTGTCCTTCTCGGGCATCGTCACCTTCAAGAAGGCGAAGGAGATCCAGGAGGTCGCCGCCTGGGCGCCCATGGAGCGCGTCCTGGTCGAGACGGACAGCCCCTATCTCGCGCCCGTCCCGTACCGCGGCAAGACCAACGAGCCCGCCTACGTGACGCACACAGCGCGCTTCGTGGCGGACCTACGAGGCATGCCCTACGAGGAGCTGTGCGCGGCCACGACCGCCAACGCCCGCGCCCTGTTCCGCTTGCCGCCTACCTTCGGAGAAGCGTGAAGCGGTCTTGACAGCGCGGGGTCTGCCCAACATATTGCCGCGGCCCAAACCGGCGGCTTGCGCTGGCGGCTTGGGGTGCTCCGCCGTTCCGCGGAACGCGTCGCAGAGCGCCGAAGTAGCTCAGTCGGTTAGAGCACGCGCTTCATAAGCGTGAGGTCGTCGGTTCAAGTCCGACCTTCGGCACGAAGTTTCAGCTGAATTGGGGGCAGGGGTGGAGGCCGTCCGGGCTGATGGTGCCCTGGGCCGCCTGGTCTGGCCCGCCTGGTCTGGTCCGCCTGGTCTGGCCCGCCTGGTCTGGCCCGCCTGCCTTTGAAGCTGAGCGGGGATGCGAGGGGGGCCGGCGCTCAGGGGGGCGAAAACGAGAACGGTCGCCGACGCGCTTCCGTGGGGAGCGCGTGTGGCGACCGTTGCGCGCGACGCCGAGACGTCGCGGCACCCCGAGGGTCGGGGTCAGTTGTTGCCGAAGAGGCTGTTGATCTTCGAGTCGAGGGCGACAGCGATCTTGTAGAGGCTCGAGATCGAGGGGCTCGATTCCGCGCGCTCGATCTGGGACAGCAGCGAGATGCTGAGGCCCGTGCGGCGGCTCATTTGCTTGAGGGTGAGCTCCTGCTCCTTGCGCAGACCGCGGATGGTGTCGCCGATGATCTTGTGGAGCTGCTCTTCCGGCGTACGCGCGAGGCCCTTCTTCTTCATGACGCGGGAGAGCACGTCCCGGAACTCGTCGACGTTGAAGGGCTTCTTGATGTAGTCGACCGCGTCGAGCTTCATCGAGGCGACGGCGGTGTCGAGGTTCGGGTGAGCGGTGAAGATGATGACCGCGACGTCACTGTCGATGGAGCGGATGCGCTTGAGCACTTCGATGCCGTCGAGCTTGGGCATCATGAGATCGAGGATGATGACGTGAAATGATCCCTGGCGGACCTCGTCCTCGACGAGGGTGGGATCGCTCACCGTGCGCACCTGGAACCCGTCCTTCTCGAGGAGGGTCTGCATGTACTCACAGATTGCGGGGTCGTCGTCGACGATCAGGATTTGGATTGCGGGAACTTCGATGGCCACAGTGGAACTCCTCCAGCTCGCTCGGGGGATAGAACGAGGGCGTCGTTTGCAGTGTAGCTACAATAGCCCTTCTTTTGTTACCGTGTCACTAGATTTCGAACGCGCTTTGGGCATTTTCTTGTAAGCCGTCGAAATCGCACGAGTTTTTCCTGGTGCCGAGGGACGCGCCAGGGCGCCTGGCCGACGCTCCGAGGGCGGCGGGAGGATCGGAACGCGCACAAACGGAAGCTGGGCCAACTCGATGAGCTGACCCAGCTGTCGTCGGCTTTGTCGGGGCGGGCAGATTCGAACTGCCGACCTCACGGACCCGAACCGTGCGCGCTACCAAACTGCGCTACGCCCCGCCTTGCGGCTCCTGCCCCTCGGAGGCCGGCGAACCGGTGCCCGGGGGGTTGGGCCGCGGAGAATGGTGGGAGAGTGGGGCGGTGTCAAGCCGAGTTCGCGGGTGCAGCACCTCGAACTCGGCTTGAACCGGACGCCCGGCCTCAGCCGCGCGCGCGCAGAGCGCTCACGAGCTCTGGTACCGCCGTAAACAGGTCAGCCACGAGCCCGTAATCCGCCAGCTGGAAGATGGGGGCCTCCGGATCTTTGTTGATGGCCACGATCACCTTCGACCCCTTCATTCCGGCGATGTGCTGGATGGCCCCCGAGATCCCGATGGCGATGTAGAGGGACGGCGCGACGATCTTACCGGTCTGGCCGACCTGGTAGTCCCCGGGTGCGTATCCCGCGTCCACCGCGGCGCGGCTGGCGCCGATGGCTGCGCCCAGGGCGTCCGCGAGGGGTTCGATGACCTCGAAGAATTTCTCTTTGAGGGCGCGCCCGCCGGCCACGACGGCGCTGGCCTCGGTGAGCTGTGGCCGCTCCGAGGTGACTGCGTCGAGGGAGACGTACTCGACGCGGGCGGCGGCGCCGCTCGGAGCCGCTTTGGCGACCTTCTCGATGGGTGAGCTGCTCCCCGAAGGCTCTGCGGCGGCGAACTCGCTCTGACGCGCCGTGGCTACCTGAATGGCGGTGGACAGCTCGCAGTAGCCGTAGGCGTTGCCCGCGAACATGGGGCGCTTGTAGATGAGCTTTCCGCTCTCCGTGGCGACGTCCGCGCAGTCACCCGCGTACGCGGCGTCGAGCCGGGCCGCGGCACGCGGCAGCAGGTCCTTGCCGAAGGTGGTCGCGGTGGCGACGACTAGCTTGTAGGCCTTGCCGACCTCCGCCACGGTCGGGGCGAAGTGCTCGGCGACGTAGTGAGCGAGGCTCGCATCTTCGCAAACGAGCACGCGTCCGGCGCCGAAGGTGGTGAGCTCCTGGGCCGCGGCGGCGGTGTTGGCGCCGAGCACGAGGAGGTCGAAGCCGCCGCCCAGGGCGCCTTCGGCCTTCTTGGCCAAAGTGATGGCGGAGAGGGTGCTCTTGCGCAGGTTGCCGTCCTGATCGAGCTCCGCAACGACGAGTACGTTGGACATGGTGTTCTCCTTTCGTTCGTCCGCGGCGTCAGAGAACGCGGGCTTCTTCCGTGAGTTTCTGCACGAGCTCGGCGACGTCCTTGACCTTGACGCCGGCGCTGCGCTTCGCAGGGAGCTCGAACTTCGTATACTTCGTGGTGAGCGCGACGTCCGTCAGCTCGGAGAGAGGGCGGACGGTCAGCGGCTTGCGCTTCGCCTGCATGATGGCGGGCAAGGGGGCGAAACGGACGCCCTCGTTGTACTTGAAGGAAGGATCCGTCAAGGACGAGTACACGCCCTCCGGCGACACGATGCGGAGGTCGACGGTGACGAGGCACGGGGGGCGGACCCGTAGGGTGAGCACTCCTCCGTCCACCTCACGTCCGACGAGGAGGCCGCCGTCCTGCTCCTGGCGCAGGGTCGCCGCGAAGGTCGCCATGGGCCAGTCGAGGAGCTCCGCGAGCATCTGCCCGACCTGGTTGGAGTCTCCGTCCACGGTCTGCTTGCCCATGAGCACGACGTCCGGCTTCTCTTCCTCGACGATCTTGCGCAGGGCCTGCGCCACGATCCGTCCGTCGAGGGCGTCATCTTCCGTGTCGACGCGGAGCGCCCGGTCGGCTCCTGTCGCGAGCGCTGAGCGCAGGGTCGTCTCCGCGTCCTTCGGAGCCATGGTGACGACGACGACCTCGCCCTCCCGCTTCTTGGGGGAGGCTCCGTTCTCCGTGAGGCGCAAAGCTGCCTCGAGGGCGTACTCGTCGAAAGGGTTGATCTTCCACTCGAGTCCGGAGGCGTCGATGGCGTCGCCGCCGCTCGAGACCTTGATCCTGTTCGCGTTGTCGGGGTCGGCGACGCGCTTGACGGCGACGAGAATTTTCACGGCTTACCTCCGATGTTCACCAAGTACCTCCTGGTTGCGACCTCCGTGGGGCCGGGAGAAGCCCGCCCCCACGAGGGGCATCAAGAAAGCAACGTAGGCGTCCGTCTCGCCGCGTCAAGGACCCAAGTCGTTGTAAATAGAAGAGATCAGGCATGTCGAAGAGCACCGCGGTCTGCGCGTGCTGGTGTGGGTCGCGGTGTGGGTCGCGGTGTGCGTCGTGGTCTACGCGCCGGTGCTGAACCTCGTCTGCGCCGGTGCTGTGTGCTTGGGCGCGCCATGTGTTTCCGCTCGGGCTCTTTCGCGGCTTGGGCGCTCTCATGCTCCGCTCCTGAGGTTCCGGCGCAGCGGCGTTCCGCGAGGTGCTACCCCAGCCAACTCTCCACGCCGGTTGCCCGAGGGGGGCCCGAGGTGGAGCGAGGACGTAGCCGTCGGCCTCTGAGGGGCGGTCTGCAGGGCGCGCTCAGCAGGCCGCTCAGGAAATTGCGGCGCGCCATGCTCCGGCCGGCAAGCCTTTGCTATGAAGGCCGCACCTTCCGCCCTCCCCGCGGGTCGGTCACGTGGACCGGCCTCCCCGGGAGGCGCTTCTCCGGTGCACATCCCCATGCCCCTTCGCACAGATTTCCTGGTCCTCGGTAGCGGCGTCGCTGGCCTGTCGTTCGCGCTGCGAGCCGCCCGTCACGGCCACGTCACGATCGCCACCAAGCGGGCAGCAGAAGAGTCGGCGACGAATTGGGCGCAGGGTGGGGTCGCCGCGGTGCTCGATCCCGGAGACTCCTACGAGAAGCACGCCGCCGACACCCACGCGGCCGGGGCGGGGCTGTGCCGTCCAGAGTCCGTCGACCTCTGCGTGCGTCGTGGCCCCGAGGTGCTCCGCTGGCTCATCGACCTCGGGGCGCAGTTCAGCTCCAAGCGCTCCGGCGAGCTCGATCTGGGGCGCGAGGGGGGACACAGCGAGCGCCGAGTGGCTCACGCGGGGGACGTCACGGGCGCCGAGATCGAGCGGGCCCTGCTCGAAGCGGTCGCCGCGGAGCCGAACATCGAGCTGTTGCCGTGGCACATGGGCGTCGACCTCATCACCCATGACCGCCTGGGGAAGCCCGACGAGTGCGTCGGCGCCTACATCCTCGACGAGGAGTCGGGCGAGGTGCACACCTGCCTGGCGCGCGCCACGATCCTCGCCACCGGCGGCGCCGGGAAGGTCTATCTCTACACCTCGAACCCCGACGTCGCGACGGGCGACGGGGTCGCCATGGCCTACCGGGCCGGCGCCGAGGTGGCGAACATGGAGTTCTTCCAGTTCCACCCCACGGTCCTCTACGAGCCTCGCGCCAAGAGCTTTCTCATCAGCGAGGCCCTGCGAGGCGAAGGCGCCGTGCTCCGTCTCCCCAACGGGGAGGCCTTCATGGAGCGACACCACCCCATGGGCGATCTGGCTCCCCGGGACGTCGTGGCGCGGGCCATCGACTACGAGATGAAGCGGAGCGGCTACGAGTACGTGTGGCTCGACATCACCGAGCGTCCCGCGAGCTTCGTTCGAGAGCGGTTCCCCACCATCCTGAACACGTGCGAGCGTTATGGGATCGACATCACCACGACGCCCATCCCAGTGGTCCCGGCGGCGCACTACATGTGCGGCGGGATCAGCTCGGACCTGTGGGGGCGCACGAGCCTGCCTGGCCTCTGGGTCATCGGCGAAGCCGCCTGCACGGGGCTGCACGGAGCAAACCGGCTGGCCTCCAACTCGCTGCTCGAAGGGCTCGTCTTCGGGGAGCGGGCCGCCACCAAGCTGGAAGGGCAGATCGCGGCGCTGCGGCAGCGCCCCTGGCCGGACGTGAAGAAGTGGGAGACGGGATCCGCCTGCCCCAGCGACGAGGCGGTGATCGTGACCCAGAACTGGGACGAGATCCGGCGCCTCATGTGGAATTACGTCGGCATCGTGCGCAGTGACAGCCGGTTGCGCAGGGCGGCGCGGCGCGTCGCCCTGCTCGAAGAGGAGATCCACGAGTACTACTGGAAGCACCTGGTGACCCGCGATCTGCTCGAGCTGCGCAACATCCAGACGGTGGCGGACCTGATCATCGCCTCCGCAGGTAGCCGCAGGGAGAGCCGCGGCCTCCATTTCACCATGGACCACCAGGTCACTCGCCCCGAGCTGGCGAAGGATACGGTCGCCAAGCGTGGCGTGCCCCCGCATCTTCGGGGAGCCTGACGTCATGGTGGGGAGGAAGGGTGAGTTCGGCTACCCCGAGGCCTTCGGGTGGTCGTTTCTGGCGTTGGGAGGGCTGCTCCTCAGCGCCCATGGGCTGGCCGCTCTGCGCCCTGGGGCCTCCGCGGATCTGGTGAGCCTCGGCATCCTCAGCGCGGCGGTGTATCTGCTGTTCTCCGCCCTCCTCATCGGAGTCTACGGGCCTCGCGCTCTCCCCGAGCCGCGCGCTTCCTCCGAGCCACGCAGCTCGACTCGGCCCCTCCGGGGCGACGGACAGCTCCTGCGGGTCCTCGGGCTCCGCCCCACGCACCCGCTCCTGGCGGTGCTGGGCCTCGGGCTCGGCGTGGCCGCCCAGATCCCCGCGGACAGCGTGCGGCAGCTCGTGGAGCTGTGGACACCCATGAGCGAGGAGGAGACCCTGCGGCGCGCTGCCCTGCTCACGTCCGAGACCCCCCTCGAGGCCGTCATGATGGTGGTGGTCGCGGCCTGCCTGGTCCCCGTCGCCGAGGAGGTCTTCTTCCGAGGCGCGCTGTTCGGGGCGCTGACACGTTCGGGGCGTCAGGGGGTAGGGGCGGCTCTGGTCACCAGCATCGCGTTCACCATCAGCCACGCGGATCCGCGGCTTTGGGCGCCCATCGGGGTCGTGGCCGCGATGGCCGGCTACCTCCGGCTGGTGTCTGGATCCTTGTTTCCTTGCCTCGCCCTCCACGTGGGCTTCAATTCGGTGACCGTCGTCGGGGCGGCCAGCGGCTGGATCCGGCCCTACGAGGACATCCAGACCCCCATCTCCGTAGTGATCGGAGGTTGGTTGTTTGCCGCGGCCCTCCTGGTCACGGTGGGTTGGCTGGCCCACGGCAGCGAGAGGGCGGCTCACAGTCGCAGCGAAGACTCAAATGACCGCTGAACTCCACATCTCACAGCAGGCGGCTCCCCGTCCTTTGGTCCCCCCGGTGGCCCCGACGAGGATCGCCCTGTGCCTGACCGGCGGCGGTCCCACGGGGGCCATGTTCCAGATCGGCGCCCTCGCGGCGCTGGAGGACGCCATCGAAGGGTTGGTGGCTCACGAGCTCGACCTGTACGTGGGCACCTCGAGCGGCGCGAGCGTCGCCGCAACCCTCGCCGGAGGGCGCCCCGTGCAGCGGGTGTACCGGGCGTTCCTCGACCCCGCGGACGTGTACTTCAGCCTCGAGCGCAAGCACCTCATGCGCGTGGACCTCGCGGAGTGGCGGCGGACCCTGGTCACCGCCTGGGGAGCGCTGCGGCAAGCGACGGCCAGCCTCTGGGCTCAGCCACCGATCGCGACGGGAGGGCTGCGGGAGGAGCTCGAGCGCCTCGAAGACTCCATGCCCGCGGGTTTTTTGACCTTGGATGCCTACGAGCGCTTCCTCGAAGACTTCTTCGTGCGCCGCGGGGTGCCCAACAACTTCCATGGCATGCCGCACCCGCTCATCGTCCTCGCGCACGATCTCGACAGCGGAGCGGAGGTGCAGTTCGGGGCGCCTGGCTGGGACTCGATCACCGTCACTCGCGCTTGCATCGCCAGCTCTGCGCTCCCGCCGTTCTTCTCGCCGGTCCGGATCGGGGAGCGCCACTACATCGATCCGGGCGCGGCTCCCGTGTCGCATTTCCGCGTAGCGCTCGACCGGGGCGCGGACGTCATCATCGCGATCAACCCCATGGTGCCCGTGAGCGCCGCGGCGGTGCCGACGGGGCACGGGCGCGGCTCCAGCGTCCGCGACAAGGGCCTGCTCTGGGTCTCCAATCAGTCCCTCCGCATCGGCGTGCACCACGCGGTGCACGCGGCGCTGGCCCTGCATCGGGTGGCGGAGCAGGCGACGCTGCTGTTGGTGGAGCCTGAGCCGGAGCAGGGGCACCTGTTCATGTACAACCCGTCCAGCTACGAGTCCCGTCGCCGGGTGCTCGAGTATGCGTACCGCTCGACCCGCGCCCTGGTCGACGAGTGGTTCGCGGATCCGGAGTCTGCGCTCGTGCGCGCTGGCTTCCGCCCCAACCCGAGCGCGGAGCCCGTGGCGCCCAGCGTGCGCCCGCCGGCACCCGGCGCCAGCGGACCGCCCGCCGCCTTCTCGTGGGGGGGGCCGTGAGGAAGGAGTGTCGTGCGCGCTGCTCGTCTGCGCTCGCGCCGATCTTGATGGGGCTCGCGTTCCTCCTCGCGGCTTGCAACGAGCCCTACCGTATCGGCGAGTACGTCTGGGTGGAGTGGGAGGAGGGGGCTTATTATCCGGCCTACATCCTCCAGAAGAAGAGCGCGACGCGGTACCGCGTGCACTTCGAGGGATACGAGAGCCGCTGGGACGAGGACGTCACCCTGGACCGCATCCGTGGGCGCGTCGACGGTCCCGCCTCCGCGCCGCCGCCTCCGAAGAAGGTGCAGCGCAGCCGAGGGCAGACGGGGAAGGGCCCCGACGGCAAGCCCGTGGCCCCGCCGCTCAGCGCCTTCAGCGAAGGGGACCGGGTCCGGGTCCGTTGGCGGGGGTCGATCTACTCCGCGACGGTGATCGGGGTCGTAAAATCCGATCAGATCCTCGTCCACTATGACGGGCTCGAGAACGCCTGGGACGAGATCGTCACCCTCGATCGGATCGTGAGCAAGCTCTGAGCCCGGGCCTCTCGAGGCGGCCCATCTCGCAGGGTGGTCAGCGCGCAGGGGGCCTCGCGCGCGCCCAAGGGTCCAGCCCAATGTCGAGCCCAATGTCGAGCCCAATGTCGAGCTCGACGTTTAGCGGGGTGAGCCCCGCGTGGGCGCCGCGGCGGCGAGATTCGTCTCCCAGTGACGCAGAGAGCTCTCCTCCCCGCAAAACGCCCCTGCTAATCTTTCGTCGTGGCGGACGATCTTTCGACGAGGCTCGCGGCCAACCTGAAGCGGCTGCGGGACGGACGAGGCCTCAGTCAGCAGGCCCTCGCGGATCTGAGCGGGGTGCCTCGGCCGACGGTCGCCCACCTGGAGTCCGGTCAGTCGAACCCGACCCTGGCCGTCGTCTCGAAGCTCGCGCGCTCCTTGGGGGTCACCCTGGATGGACTCATCGAGCCCGCGCGGGCCGAGGTGCGGCTGCTGGAGGCCGGTGAGCTCCGCGTGGAGCGGCGGGGCAAGACCAAGCGTACCCACCTCGTGCCCGACGGCGCAGGGATGCTGGCGGAGCGGATCGAGCTCCGCCCGGGAGGTAGCTGCAGCTTGGAGGTGGCGCGAGGCTCCGTGTCCCTGCTCGCTTGTGAGCGCGGGGAGCTGGTGCTGAGCGAAGGGGGCCAGCGCGCCGTGCTCAAGCCGGAACGAGCTGCCCTAGTGCGGGGCACCGTGCAGTGCTCGAGCCCTGGAGGCGGCGTAGGTTACTGCATCGGCGGATTGCCCTCCCTCTGAATTTCCTTGCGCGGGGGGGCGGCCCCACGGTAGCGAAAGCCGCCTATATGCCTCAGCTCCGACACGACCTCCGTAACGTCGCCATCATCGCACACGTCGACCACGGCAAGACCACCCTCGTCGACGCGATGCTCAGACAGACGGGCGTCTTCCGGACCAACGAGATCGTCGAAGACCGCGTCCTCGACTCCAACGATCTCGAGCGGGAGCGGGGCATCACGATCCTCGCGAAGCACTGCAGCGTCGTCTACGGCGGTAAGACCACCATCAACATCATCGACACGCCGGGCCACGCGGATTTCGGCGGCGAGGTAGAGCGGACGCTCAAGATGGCCGACGGTGTGATCTTGCTCGTGGACTCTGCGGAGGGGCCCTTGCCCCAGACGCGCTTCGTCCTCGGCAAGGCCATCGAGCTCGGTTTGCCGATCATCGTCGTGGTGAACAAGATCGATCGTCACGACGCGCGCCCCGACGAGGTGCTCAGCGAGACCTTCGACCTGTTCTGCGAGCTCGAGGCCTCGGACGCGCAGGCCGACTTCGCCGTGCTGTACGCGATCGGCAAGGAGGGCATGGCGAAGCGGGAGCTGGAGCACGAAAACGCGGGCCTCGGGCCGCTGTTCGAGACGATCCTGGAGCGCGTGCGGCCGCCGGAGGTCGAGATCGATCAGCCGCTGCAGTTCCTCGTGCACAACATCGAGCACGACGAGTACGTGGGTCGGCTCGCCGTCGGGCGGGTGCGGCGCGGCGCCATCCAGGTCGGCTCGACCGTGGCGTGGATGGGTGAGAAGGGGACCTCTCCGGCGCGCCTCAGCGCCGTGTACCGCTACGAGGGGACCAAGCGGGTCAAGGTCGACCGCGTCGAGGCGGGTGACATCGTCGCGGTGGCGGGGCTCGACGACGTACAGATCGGTGACACTCTGGCGGATCCTGCCAAGCCCGAGGCGCTGCCGCGCATCGAGGTCGAGGAGCCCACCATCAAGGTGCGCTTCGTCGTGAGCAACTCGCCCTTCGCGGGCAAGGTCGGCAAGTGGGTCACGTCCCGGCACATCAAGGAGCGCCTCGAGAGGGAGGCGCGGCGCAACCTGGCCCTGCGCGTCGAGACGACGCCCGAGCCCGACACGTTCATCGTCTACGGCCGCGGGGAGCTCATGCTGGCGGTGCTCGCGGAGACGATGCGGCGTGAAGGCTACGAGTTTGCCATGGGCATGCCCGAGGTGGTGGTGCGGGAGATCGACGGGACGAAGTCCGAGCCGGTCGAGCGCGTCGTCATCGACGTGCCCGAGGAGTACGTCGGGGCGGTCACGACGCGCCTCGGTGAGCGTCGCGGCCAGATGACGAAGATGCAGTCTCTCGGCTCCGGGCGCAGCCGCCTGGAGTTTCGGGTCCCCTCCCGCGGGCTCATCGGCTTCCGGTCCCAGTTCTTGACGGACACGCGCGGCCTAGGCCTGCTCAACACGCTCTTTGACGGCTGGGAACCCTACGCGGGCCCGATGCTGCGGCGCCCCGGAGGGGCCTTGGTGGCGGATCGCGCGGGCACGACCACGCCCTACGCGCTCTTCCACCTGCAGCCGCGGGGCGTGCTGTTCGTGGGCGCGGGCACGGACGTCTACGAGGGGATGATCGTGGGTGAGCACAACCGCGCCAACGATCTCGACGTGAACGTGACCCGCGAGAAGAAGCTCACGAACATCCGCGCCTCCGGCCGCGACGAGAACGTGGTCCTGACCCCGCCGCGGGCGCTCACCATCGACACGGCCCTCGAGTGGATCGATCGGGACGAGCTCCTGGAGATCACCCCGGACGCGATCCGCGTGCGCAAGCGGGTGCTCGCTTGCAATCGACGCCCCCGTCGGGACGAAGAGAAGTAATTCGGGCCATCCTCGCGGCTGCCGCGGCGATCGGACCTCGTCGATCCACCGCTGGCGGCTCCGGAAAGCCCCTGCGGTGGCTCCGTCGAAGCTCCCGCGGGTTCAGCGGTCCGCTGTCTCGTCCAGGAGCGCTGGGTCAGTGGAGCCAGCGCTGGCCCAGGCGTAGCCGTCGCCCGGGGGGCGCCTCTGGAGGCGGGCGCCCAGCGCCTCCTCGATGCGAGCCAACAGGGGAAGGACCGTGGATCGATCCAGCGCGGAGACGAGCACGGCGTCCTCGTCGAACGCGAGGTCCTCGGCGGCCGCTTCGTCGAGTCGATCCACCTTATTGAAGACCCGGAGCCGCGGCACCTCGCGCAGATCGAGCTGGTCGAGCAGCTCCTGAGTCGTGCGGCGATGCTCGGCCTCTTCCGGATCCGAGGCGTCGATGAGCTCCAGTAGGAGGTTCGCGTCCGCGGCTTCCTCGAAGGTGGCGCGGAAGGCCGCGAACAGATCCTTGGGCATGTCCCGGATGAACCCCACCGTGTCCGTGAGGATCACCTGGGCCCCGGAGGGGAGCTCCAGGCGCCGCGAGCGGGTGTCCAAGGTGGCGAACAGCTTGTCCTCCGCGAGCACGCCCGCCCGGGTCAGGGTGTTGAGCAGGGTGCTCTTCCCTGCGTTCGTGTAGCCGACGATCGCGACGACGGGCACATCGACTTGCTGGCGACGCCGGCGCCGCTCCGAGCGCTGTCGCTCGAGCTGCGTGAGCTGTCGCTCCAAGCGATTCAGCCGCTCACGGGCGCGCCGCCGGCCGATCTCGAGGGTGGTCTCGCCGGGGCCGCGGCCGCCGATGCCGCCGGTGAGGCGACTGAGCGCGTCGTCCCGCTGCCCCAGGCGCGGCAACGTGTACTTGAGCTGGGCCAGCTCCACCTGCAGCTTGCCGTCCCGGGTCTCCGCCCGCTGGGCGAAAATGTCCAGGATGAGCTGGCTTCGGTCGATCACCTTGAGGTCCGTATGGGCGGCGATGCCGCTGGCCTGAGCCGGGCTGAGGTCGTGGTCGAAGATGAGGGTCTCGGCGTCGAGATCGATGGCGCGGGTCACCACTTGCTCGAGCTTGCCCTTCCCGAGCACGAGCTTCGGATCGATGCGATCCCGCAGCTGGATGATGCGGTCGACCACTTCCACGCCCGCCGTATGGGCGAGGGAGGCCAGCTCGTCCACGCGAGAGCGGGCCCTGCGCATGGCGCCCGGGTGGCTCTTCTCCCCCACGTGCACCAGGATGGCGCGGCCGTCCTTCGCCTCGATGGTGCGGCTCCTGGAGAGGCGGGAGAACTCGTCCTCGAGGGCGCCGATGAGCTGACCGAAGTGTGGCTGAGGCCTGCCCCAAGGCTGCGGTGGGACGACCTCGTAGCTGCCCCCGCGGCTCTCCGTGCCCTCCGCGCGCTTGTGCCCGCTCGGCACGTTGTAGGCCCAGGTGAGGGCGCGGGGATCACCGCCTGGGCTCAGCAGGACCGCGCACACGAGATCGAGCCGGAGGCGCGTGAGGTCCGTGAGGTCGTCGTGGGTGAGCCCCTCGTTGAACAAGTGGGTGTGCACGAGGCGCAGCGCGCGGAAGCGGCCTTGAGCGGCGCGGAGGCGTCCGATGTCCGGGAGCATCAAGCCCGTCGATGTCCCCACGACGACGTAGTCGACCACTCCGGAGCGGTGCACCAGCACGCCCACCTGCCGGCCCGCCTCCCGTGAAGCGTCCGCGAGGGACCGCACGAGCTCGGGGGTGGCGATGCTGTCGGGGGGGACTCGGCGGCGATAGATGCGCTCCAGGGCCCGGAGGGCGCTGGGGCCGAGTCCGGCGGTGTTTCCGTAAATGTCGGGCATCGCGTCGTTCCCTCCAAGCGTGCCAACTCAGCGGGCCGCGGTCGAGCGGCTGGAGCAGAAAGCGTGACGAGTGGGGAGGGAGCTCCTAGCGCCACATCCTGCACTGGCGGCGTCGAGCGCCGGTTGGGCGCTGGCGTGGGGGACTGAGCTTGCCCTCGGAGGGCTCCTGTTGGAAACCGAGCAGACCCATGGCCCAGCTCACCCCCCTCTCGGCGACGGAAGCCGCGCGCCTCCTCGCCGACTATGGTCTCTCCCTCGCCGAGTGGCAGCCGCTCGAGGCAGGCTCGGTGAACTCCAACTTCACCTTCACCACCCCCGAAGGGCAGCGCCATTTCGCCAGGATCTACGAGGAGCAGGGGGCGTCGGGAGCAGAGGCGGAGTTCGCGCTGCTCGAGGCGCTCGCTCGGCAGGGGGTGCCGGTCGCCTTGCCGCGGCCCCTCGTCGACGGGCGCCGGGTGCACGAGTTTCAGGGCAAGCCCTTCGCGGTTTACCCCTTCGTGGAGGGGGAGATCCTCTGTCAGAAGCGAGTGGACGAGGCCGCGTGCGCCGCGGTGGGCGAGGCCTTGGCGCGGGTGCACCTCGCGAGCGCCGCGGCGCCGCCCCTCGGGGAGGGCCGGTTCCGTCTGACTGATCTGCGGACGCGCCTAGAGCGCGTCGACGCCTCCGGGCGCGCGGATCTGCTCGCGGCGGCGGACGTGGTGCGCGGGCTCATGAGTAAGTACGAGCCGCTGCGGGCCACCGGTCTGCCGTTGGGCCTCATCCACGGAGATCTGTTCCGGGACAACGTCCTGTTCCGCGGCGGGAGCATCGCCGCCCTCCTCGACTTCGAGAGCGCGTCGCGCGGGGTGTTCGCGTACGACGTCATGGTCACGCTCCTCGCTTGGTGTTTCGGCGATCGGCTGGAGCCTCGCCTGGCCAGCGCCCTGCTCCGCGCCTACCAGGCGGTGCGTCCCCTCAGCGCCGCTGAGCTCGCCGCCTTGGACACGGAGGGCGCCTTCGTATGCCTGCGCTTCGCCACGACCCGGCTCACCGACTTCTCGTTGCGTGTCCCCCCAGGCGTGTCCCCCGGACGCGATTATGGTCGCTTCCTCGCGCGCCTCGAGGCTCTCGAGGGCGGCGCCCTGGCGGAGCTCCTGCGGAACCTGTAAAGCGGCGGCCCTTGCGCGGCGCGCCGCGCCTTCGACAATGGGCCTGCACTCCACTCGAACCCTGAGCGAGGAACACGGACAATGAGCGTAGCGCGTGGTGGGCGTTTGCCCGCATCCATCGACCTGGCAATGCAACGGCTCAACCAGAGCGTGGACGTCGACTCCGTCCTGTGGCGCGAGGACATCGCCGGCTCCAAGGCACACGCCCGGGGACTGGCGCGCGTCGGCGTGATCGAGCAGGTGGACGCGGACGCCATCGTGGCGGGCCTGGACGCGATCGCTGGGGAGATCGAGCGCGGCGAGTTCCGGTGGGATCCCGTCAAGGAGGACGTCCACATGAACATCGAGGCGCGGCTCATCGAGCTCTGCGGAGCCGCGGGCGCGAAGCTCCATACGGGGCGCTCGCGCAACGACCAGGTGGCGACGGATCTGCGCTTGTATTGTCGCCGTCGGGGTGAGGAGGCGATCGAGGCGCTGAACGACCTGGCCGCCGTGCTCTTGGATCGCGCAGCGGACGAGATCGACGTCCTCATGCCGACCTACACCCACCTCCAGCGCGCGCAGCCGAGCCGGCTCTCGCACCACCTGATGGCGTGGCAAGAAATGTTGTGGCGGGACCGAGGGCGCATCGAGGACGCTCTGCGGCGCCTCAACGAGTCGCCCCTCGGGGCGGGCGCGGTGGCGGGCAGCGGATATCCCCTCGATCGGGAGGGCGTGGCGCTCGAGCTCGGGTTCTCGGCTCCGATGCGCAACTCCATCGACGCCACGGCGAGCCGAGATTTCCTCATGGAGCTGGCGTCGGCGCTGGCCATCCTGGGGGTCCACCTGTCCCGGGTCAGTGAGGAGATCGTGATCTGGTCGAGCTACGAGTTCGGCTTCCTCACGTTGAGCGACGCCTTCGCGACGAGCTCCAGCATGATGCCGCAGAAGAAGAACCCGGACGTGGCCGAGCTCGTGCGCGGGAAGAGCGCGCGGTTGATCGGCGGGGTCACCACGCTGCTGGCGCTGGAGAAGAGCCTCGGCCTCGGCTACGGGCGCGACCTGCAGGAGGACAAGAGGCCGATCTTCGACGCCTTCGAGGACGCGTTGCAGGGTCTCCGCGCGCTCACCGGGGCGCTCGCCACCTGCACCTTCAACGCGGACGTCCTACGCCGCGCCCTGGACGCGGGGCACGTGTGCGCGACGGATCTGGCGGACTACCTGGTGCTGCAGAAGGTGCCCTTCCGCGAGGCGCATCACATCGTCGGGGGGCTCGTGCGCGAAGCGGAGACGCGGGGCGTGCAGCTCGGCGGGCTCCCCGCGGACGTCCTCGGCGCGGCCCACCCTTCTCTGGCGAGCCCGGAGGTGCGCAGCGCCCTGGATCCGGAGGCGGCCGTGGAGCGCCGTCGGCTCGTCGGAGGGCCCGCCAAGGAGCGCGTGCTCGCGGAGATCGAGGACGCGCGCGTCCGCTGGAAGGCGTGAGGGCAAACTCCGCGGATCGCCCCTCTGGCGCGCGATCGCCGCTGGCGGACGCGATCCGTGAGCAGAACGGCGGCTCTGCGTGAGCCCGTCAGGTCCGGGATGGGTCCGGGGCTCTAGTGAACCCCGCCATAGATCCAGACGGGCTGCTCGTGGCGTTCCCGCTGGGCCACGCTGAGGATCAGGATGGCGGCTGTGGCGCTCACCGCCGTCCCGATCAGGGCATAGCCCCACCAGGGGATCCCGCCGTCTGCCTCCTCGGGCGTCGCTGCCAAGGCCCCGGGCGGCGCGGCGGCCTTCGGCCAGCGCTCGAAGGGCCCACACTGACTCCGGTGACACCAGGCGATCTCGATGGCGTGCGCTGACGTCGCGCCTGGGAGCGGCGCGGCAGGGCGAGCGGCTACCCAGCGGTCGCAGCGGACGGTCGTGTCCGCGCCGGGCGACAGCATCGGCCGGAGGTCGTCAGCGCTGCAGGGCGCAGGGGCCGGAACCGGGAGCTCGATCGCATCGACGCTTTCGGTGACGTCGACCCAGCCCACCCAGGCCGCTTGCCGACCCCGCAGCACGCGGGCGTGGTGCAAACCCGGCTCGAGGGCGATCCTCCACTCCTCGTGTTCCGTGGGAGCGAGGGGCGCGCCGTTCCAATACAAGCGATCCCCCGCGCGCGGCCCCCTCAGCAAGCG
>JAEWOQ010000444.1 GCA_023460875.1 Pseudomonadota bacterium
GCGCCCGAGGGTCCGCCGGACACGCCTGCCCCCACGGGTTCGTCGCCCGCGATCAGCCCGCCGGTCCCCGCGCCCACGGCGCCAGCTCCCCGGGCATCCGCGCCCAAGAGCCCCGCGCCCAAGAGCCCCGCGCCCAAGAGCTCCGCGCCCAAGAGCTCCGCGCCCAAGAGCCCGGCGCCCAAGGCGCAGTCGCTCGAGGCGCGATCACCGGACGCGCCCCCGCGCAGTTTCTTCTCACCGAGGACGCGCACCGAGAACATCGGCCTGAAGAAGATCGAAGCCGTCGCGCGGATGCGGGAGGAGAAGGAGCGCGAGGCACAGCGCGAGGCACAGCGCGGGCGGCGCGCGAAGCAACCCGCGAAGCAGCCCGCGAAGCAGCCCGCGAAGCCAGCACGAGATCGGGGCGAAGACGGCGTGAGGTCGCCATGGTGACGCAGGTGATTCCCTTCCCGGCGCCGCTGTCATATGACGACGCCGCCCCTGGCGGGGGAGGATGCGCCGATGAGTGACGCGAGGCGGCAGGGTGACGGTTCGCCGAGCGTCGGCGGACACGGCGTGATCGTCGACGAGGTCACGACGGCTCCCCTCGGCACCGTGGCCTCTGCAGGCGACTCGCCGACGAGCGCCGCGTCGGCGCCAGGCACCGCGCCGCGCGGCGACGGCGACGGAGCCGAAGAGGTCGAGGAGGTCGAGGAGGTCGAGCGGGCCGAGCAGCGCAACACCCAAGATCCCTTCCGGTTCGGGTGGCACACCATCGACCTGGAGCTGGTGAAGGAGTTCGCGTCGAAGCCCCTGCCGCGTATCCCCGATGAAGATCTGGTCAGGACCGCGCCGCCAGGGTTCACCGCGGCGGAGGCGGTCCCGGTGCGCTCCCTCGAGCCCGCCTCGCCGCCGGCTGCGCCGAACGCTCGAGCCCCCATCGACTCCGGGCAGCCGACCCCCACCTCGGCCCGCGCGAGCCGCTGGCCCCTCGTCGTCCTCCTCTCGTGCGCCGGGCTGGGGATCGCTCATTGGGCCGCTCACGCGCCAAGCGGGCGCCCTGCGGAGACCCTCACCGTCGAAGGCCTCGCACCGCTGGATCCAGCGAAGCAGCCGTCGCCTGCGCCCCTCCTGACCCCCCCGAGCCGCTCGGCCGACGAGACCTTGGCCGCTTCCCCTGACGAAGTCGCCACAAGCACGGCGAAGCCCGCCGCGACGAAGCCCACGGCGAAGCCCGCCACGGCAAAGAGCCCCGCGACGACGAAGCCCGCCGCGACGAAGCCCGCCGCGGCGCCGCCCACCATGGCAAAGAGCCCCGCGACGAAGCCCACCATGGCAAAGAGCCCAGCGACGAAGCCGCCCGCCGAGAGCGCCCCGGCAGAAGTGACCCGCCCCGAGAGATCGTCGGCTCCTCCGCGTACCTCCCCGGGAGCGCGACCCGAGACCTGGTTCGATCTGGAATGATCTCCCCGCCCATGAAGTGTCGTTTCTCCCTCTGCCTGGCGATCGGTTGCCTGGGGTGGACAGCGCCGTCCCTGGCCACGCCCCCCTCCCACGACGTCTCGACGGGGGACGCCTCGGCTCGAGGGGCGTCGAGCCACGCGAGCGCCGCGCCTGGCGCGAGCCCAGCAGCGAGCCCAGCAGCGAGCCCCGAGGAGGTCGTCGCCCGCGCCCGCGGCCTGTTCCGCGACGGGGTCGTCGCCTTCCGGGAGGGGCGCCTGCACGAGGCTCGCGCGGCGCTTCGAGGCTCCTTCGAGCTCCGCCCGGCCTACGACGCCGCAGGTCAGCTCGGGCAGGTCGAGCTCGAGCTGGGCGACTACCGCAGCGCGGCCGAGCACATCGAGTTTTGTCTCCGCAACTTCCCCACGGGCGGCAAGCAGGACCTGCGGCGGGATCTGCGCCTGGCGCTGGCCGCGGCGAAGCAGCACGTGGGCACGGTCCGCGTCGTGGTCGATCGCGCCGGGGTCGAGCTGGCCGTCGACGGGCGCCCGATCGGCACCTCTCCCGTCGACGGAGAGCTCTTCGTCGCTCCCGGAGAGCACACGCTCCAGGCCCGGACCGAAGACGGCGCCCTGCTCGAGGAGAAGTTCACGATCGAGGCGGGGGCGTCGCGGCAGCTGGAGCTCACGACCGAGCCGCCGCTGGCCGCGCCGGCGCCTCCAGCGCTCCAGGTGACGACCTCCGCAGGCGGGGCCACGCGCGGCGTCGACGCTTCCGTCGAGCCGCCGAGCTGGGTCCCCGCGTACGTGGCGGGGGGTCTCTCGGCGGCGGCGCTGGTGACCTCGGTGGTCCTCCGGGCCTCGCGCCGCGGTGACGCCCGCGACATCGAGCGGCTGGGGGAGAGCCTCCCGGAGGGCAGCTGCGCGTCCGGGCACGGGCGCCCCTCCGAGTGCGCTGGGCTCGCTCGCGCGATCGATCGCTATGACACCAAGGGGGGCGCCGCGGACGTGACCCTCGCCATCGGCGGGGTCGCCGCGGCCGCGGCGATCGGGTACGTCGTCTATCTGTTGTTCGACGAGCCAGCCTCGCCGTCCCGGGTGCGCGCCTCGGCGGGCTTCGATGGGGCGGGCGGCGGCGTCTTCTTGATGGGGAACTTCTGAGGACGAAGTGATGGGCAAGCTGACGCTGGTGATCGCCCTGGGCACCTTGCTCGGCCTGACGGTCGCGCAGGGGTGCACTCACAAATATGGGGCCGACTGCGCGGCTCACAGGAGCTGCGTCGAGGACGCCGCGGGGGGCACCTCCGGCGG
>JAEWOQ010000445.1 GCA_023460875.1 Pseudomonadota bacterium
GGCCAGCGCCGCGCCGTGCGCACCCCAAGCGCCCCAATGGCCGACGTGGGCGACGGGCACGAGCGCCGGCACCAGCGGGCCGCTCCCCTCGATGAGGAGCGCCCGGCGCACCGGCGCGGGCAGCCGCGAACGCTCGACGACGAGCAAGAGCGCGATCCCGAGGGCCGCCAGCGCGAGGAGCACGCCGGCGAATCGCACGACCGACTGCAGCAGCCCTTCAGGGACTGAGGCCCCCGCGAGCACGAACCCGAGCCCCACCGCGCCGCCCACCGCGAGCCAGCTGAGCAACTCCACCAAGATCGACGCGCCCACCAGCCGCGCGCTCACTCCGAGCCGCTCCGCCCCCGCCATGCGCACAGCGGGGAGGCCCACCTTGCCCGGCGTGTAGCGAGCGATCTGTGAGTCCATGTACAGCGCCAGGGCCGGCAGGCGAGGCACCGCGCGCCCGCTCGCGTGCTCGATGAGGCGAATCCAACCGCCCGCCTGCAGCAGCGGCGCCAACAGCGCGGGGACGAGCGCGATGGCGAGCCAGCGCCCGTCCAGCTGGAGCTCTGCGGGCTCCCAGCGCCGCGCCAGATCCGTCACGGCGAGCCCCATGAACCCGAGCGCCGCGAGGACGAGCACCGGCCGCACAGCGCGCTTCCAGCGCAACGCGGCGGGCTCGGCGACGGGGTCCATCGCGGCACGACATAGCACAAGGCCAGATGGCGCAGTGGCGCCCCCAGCGCCAGGGAGAGGGGGCCACGGCTACCCGCGGGCGCACACGAGATGCAAGCCCCCCACGCAGGCGCCCCCGATCCTCCACCCGCTGCCTTACTCGCTCTTCTCCTCGACAGCGGCCATTGCCGCCTCCGCCTTTCGCAGCGCGTCCCCCCCGCCGTTGACCTGGCGCCGACGCGGCGGCCGCCGTAGGCTGGGAGGACGCGCTGCAAGGCGAGACGTCGACGTATGCAGAGGAGCCAGCCGTGAGCCAGCCGCGCTGGAGATCGCTCCGCACCCTCCGGGAGCGGCCCCCCCTAGGAGCGGGGCAAAGGACGCCCAGGGGAGCGCTCCCCGACGGTGCGCGGCCTCGCTGGGCGGTGTTGTCGCTCCTGGCGGCGACCCTGCTCACGGCCCCCGCTCACGCTCAGTTCAACCCAGGTGGAAGGAAGAAGCCTCCCACGAGCACCGCCCGGCCCCAAGCTCCGTCGAAGGGCGGCCCCGCCCAGGGCACGACGCGAGCCCCTGGCCCGAGCAACGAACCCAGCACCGCCGAGCTGATCGAGCGCTACACCAAGGCCGTCCTCGCGCAGCCGGGGTCCGAGTTCCCCCTGCGCCGCCTGGCGGAGCTCGCTCGAAAGCGGGACGGGAACCTCGAGGTTCTCCTGAGCGAGTTCGAGGCACGAGCGCGGCGGGAGGGCGCAGGCCAGTACAACGCCCTCGTCGCCTTGGCGGGGCTCTACGAGCAGGCGGGTCGGTTCGAAGACGCCGCCAGCACTTACGAGCGGGCGACCCGGCTTCAGCCGCAGGGCACGCTCGCCCCCATCGCCCGCGCGCGGCTCCTCGAACGTGGGGGAGATCCCGCGGGCGCGCGGGCCCTCTACGAAGCGGTGCTGCCGCGCCTCAAAGGCAACGAGCGCGAGCTCGTGCTGCGGGATCTCGTTCGGCTCTGCCTCGATCAGAAGGACTTCGCGGGCGCCAAGCGCCACCACGGCGAGCTCGTGCGCCAAGCCAGCGGGTCGATGTACGTCCGCGCCGAGCTCGGTCGCGAGCTGCTCCAGCGGGGCGAGGTGCGACACGCCGTCGTGGAGCTGCGCGACGTGGTGAAGGCCGCGCGCGGGGACGACCGCGCCCTCGCGCCCGCCCTCCGGGATCTCGGGGCAGCCCTGAACGCCGCCGGGGAGAGCCGAGAAGCGATGGACGTCCTGCGTCAGGCGCGCCGGGCGGCCACCGGGCAGCCGGGCCTGCAGCGGGAGATCGACGATCTGCTCGTCACGGCCCACCGCCGGGAGGGGAAGCTGCCCGAGCTGATCGCCGAGCTCGAGAAGACGGCGACGGGCTTCGATCGCCTGCGCACGCTCGGACGCCTGTACGAGGAGACCGGCGACGTCGACAAGGCGCTCGGCGCGTACCGCCGCGCGCTCGGCTCGAAGCCGCAGGAGGTCGAGACGCGGCTCAAGGTGGTGCAGCTGTTGGAGCTCCAAGGGGAGCTCGACCAGGCGATCGTCGAGTACGAGCAGCTCGTCAAAGGGAACCCGGGCGAAGCGGCGCTGGTGTTTCGCTTCGCGGAGACCCTGCTCCAGCGCGGGGAACGCACGCGCGCCCTCGGTCATCTCCAGCGCTTGCAGCGGGCGGCGAGGGGCGACGAGGACACCCTCGTGGCCCTGACAGACTTCTACGAGCGCGTCGGAGAGACGGAGCTCGCCCGCCAGGTGTTGACGCAGCTCTCCGGCATGGCCCTGAAGGACCCCCGTCACTTGGTCGAGCTCGGCAGCCGCCACTGGCGCGACGGCAAGCGGGACGAAGCCAAGCGCACCTGGAGCCGCATCCTCACGGCCCAGCCCGACCGGGCCCGAGCCCTCGTCACCCTGGGTGAGGTGTACCTGGACCACGATCTGGTGAGCGACGCCTTGAAGGCGCTGCGCGAGGCGCTCTCGCTACGCCCGCAGGACAACCGCATCAAGCGCTCCCTCGCCGTCGCCCTGGAGCGCATCGGCGCCGCGGCTACGCCGCGGGAGCGCAGCGCCCATTGGGAAGAGGCGCGCGCGCTTTGGGCCGAGCTCTTGGACCAAGCGAGCCGCGAAGATACGGCCGCTGCCCGCGCCCTCACCCGCGAGTCCCGCCAGCACATCGTCAAGCTCTGGCAGCGGATGGGGGAGCTGCGCGCCCGCCTGAGCCCCCTCGCCTCGCGCCTGCACGCCACCCCTCCAGACCTCGACGCTGGCCGTCTGCTCGCGGAGGGGCAGCTCCACCTACGTCAATACGCGGAGGCCGAGAAGACCTTACGCGTCATCGTGGAGCACGCGCCCGGAGACGTCCCGAGCCTGCTCGCCCTCGAGCGCAGCCTGATCGCCCGCGACCGCAGAGATCAAGCCATCGAGGTGCTACAGAAGCTCATCGTCGCCGACCCCCAGAGGGCGCGCGACTACTACCAACGGAGCGCCCGTTATGCGGCGGAGCAATACCAGGACGAGCGCGCCATCGAGTTCGCCGTCCGCGCGGTGGAGCTCAGCCCCGACGACGCCGAGGGACACCTGCGCTTGGGTGAGATGTACCGGCGCCGTCAGGCCAACCAGCAGGCGATCGCGTCCTATCGACAGGCGATCGGCAAGAACGATCGACTCTATCCGGCCTACTTCGATCTCGCGGAGCTGTTGGTGAGCGAGGGGCAGGAGGAAGAAGCCGATCGTTGGCTCCGCCGCGTCGTGCGCACGGCCCCCGACGACGAGCTCATCGCCCGGGCAGCGCGCCTCAGCCTGCAGCTCAACCTGTCCGGCGGCTCCCTCGCGGAGCTCGAGGCGGACCTCCTCCCCTTGGCTCTGAGCCGGCCCGGCAAGCCCCTGTACCGGCGCCTCCTGATCGAGGTGTACAGCACGCAAGCGTTCCCGTTGGTGCACCGCGCGAGCTCCCCCGAACGAGCGGAGCGCGCGGCCGCCGCCGAACAGCTCGCCCGCCTCGGAGAGCGCGCCGTCAAGCCGCTCCTCGACGCGCTCGGGGACGAACGCCCCGAGCAACAGCGCACCGCCCTCGAGCTTTTGACCCACGTGAGGGCGCGCGCCGCGGCGCCAGCGCTCCTCGCCTACGCCGCGGGTGACGCGCCCCAGGAGCTCCGCG
>JAEWOQ010000446.1 GCA_023460875.1 Pseudomonadota bacterium
CCCCCATGCTATCCCCTCGGACGATGACCCCCACCGCCCCCGACGAGCTCGACTGCCTCAGCTGTGGGGCGTGCTGCCGCCAGGCGAGCGACGGTCGGATCCTCGTCCCCGAGGAGGATCTCGTCCGGTGGCGGCGGGACGATCGCCAGGACATCCTCACGCGCCTGGTCCCCGGACACTTCGGAGAGCTCGCCTTCGCCTCGACAGAAGCCGGCGCCTGCGTCCACCTGGGCACCGCGGCGAGCCCGAACGCCTGCGCCATCTACCCCGATCGGGGCACCACCTGCCGCGACTTCGAGAAGGGCTCCTGGCAGTGCCGCGAGTTCCGCCGGGACATGGGCCTCGAGCCATCACGCCTGCGCGCGCCCCGCACGAGCGCCGACGACGACGTCGTTCTCCCCTGAGCTCTCGGGTCTCCTCGACGCTCCAAGCCCCCGCGCGTCCGCTCCCGCGGGCCAGCCCCGCGCGTCTCACACTTCGCCCACACCCGCGCGTCGGCACGCCTCCCCACGACGCTCTCCACGCTGGCCCCCCGAGCCACCGCGCGCACCGTCCTCCGGCACATCGCCGCGCTCCCGGGGAGCTCCACGGACGCCGATAGGGCGCCGCCACGGCAATGATTTCCGTCAGCCTCCGCGCCCAAGAAACGTTTGTCGCCCGACGTCCCGTACTCCAGGATGAGAATGGCTCGCCGCAGATCGAGCCTCGGACGAAAGGAAATCCATGAGCGACTGGATCAGCGAGCTCCTGGCGGTGCAGGAGCAAATCCGCAAGGAGACCGTGTTCGACGACCCCATCGAACGGCTCCTGCAAGAGCATCGCATCATCGCCGCGCTGACCTGCACCCTCGAGGTGTGGTCGATCCGGGCCGAGGACGGCGACGACGTCGACGTCGAGTGCGCGGAGGCGCTGGTGAGCTTGCTGACCGAGTTCGTGGACGAGGTGCACCACGAGAAGGAAGAGTCCCTGCTCGTGCCCCAGCTCGTCGCGCTCGGCGTGCTGCCGGACCAAGACCACCTCCGAGCGGAGCACCAGCACGAGCGTTACCTCGTCGGCGCGCTCCGTCACCTCATCAGGATCGCCGAGCCCGACGATCAGCTGAGCAGCAGGCGCTTCGCGACCCTCGCTCGTGAGCTCGTGGCCTTCCAGCGGGCGCACCTGGAGAGCGAGACCCGCAGCATCTACGGCGTCCTCGAGCGCCTCGACGAGGTGCGGCGCGAGGCCCTGAAGCGGGAGCTCCAGGCCTTCGACCGCCACAAGGAACCCGTGCTCCGAGCCTGGCGAACCCGGCTGCACAGGCTCCTCGACCGCCGGGGTGGCACCCTCGAAGAGCGCCCTGCGGCGGAGCCCGCCACGGCGACCTGGGCCTGAGCGCCACCAGGGCTCACCACGTCCTCACCCCCGACCGACACGACGCCGAGGAGCCGGCACCTTCACCGGCAAACCGGCGCGGTCCGCGGCGGGAGACGTGACCACCCGCAGCTCGTAGTCGCCGAGCCCCTTCCACTCTCGGAGCGCCTCGACACATCGCTGCGCCACAGCGGGGCGCTCGTAGTCAGGGGTGCCCGGCGCCCACCCGAACGCTACCCACAAAACCCGCTCTGCGTCGTCGAACCACGCCGAGACGTGCGCGACGTCAGGTTTGCCCACCTCCCGCACGAGGGCCCGCCTCCAGGGCAGAGAAATCACGCGACGGCTCTCCAATCCCCTCGAACAAACCTTTAGTCCCCTCGAACGAAGCAAGAGGTCCCCTCGAGCAGACCCTCCCGTCCCCTCGAACTTTCCGGGGGTTCCGTCGTTCAACGACTCCCATCCCCCCGAGCGCACCCAGGGGTCCCGTCGAGCGCCGCCTCCACTCCCCCCGCGCAAATGCTTCAGTAGCAGCCAAAACGAGCTTCGGTCCCCTCGGGGACCTCAGCCGCGTTCGAGGGGAACCCCAGCCCGTTCGCTCCGCCGGGATGTACCGTCGCTCCGCCGAGCGGTCTCTCCCCGGGACCGTCCGCTCGCGTTGACGCGCGCCCCCAACAATGGTCACTGTGTCAGGATGCATCCTCCCGAGGACTGGACGATGCGGTCGGCGCGGCGCTGGGCTGCGCTCGTCGACCTGGCGTCGAGCCGGCTGCGCCGGCCCTTCTACTTCTCGGCGTGCTTCGCGGCGCCCGTGTGGGCGGCCTTCGCCGTCGAAGTCGCCCGCCCGTCGCACGTGGTCCTCTTCGGCGGCTTCGCGCTGGTCTCCCTCCTGATCGGCGTGCTCGGTCTGATCGGTTTGCTGGACCGGGACGCCCCGCTGACCCTGCGCGGGGATGATCCCCCTGCCCTGCGGGAGTGGAAGGAAGCCAAGCAGCGCGCGGAGCGACGCGCGGAGCTGCGCCCGTGAGCCTCCACGGCGACTGGTACGTCAAGCAGCCCAGCGGCACCGTTGGCCCCGTGAGCGTCGCCGCCGTGACAGCGGCGATCGACGCCGCGCAGATCCGCCGCGGCGACCTCGTGCGGCACGGCCTCGACGAGGAGTGGCAGCCGATCGAGCTCTCCTACTTCGGGACCCACCTCCCGCCTGCGCACCTCCCTGCTCGCTCATCACCCCTGCGTGTCAGCCTCCCCACGCTGGCGGCTTATGCCCTGTTCGGGTTCATGACTTGGTCGATCGTCGACCTCCTCCTCTACATGAAGTCGACGAAGCTCACCGCCTGGGTGGTGGGCATCTTCGGCTTCCTGGCCCTGTACGTCGCGGGCCTCCGCGCCAAAGCAAAGCGGTGACGCTCTCGCCGGCCCCCGCCGTCGCACAGCAGCGCCCGGAGGGCAATGCCATTGCACGAGCTGCGGCAGGAGCAACTACCCGGTACGAAGCTCGCCAAGGCGCTCAGTCACCAACGGTGTCCCAACGGTGTCCCAACGGAGCTGACTGAACGACGGCCCGCGTTGACACGACCGATCGCGGGGGCTAGCTGGCGTCCATGGCCGCTTCTTCCGCCGGCGGGAGCGCCGCGCGCGCGCTCGCTCGTCCCCCCAACGTGCTCACCATCGCCGGCTCCGATCCCAGCGGAGGAGCGGGCATCCAGGCCGACATCAAGACCTTCTCGGCGCTCGGCGCCTACGCCACCAGCGTGATCACGGCGCTCACCGCCCAGAACACGCTCGCGGTGACCGGGGTGCACACCGTCCCGCCCGAGTTCGTGCGCGCCCAGCTCGACGCTCTCTCATCCGACGTGCGCATCGACGCCGTCAAGGTCGGCATGCTGGCCAGCGCTCCCATCGCCTGCGCAGTCGCTGACTGGCTCGAAGCGGCAGGCATCCCCTCCGTGGTCGTCGATCCCGTGATGGTCGCGAAGAGCGGCGACCGCCTGCTCGACGCCGACGCCGTCGAGGCGCTGCGGCGCCGCATCCTGCCGCTCGCGAGCGTGCTCACCCCGAACCTGCCGGAGGCCGGTGTGCTGCTGGGGCGCGCGATGCCAGCGACGGTGGACCAGATGCGCCAGGCTGCGCTCGATCTGGCGGCGCTCGGACCGCGTCACGTCCTCGTGAAGGGCGGCCACCTGCGCTCGGAAGACAGCAGCCCCGATGTGCTGTGCGACGGGCGCGAGGTCACGCTGATCGAAGCCGAGCGCGTGGCGACTCGAAACACCCACGGCACCGGCTGCACCCTCTCGGCGGCCATCGCGGCGCTGCTGCCGCGACACGGCGCGGCGCCGACCGCGGTGCCGAACGCGGTGCCGAACGCGGTGCGAGCCGCCAAGAGCTACGTGAGCGCCGGTCTGCGCGCGAGCCATGAGCTCCAGGTGGGCAGCGGCCGCGGACCGCTCCATCACTTCCACGCGCTGTGGCCCCGCGCACCCCAGACCTCCGCGCCCAATGGATGACTGTTGCGACCCTGCGCGTCCGTCACGCGTACCGCTGACGAGAGTCGCCATCGCTCGAGCACCCGACTGTCGTCTGGTAGTCTGCGTAGACGCGCTGGGCTCTCATTGCTCCGAGTTGCAGAAACCCTGCCGACCACCTGAACGTCGCTCCGCTGGGGGCGGCGCACGGAGATCTACGTCGTTCGCCTGGCGCTCGCCCGAATCGCTCCGGCAATGCGGAGTCGCCCATCACTCCCAAGACTGATCCACGGACCCATGTACGAAGAGCGGATGACCTGCGTAACCCTCGCCTCGGGGGAGGTGCTCCTCGAAGGTGACGACCTGTCCATCGAGGAGATCGGGCGCGCCCTCGATGCGCGATTCCCGGATCCGGAGGAGTGCGAGCGCCAAGTGGAGCAGGTCGTGGTCCGTTACAAGGACGGCACGTCCCAGCGCCCGTGGCGCTTCATCCGTGAGGAGCCCCACGTCGTCGGGCGCACGGGTCGTCTTTGAGGAGACTCGGCGAACGCAGGCGCCCCCACGGTGCGGAGACGCCAAGCGGTGCTTCGGCACCGCCTCGACGCGTTGGCGGGAACATCGCGTGGGATCCTGGAATTGGGTCACGGTGTGCCGGTCTGGCCGCCGTATGGCACGGGCGTGAATCGCGGCTACTTATCGCCCGTCTCCTGCCGCACCCGCACTCGTCGCTTTACGACGTGAAAGACCAACGATGCGGAGCACGACGGGCAGGTCACATCCCATGACTGATGAAACACAGCCGGGGTGTAGCCGCTACGGATCATGGCGATGCCGGAGTTCTTCCGAGTGACGAGTTCAGCTGCCTCCTCTGCCGCAGGAACTCCGATCGCCTTCGCACACGCGGGACACACTATTCGTGCCAGCGCTCGGATAGCGCTGCCATCAGTGAGCCTCTCCCAGATCAGGGGCCCCACGAGAACGAGGAGCGCACCGGCAAGGATTGCGAGAAGAGCTTCAATCGGCACGGTTCCCCTCGAGCATCGAACAGATCGTAGCCAGGTTCCCGGCGGCCGTCCCGATCCGTCTGGTTCATCGGGTCCCAGAACGCGAAAAGCCGGGAGGTGTTCCCGGCTTTTTCAGCAGCTTTCTGTGGAGCCGCTTTCCGGACTTGAACCGGAGACCTACGGTTTACGAATTGCTAACAGTTTGCCCAAGGGTGCCCAGAATAGCAGTTTTTGGGGTCGCGACTAACGATCCGCTACACGATTGGGCGCCCTTGGTGGTGACCGGGTGGTGACTTGGGTTGGCAGGTCACCACCCATAACCGATCGCTAACGCACGAGGGGCGTGCCAGCCACGCCCCCGAAGCCCCCCAAAGGGCAGAGCCAGCAGGGGTCCCCAGGGGCGGGTTCTGGCTGAGGTTCCGGGTCCGCTGGGGGCAGTCCTAGACGCGACCGCCGCAGGCGATGGCCAGCGCGACCAGGATGAACAGGGTGGGTTTCATCGGGCGGGTCCTTTCTTGGATCGGTGGGCTGCCTCCAGGACTTCGAGCTTGGCCTCGGCGACTACGCGCCGGTCCCTGGCTCGGGTCCAACGCTCGTGGGCGGCTCGGGTCTCGGGGGTGCGTTCGATGGCCTGGAGGAGGTCCTCGCAGGCGCGCCGCTCTGCCCACTCCAGACGGCGGAGGTCGGCACGATGTTCCTCGATGGCCGGGGGCAGGGTGGGGCGGTTGGTGGTCACAGAGTCCCTCCCAAGAGCTGCACAAGCGCGGCGACGGGGTCGGTGGTCTCGGTGGCGGCGTACAGAATCCCGCTGGCCTCCTTCAGCTCCGCTCGGGCCGCGTCTAGCCGATGGGCGCGGGCGTGCTGGACTGCGCGGGTGACGGACAGTTGGGCTGCTCCGAGCTGGGAAAGCAGCACGTGACGGGTCGTGTTGATGCGGAAGAGCGTTTCGCGCTCGACTCGGTCGAGTAGTTCAGGATCAATAGGCATTGTCGCGGCCCTCCATTGGCCGTGGCCAGGGGTCGGACGGGTGCAACCGTGCCGGCCCCATCTGTTAGTGGTTGCAGATCCTCCCATCGATGGGAGGTCTGGGGTTCAGCTGACGAGCCGAAGGTTCGGCTTGGTCCCGCTGGTCTTCACTTGCTCGCGTTGCGCGGCGAGCGTGTAGCGCTCGACCGTCGCAGTGGTCCTCCAGCCGCCTGCGAGCTTCAGCTGAAGGGTGCTCATGCCGGCGACCGCCAGCGCGGTTGCGTAGGCACGCCTCATGGAGTGCATCACCAAGGGGCGGAACTCGTCGGTACCTTCGAGGAGCTCGCGTTCCCTGTCGTTGGGCTTGCGAGCCTCTTCCCAGACGGTGGTCTCGAAGGTGAGCTTCCTGGTCTTGCCGTTGGGGTACTTCCGCTCCGTGGTCCTGGTTTCAGTTCGAGGGACCTCGACCCCCAGGGCTCGCCGCATGGCGGTCCGCAGGGGCGCGGCGTAGTAAGTCCCCCTCTTCGAGGCGCCAGCGCGGTCCCCTGTCCTGGTCGGGAACACGAGGGGATCGAACTTGTCGCGCCCTTCCAGGCGGGGCACGGGCTCACCGCAGTGGACCCACCATCGGCGCATAGCTTCGAGCTCGTCCTCTTCGAGCTGATGGTCAGCCTTGATCGTTGCGTGCGTGAGCTCCCCGTCGAAGCGGGAGGTCTTGGGTCGTCGCACGGTGGCGACCTTCTCGTCCCACCTGATGTCCGACCACCTCCAAGCGTGGAGGTCGGAGGTGCGTTGGCCGCCGATACAGCGGGAGGCGACCACGAGGGTTGCGAGTTCCAAGGCCCCTACCCCTTTGATGTGCTCGTCGGGTGGGCGGCTGTACAGGTAGTGCACCAGAGTGGCGATCTCCGCGTCCGTGGGGAGGACGAAGGGGCGATTGTCCCTTTCCGCCCGCGGCATGCGGTAGATGTCGTCCACGGGGTTGCGCTGGACGAGCTGCTTCTCCAGCGCGTAGTTGAAGACCTTGCGGGCGGCGTTCCTCGCGTTGTTGAGGGTGGCAGGTGCGAGGCCCCGGTCTGCCATGGGCTCGAAGACCCGTTCCCGGACGATGGAGGGGGTGACGGCAGCGAGGGGGAGCCTTCCGATCTGCTTGTCCAGGTAGAGCCTGAACATCGAACGCACCTCCTTCGCTCGCCTGGCGTTGTCCCGCTCCTCCACCTCGAACAGCTCCTCGGCGAGCTCCTTGACGCTCACGTCGTGCCCCGGAGTCGTCGCCAGCGATGGACCAGGGTCGAGCTTGCCGGCGAGGAAGGCCGGCACCTCGTGGGCCCGTCCAGCCCGCACCATCGACCGGCACACCTTGGCGTTCCGCTCGGCGATGGCGATGGGCTCACATACCCGACCCACCACCCAAGCGGCGCGCTGCTTGACCCCCTGTTCCGTCCACTGTGCGCGGTAGAGGTACGAGGGCCCCTTGCGGATGAGCGCAGGGGCCTTCTCGCGCTTGGCCATCAGGAGGCCCTCCTACCGCGCCGCACGCGGCCCGTAGGCGCGGGTGCCTGGGCGGGGGGTGCCTCGGGTGCCTTGGACTCGGCGGGCTCGTTTACGGGGGCGCCAGGGGCCTCCGTTGGGGCGATGCCAAGGCCAGCGAGCACTTGGGCAGGGTCGACCCCCTTGGCCTCACAGAACTCGGTGACGGGCTCGACGAGCTCGGACCACGGGGCGACCTCGTGGAGGGCCTTGCACGCTTGGAGCTCCTCGACCGTGGCGCCGAGCTTGACCGCGCTCACCGTCCGCTGGAGCGCGACCTTGGGGGACCACTTGGAGTTCTGGGAGGTGGCCCCGGTCTCGCCAGTGGTGAGCACCTCCAGGGTCTTGGCCAGTCGCTCCACGCGGCGGGCCTCCTTGGCGGCGTCCAGCTCGGCAGTCTTCTTGCCCCGCTCGGGGTTGAGCTTGGCCGACAGGGCGCTCAGTGCCTTTTTTGCCTTCTGTCGCTTGGCGTCGGTCTCGGGGGTCGTGGGCTTCTTCTTTTCCATGTGTGTGTGCTTGTTGTTACGCGACTGCTTGCCGCGAGGTGTGTACACACGGTCATCCGCTCCCCGAGGCTCGTCTATCCCGAAAGAGCCGTCGTGCGGCCCTTTTCATGTGGTGATAATTCTGTGAGTGCCGGTGTGGGTCAGAAGCCGCCGCCGCCAAGCGCGCTGCCCCCTCCGGGACCGCGGCGCACGTAGGCCCGACCCGTGGCCTGGTCGATCACGACCTGCGCTCCTCCGCTGCTGGGTGGCTGGTTCCAACCCCAGCTCTGAAGGGGGCTCCCGGCGACGGGTGGAGGATCGCGTCGCTTGATCCGCGCGCCGATGCTGCCTTCCACGAGGCCGCGCGAGTCAGCCAACATGAGCACGATCAAGGCGCCAACCATGTCGTCGTGCTGACGCCCGCGCCCCTCGTACCTCGTTTTGCCCGTCGTCTTGCTGACCTTGGCCTGGTAGGCCAAGAGCTCGCGCCGTAGCCACCCGTGTTCGATGGGGAGGATCAGTTGGCGGTTGCTCAGCATGAGGGCGAGCTTGGCCACGGCATCGGCTTTGACGTCAGCCGTGATGCCGAAGGCAGTCCAGCGGAGGCCAACATCCCGGCATGCTTCCTCCGCAAGCGGAGCGAGGTGCCCATCCCCAAAGACGTGCTCAGCGTCGTAGGCTCGTGCTGTCGCCTTGACCCGCGTGCGAACGATCTCGCCCGGCGTCGTCGTGTGGGCGAAGGGGCCGCGCTGGCCATCGGCTGCGGCCACGACGAGGACCCGGTCACCCGAGGCGGTCTGATGCCACGCGGCAGCGAGCCAGACCGCTGCGTCGCCTCCGGTCCCAGTCGCGAGGTCCGTGGCGATGACGTAGCGGCCGATCTGGTGCGCCTGCCGCTCGGGTGCCTTGGCCGAAAGGGCGTAGAGGATGGCCTCCCGGTCCAGCGCAGGAGCCGTGGAGTTGTCGGAGGCGATGGCCCGGTACTCGCGATCAAAGACAACGTCGGAGGATGCCAGGGCCCGGCAGTCTGCCTCGGTGAGCGAGTCGTTGGCCTCCCAGGTCGCAGCGGGGCCGCTCACCATCTGGTAGTCCGTGTCCCCCTCCAACATGAGGCGGTGATGGTGGGTCGTCGTCCCTGCGGGTGCCGAGCTGGCGACAAGGAAGGCTTGCGGCACCGTCGACATGGCAGGGGCGATCTTGTCGAGGACCTGAGCAGCGGTCGCGCCGTTCTCCTCCCAGGTGGCCAACTCATCAACGATGATCAAACAAGCGGTGAAGCCGACCGCGCTCTTCTCGCTGGCTGCCAGGGCGCGGAACTCCAGCGAGCGGTGGGGGAGCCGCACCTTGTCCGCGGTGAACGAGCAGGGCTCACCGAGCACCTCTAACACTTCGCGGACCTGCTTGAGCCGCGCCTTGGCCTCTTCGAGTTTGACCGATAGGAAGGCCACGACAGCAGTATCCCCCGCGGGCACCTGGCACTCCCCGAAGAGCGCCTGCGCGACGGCCAGCCGAGCGAGGAACGACGACTTGCCACCACGACGACCAACGCAGATCACCCACTGCCGCGCACCGGTAGCGGCCCAGCGAGTAAGCTGCCGCAGCCACCATGCTGACGTCGGGTGCCAACCCGCCGCGACCAACGCCTGATCCAAACGCAGATAAGCGAGGACCAGGCGCTGGCGCGCCTTCGCGAGGGACGCGGGGGGAGCTTTCACGCAGTGCCCCCGAAGTGGCGATCTGCCTGCTGATAGGTGACCTCCTCGCCAGGCTTCGAGGAGCGAACCTTGGAGGGGGGCGCGGGCGGGTCGTAGTGCTGCGGGCTCAGGCACTCCTTGACGAAGTTGGACCAAGCGGACAGCTCGAACTTGTCGAGCGCGACACGCAGCGCCCGCGCAACGGTGCCCTGGATCGTGTGCTCGTCGGCGGTGACGACTCGGCAACGGATGCCATAGCCCTTGAGTTCCTTTGCGATCTGCGCATGGTTGCTCGTGGCGTTGCGGGAGCGAGTGAGCTTCTCCTGCATCGCCACGATTGCGCTCACGAGCACCAAGGCGGCTTCCCGCACGATCTCCGTTTCAGGTTCGATGTCGGCCACGAACTGGGAGGAGGCCGAAGTGCCGTCGGGATACGCGCTGTTCCACCTTTCGACGAGCTGGAGCAGCTTCTCGGAGTCGTAGAGGGCCAGCGCTGCCTTGCGGTGCTCGACTCGCAGCTCTGCTTGCTCCACCGCGGCCTTGGGGGCGCGGAGGAGGTTGGCGAACGCCTCAGGACTGCTCGTGTGAGCGTAGGCTCGTTTCGCCTCTCCGAGGGTCGCTACCGCGTCGGCGTGGTCCTGTTCAGCCTGCTGGAGCGCCTCGGCCATCTTGGCCTTCATTTCCAAGCGCTGCCGCTCGGCGGGTCCAACGGTTTCGGTCTGCTCTTCGGCAGACTCGGGGGTCTTCGGTACTCGTGACATCGTGTGATCTCCTAGTTAGTGGTGACGGGGGACGGATCAGGCGATCACGTCGTGGGTGCGGTTCAGCTGAGCCGCGGCTGCGTGGGCCTCCTCGTGGCTGAGGGGACGCCCTGCCTGCTGTCGGGCGTAGGCCATCAGCTTGATGAAGCGGTTCGGTCCCTCGAAGGTCCGCACGTCCAGCGTGGGGCGCTTGGTCTGCGACGCGGGGGCGGGACGCATGGCGCTGGCCAGGGAGGGGAGTGCCTGGCGCAGGCGCCCGGCCTTGGACGCCTTCTCGATCTGGTGGCGACCGAGCTCCGCAAGTGCGGGGTGGACGTGGAACTCGTAAAGCCGCTCTCGGCTGAGGCGCTTGGCCTCGGGAATGGTGGCCAGGGCTGCCCGCTCCAGCGCGATGGCGAGGTTGGGGGCGCCCTGCGCGTAGTCGGGCAGGATCGCGAGTAGTGCGGAGGTCGTGGAGTTGGTTGTCATGGTGGGGGTGTCCTTCGTGAGGGTGATGTGTCGCGTGTTAGCGACCGGTGACTTGTGGAGGTGAGTCGGGAAAGGAGCAGGGACGAGCTCGATCGGCTGGAGGCGCGCCCCGATGTCGACGCCGGTTCGGCCGTCGATGTGGTGGTCGGGGATGCGGACTTGCGCCCAGAGGGGTTCGCCGCTGGAGAGGTGGGGCTCCGCAGCGGCCAGCCAGCGGGTGAGGCCCCAGAGCTCCAAGCCGCGGCCGTCGGCGGCCTGGCGGACGTCGAGCAGGTTCACCCAGCCGAGGGCGGGCTGTCCCGTGACGGGGAGGTCCGGTGCCGCAGGGAGACTGATGGGGGTCGGTATGTGATTGCGCCGCGCCTCGTCGAAGAGCTCGGACATGTAGCCCGAGGGATCGACGGCGAGGCGAAGCCAGACCATGCCTGGCATGGACGAGGGCTCGGAAGCGAGTCGGATGGTGTGCATGGTGTGAGCTCCTTCAATTGGAAGGGGAAGGGTCGAGCATGTCGTCGAGCCAGCGGAGGATGGCCACCTGGAGGTGCTCGGGAGCGACGGCACAGATGAAGTGCCAGGCGGGCAGGTCGCTCGGGGGCATGCCCCGTTCGTCGCGCCAGGCGGCATACTCGCTGAACAGAGCGAGTCCCTCGGCCACGGCCTGAGCGAGCGCGATGGGGCACACCTTCAAGGGCGGTGCGAACGCCACGGGGATCCCATCGATGGGAGGCAGCGATAGGTCAATCATCGGAGGTGCCTCCCTCTTCCGCCTGCACCTGCCCGAGCAGCTCCCGATACTGCTGCTCGACCGCCTCGGTATCGAGGTCGGCAAAGAGGCGGGCGGCTCCACCTCCTGCGTTGGTCTGCTGGCGAGCCTGGGCTTCTCGTGCGGCCAATTCGTAGGCGGTCAGGAGGTTCTGCCGGCTGGCGTCGGCCAGCTTGCTCGCGAGCACGAGGCGGGAGGCCAACTCGTTGGGGGCTGCGCTGCCCGTCGTGGTGATGGGTGGGGAGTCGAAGAGCCAGCGCGAGGCAGCGAGCTGGAGGGCCGCCGAGGTCACCAGGGAGGAGGGACCAGGGCCGCACTGCCCACCCCCTACCGAGCGGGCAATCTCGGAACACTGGGCCCGAGCGAAGGCCCGAGCGCTGCTCACGAAGGGGCGAGCCGATGGGATCTGATTCATCCAGCCTAAGCCCAACTCGTGGGACAGCTTGGTCCGTCCCTTGCGGACTCCCTTGGCTTTTCGAGCCAGCGTGCGGGCAGCCTCGGTGCCGGTCACCCTTCCGCTGGAGTCCCGCTCCACGGCGCCGCTCCGTGCCGGATCGGTATCCGGTACGAAGTCGGGGAGCTCGTCGTGGCGTGGTGCCTGCGGTCGGGCGACGCGATGGGTCTTCTGTACGGGCATGGGGTCAGCTCAAGGTCGAGGGGTCAGGACTTGGGGGAGGGCTGGAAAAAAAACTGGGGAGGGGCCCCCCGCGCGATAACGCGCCGTAAACCATGATGTGACCCTCCCCCCGGGGGTCCAGCGCGGTCGCCCGAGGGGGGCGCTA
>JAEWOQ010000447.1 GCA_023460875.1 Pseudomonadota bacterium
AGGCGCAAGGCGACGACTTCCTGACGGCGATGATCGATCGGGAGAAGCGCCTCTGGAGCAAGGGCGCCGATCCCGGGCGCGGGCTACGAACCCTCAAGGAGCGGGTGGTCTCCCTCATCGAGGGCCCCGACGGGCTCGCCCGTGACGTGATCGCCGAGATCCACCGCATCCTCGACGAGGACACCGAAGGAGCTGCCCGAACCGTCATCTTCCTCGGACGCGCGGGCGCCCTGTACCCGTTCTTTCGCACCTCGGCGCTGCTCAAACACGTCGCGGGCCACACGCGCAACGCGCCCGTGGTGCTGCTCTACCCCGGCAAGGTCGTGGGGGACACTGGCCTGTCCTTCATGGGCGTGCTGCCCCCCGACCGCGACTACCGCCCCCGCATCTACCGGTGAACTCCTCCGTGAGCTCCGCCCCCTCCGTAAACCCCACTCTCCGTAAACCATGACGCTGATCGGCGATCTCTTCGAAAAAGATGTCACGCGGACGATCCCTCCGGTCGTCTACTTCCACGAGCAGGACCCGGCGGCCCTGCAGCGCGAGGTGGAGGAGTACATCATCACCGGCGGGTACCCGAAGGGGCACCCCCGGGCGACCGAGGACGGCATCCATGAGCAGTTCTTACGGCTGCTGCGGGGTGTGCGCGGCGCCCTCGACCGCCGGGAGGGCACGGACCTGCCGGCCGCGTGGATTTCGGGGTTCTATGGCTCGGGTAAGTCCAGCTTCGCGAAGCTCCTGGGGCTCGCCCTCGATGGACGGCGGCTCCCCGACGGGCGCTCGCTGGCAGAAGCGCTGATCGCCCAGGATCACTCCCCCGACGCGGCTGACCTCCGCCTCGCTTGGGAGAAGCTCGTCTCCGGCTTGCAGCCCGTCGCCGTCGTCTTCGACGTGGGGGGCAAAGCGCGCGACGACGAACACATCCACACCGTCATCGTGCGCCAGGTGCAGGAGCGGCTCGGCTACTCGAGCACGAGCCAGCTGGTGGCGGAGTACGAGCTCAAGCTCGAGATCGAGGGGTTCTACGACCGCTTCATGGACGAGGTGCCCCGGGTGCACGGCAAGCCTTGGGGAGAGCTCAAGGACAGCCAGCTCGTCGAAGATCACTTCTCGGCGGTGATGCACGCCCTGCGCCCGGAGCTCTACCAGGACCCCATGTCCTGGGTGGACAGCCGCAGCGGCTCCGCCTTCGAGGGCAAGCGCTCCGCCGACGAGTCGGTGCTGGCCATCCAGCAGATGCTCGACCTGCGCCTGCCGGGGAGGACGCTCTTCATCGTCGTGGACGAGGTGAGCCAGTACGTCCACGACAACGAGGACCGCATGCTGGCCCTGCAGACCTTCGTGTCGGCCCTGGGCCAGCGCATGAAGGGCGGCGCCTGGCTCCTGGCCACGGGGCAGCAGAAGCTCGAGGAGGGCACCGGAGTGGCGCGGTCCATCGTGAAGCTCAAGGATCGCTTCCCGCCGGCGCTCCGCGTCCACCTGGGCGTCGCGAACATCCGCGAGGTGGTGCACAAGCGCCTGCTGCGGAAGCGGAAGCTGAAGGAGTCGGAGCTGCGGGAGCTGTTCGAGAGGTACCGCTCGGAGCTCGCCCTGTATGCGTACGAGGGCGACTCCATCTCCCTGGACGACTTCGTCGAGGTGTACCCGCTCCTGCCGGGCCACGTCCCGCTGCTCCTCGACATCACCACGGGCCTCCGCGCCCGCTCGAGCCGCACCCAAGGCGACTCCCACGCGATCCGCGGGCTGCTCCAGCTCCTCGGGGATCTGTTCCGGGAGAAGAAGCTCGCCACCTATGAGATGGGGCACCTCGTCACCGTCGACCTCATCTTCGACGTGCTCCACAGCGCGCTGCCCAGCGACGTGCAGGCCACCCTGCTGCGGGGCTTGGAGCTCTGCAAACGACAGGGGGACGGCGAGTTCATGGCCCGCGTGGTGAAGGCGGTGGCCATGCTGGAGCTCGTGCAGGACCACCAGAAGACCTCCGCGGAGCTCGTCGCCCGCTGCCTGTACGACCGCCTCGGCGCGCCCCCTCTCCAGAGAGCCGTGCAGGAGGCTCTGGACGCGCTCGTGGGGGAGAGCGTCCTCGGGTACTCGGAGAAGACGGGCTACAAGATCGAGAGCACCGCCGGCCAGGAGTGGCAGAACGAGCGCGATCGCTACGTGCCCACGGCGGAGCAGAAGTCTGACAAGGTCCGCGAGGTGCTGCGAAACCTGATGGGGGAGGTGGGGCGTGTGCCGCTCGAGGGCATGGAGATCCCGTGGCTCGCCCTCTACTCCGACGATTTGAACGCCCGGGACGCCCACATCAAGGACGAGCGCAAGTACACGGTGGCGACGGTGGACTTCCAGTTCACGCGCAGCGGGCGCGCCGATGAGTGGGTTCCCCGGAGCGACTCGCAGGCCTATCGCGATCGGATCGTGTGGGTGGTGGGCGACGTGGAGCAGCCGAGCCACGCGGCCCTCAAGCTCATCCGCTCCGAGCGCATGACGGAGAGCTACGGGAAGCGGCAGAGCTCGATCGGCGACGAGAAGACCCGCTTGCTCATGGAGGAGCGCAACCGCCAGGACGTCGCGCGCGCCGAGCTCGTCGAGGCGGTGAAGGCCGCGTTCGTGTCCGGGGATCTCTACTTCCGCGGGCGGCAGGTGAGCGCCCGGGACATGGGGGCCACCTTCGCCGCGGCCTTGTCCGCCTTCGGTAACCGCGTCGCCCGAGAGCTCTACCCGCACCCGACGACCTTCTCGGTGACGGAGAAGGACATCGTCTACTTGTTCGACAACGCAGACCTCTCGGCGCCGCCGCCGGTGCTCGGGCAGGATCGCCTGGGCCTGCTCGCCCTCGACGCGGGGCGCTACGAGGTCACCTGCAACGGCCGGGTGCCCGCGGACGTGCTCGCCTACGTGAAGGACAATGGGGCCGTCACGGGGTCGACGCTGCTGGCGCACTTTGGGAGGCCGCCCCACGGCATCCCCACGGACGTGATCCGGGCCACGGTGATCGGGCTGCTGCGCGGCCGCAAGCTGCGCGTCGATTTGCCGGGCCTCGGGCAGCTCACCAGCGTGCGGGACGAGGGCGCGCGGGAGCTCCTCAAGGAGGGGGCCTTCCGCAAGGCAGAGCTGCAGCCCGCGGGCACGGATCCCATCGGCCCTCGCGATCGCGTCGCGGTCTGCAGCTTCTTCCGAGATCTGCTGCACAAGGACGTCGCGCGGGACAACGACGCCATCATGGACGCGGTCGTCGTGCATTTCGCCAGCGTTCGCGAGCGCCTCACGGAGCTGGGCAACCGCTTCCGCAAGCTGCCCTCGCGGGTCGCCTATCCCGAGACGCTCACCAAACTGGAGAGCGCCCTCGAGCGCTGCCGCAAGGATCGCAAGGTGGAGCCCACGGTGGCGGCGGTGGTGCGCTCCCTCGGCGTGCTCAGGGACGGAGTGACGCTGCTGTCGATGATGGAGGGGGAGCTCAACGACCACACCATCTCGATGCTCGCGAGCGCTGCGAACGTCCTCGACATCCACTGGCCGAGCCTCCAAGCGCTGGGGCCCACAGACGAGATGCGCGCCGCCGCCGAGGCCATCGAAGCGCACCTCGGGACGGACCGAGCGTGGACCGCCGTCATGGAGCTCTCCGCGCCCGTCGAGCTGCTCCGCGGCGCCTATCGAGCGGAGCGCAAGAGCGTCCTCGAGGCCCACGCCAAGCGGCTGGAGGCGGCCCTCGAGGCCCTCAAGCGCCGGCCCGGCTTCGAGCGGCTCGATCCGGATCAGCGTCACGAGGTTCTGCGGCACCTCCGGGACGGCGCGGCGGCGAACACCTCGGAGGACGCCGTAGCGCCGCCCCTCGAGACCTTGGCGGTGTACCTCGACACCAAGCGCCGTGATGGCGAAGCGAAGGCCCTCCGCCAGCTCGACGCGCTGCTGACGGACAAGGGCGAGAAGCCAACCGTCGAGGTGAGCGCTCGTGTCGCTGGTCGGGAAGTGGCTGACGAAGGGGACTTGGAGCGGCTCCTCACGGAGCTCCGCGATCGCATCCTCCACGAGCTCCGCGCCGGTCATCGCGTGCGGCTGAAGTGAACAGCACCTCGCGGCCGTGGACCTCGATGAAGCTCCGCCCGAGATCCCAGCGCATGCGACTGGCGGGCGGGGCGACGCGGATCCGCCCGCCGTGGACGCCCTCGAGGTGGCACCAGGTGCACAGGGAGGTGAGGTTCTCGTCGTCTTCCCCGCCGCCCGCCGAGCGAAACTTCAGGTGATGAGGTTGTACGTCGTGGCGCTCACAGACGGGTGAGGAGCACTTGAAGGCGTCGCGCCGGTAGATGTGGGCATACTTCACGTCCGTGAGCGTCGTGGGCGCCCACACGGCGAGGAAGTGCCGGCACAGGAACTCGAAGAAGTCGCCCGGGTGCTGCCGTCGAAAGAGCCGCTCGAGGCAGCGATACTCCACCAGGGTGTCTCGCTCGAGCCGGAGGCGGAGACGTATTTGGCCTTTGCGACACGCCCCTGGCTCGCGACGGACATCCGGCTCTCCGAGGTCGGGCAGAAATGCCCCCCGAAAAATCTCCCGAAGCTCCCCCCTGAGATCGAGCCACGCCCGCTGGGCGATCCGAGCGCTGCCATCGCTGTCTTCTGTGAGCACGGCTTCCGTGAGCACGGCTTCTGTGAGCACGGCGCCCGACTTCACGCGGCCTTGGAGGGCCAAGAGGCGCCGCATGGTTTCTTCGGAGGGGGGCAGGGCGGGGACGCCCCACTGCTGGGCGGCGAGCTCCGCCGCTTGCACCTCTTCGCGCAGGTGCTTGAAGGTGCGCGCCCGAGCCCGCTCGAGCCACTGCCGTTCGATCACGTCGCGCTCCGTCTTGATCCGGAGGAGGAGGGCGGCGGCCTCCAGCCCGACCTCTCCGTGCCACAGGGCGGCCTCCAGGGCGGGGAACTCGCCGAGCTTGCGCGCGATCGAGCGCTTCAGCTTCCACTGGCTGAAACCGAGCCCCATGCGCTCGCGGACATAGTGACTCTCGCTGGCGAAGCCGAGGTGGAGCCAGGCCTCTGCCTTCTGGAGCCAGACGGCGAGGCGCCCGAGCTCGAGATCACGGCGCACGAGGCTCTTCATGAGATCGCGCGCCCTGCCGTCGAGAGCCCTGCCGTCGAGAGCCGTGGAGGTCGTCGGTCCTCGCTGACGGACATCCGGCTCCCCGCCGACATCGCCGCACTTCAGGCCGTCCGTGTGCAGCGCCAGGTGCAGCGCCTGCCGCGTTGCGTCGCAGCGGCGCTCCGACTCTTCTCTCCAAGCGGCGCGCTGCTGCAAGTAGTGGCCCCAGCGCTCCAGGGTCTCCGTGCTCGCCACCTCGCCCGCTTCGAGCTCCGTACGAGCTTCCGCCAGGAGAGCGAGGAGGAAGTTCTCCGTGGATCGAGCTCGTCCTCCACAATCGCTCACGCTCCGCTCGTAGACCTGCCGAGCGCACTCGAACCACCAGGCGCGTTCGGCGTCCATCGTCATCGTGAGCACGTGCGTCGGGAGGCGTCGCAGGTAAGGATGCGTCGCGGCGATCGCCGCGGGGCGATTCGCGTGGGGAGCCGCGCTGGCGGAGCCGTCCTCCGAGCGCGCGTGTGCCGCTTCGGGTGCGGTCGCGCTCTCCGTCGGTGGGACCGTGTCGTCGCCGAACGACGAAGGAGCGCCGCTCTCGACGTCGCGAACCGCCGCCCGCAGCTCGCGCACCGTGAGAACCTGCGCGCGCGCGATCCAAGCTCTCTCGGCCTCCTCGAGCACGCCGGGCGCGAGGACCGCCTCCGCGGAGCTCGACGCACGGAGCGCTCGAAGCACGACCTCTGCGGCGCTCCACGTCACCTCGCCGGAGAGCACACAGCGCCTCAGGGCACGCCACCGACCCAGATCGCGCGCGACCCGCACCACGTCGCGAGCCCAGCTCGCGCTGCGGCCACAGCGCTCCTGCACGTAGGCACCCAGGGAAGAGAACCCGAGCTCGAGGTGCGCCCCGCGCTCGGCCAAAGCCCCCAGAGCCTCGCCCAGCTGCACCAGCGTCGCGCCGATCCCGCGAGCAAGCTCCGCCGCCCTCCGATCGAGCGCGACCAGCTGCTCCCACCCTCCTCGTGTTCCCATGGCGAACCCGGGGAGGATAGCGGGGATACTGAACGGGTGTCAAGTGAAAGGCGCCGCCTGTTGATGTTCGTGGGTCACGGCTACCTACAGCCCGACCCTCGATGCACCCCGCCCACGCAGGCGCCCCCGATCCCGCGTGGAGCGAACGCCGACGGCGTCCTCCCGCAGCAACCTGGCGCCGAAATGATGGAGATCATCGAGGGGTCCCCTCGTTCGAGGACGCCGGTCCCCTCGACGAAAGTCACTCCCCCCCTCGTTCAAAGTCAGGGCCCCCCTCGATTCCCCCTTGAATTCCCCCCGTTCAAAGTCAGGGCCCCCCTCGAGCGGGGTCAGGGCCCCCCCCGAGCGCCGCCACCCCTTACCCCGGGCAGACACGCAGGTCCCAGCCAAAAACAGCTGAGGTCTCCTCGGGGACCGAAGGCTCAGATCGAGGGGACCGGTGGGTCTCTTCGAGGGGGGGTGAAGGAGCGCGCGAGGGGACCTCTGTCCATGATTGAGGGGACCTCTGACTCGGCGCGAGGGGAGGTCGACCTCGGATCGGTGTGACCTGTGAGTCTGCTGCGGGGAAGGGGCGATCTCGACCGACGGGAACCCCGCCTCTGCACGAGGGGACCTCTGGTCTGTTTCCAAAATATCCCCCTCGAGGGCCCGATCGGAGCTCCTCCGCCGCTCCGTGGACGCTCTCCGTTGCCCCAGAGCGGCGCTGTCGTGCTCCGCGGCTGGGCTGTCGTGCTCCGCGGCTGCGTTGTCGTGCTCCGCGGCAGCGTTGTCGTGCCATTCTGGCGCTCCGGTGTGCCATTATGGCGCTGCCGGTTGCCGTATTGGCAGCAGCTTCGCCGGTTTGCTTTCGCCGGAAAATGGGACCGGCGCGAAGGATTCACCATGGCGAAGGACCTGCGCATTTCGGCCTCCCTCCTCCTCGACTCCGTCACCACTCCGCCACCACTCCGCCACCACTCCGCCACCACTCCGCCACCACTCCGCCACCAAGGAGGCCCTGCGCAAGACGATCCCGGGGCTATCGAGTACGGCGCAAGTGAGCAACGAGTGGTTCACGCTCAATCGGCTTCCGTAATCAAGCTGCGATGACAGTAGCCCACGGT
>JAEWOQ010000448.1 GCA_023460875.1 Pseudomonadota bacterium
CTCCGGGAGGTTATGCACACACTGCAAGGAAGCTCGCTCCGTGACCTCGAACACGATCCGATCCGCGTAGCGGGCCAAACCGCCGGAACGATCGTAGAGCTCCTCGTCGTTCAGGTCCGTGGAGTGCAGGTTCACGAACACTATGGCCTCGGGCGGGGCTTCGCACAGGCACTGTGCGATCAAGGTTCGGATCCTGCGCCCCAGGTCTTGGAGGCGATCTAGGCGCTCGGCGGTCTCGAAGAGCAGGCCTGGATTGGACACGACCGGGTGCTTGGAGCGGACCAGGGCCTCGTAACCGAACACCGTGCGGCGCCGCCAGCTGACGATGGGCTGGAACGCCATCCAGAGCTGTCCGAGCACCTCATCGAACTCGTCTTCTACGAGCGAGGCCGTCCGCTGCCGCGTCTCCGACGCAGGGCGCCGCACGGCCGAGTCGTCCTCCACCATGTCTTGCAGGGCTGTCAGGAGCGCCGCGTGCGCCTCGTCCTTTGTGATGTAGCGCACCCGAGCGTCGCCGACGGCGGCGATGGCCGACTCTAGCGTCGGGCTCCCGGTCAGGATCACGACCGGCAGCTCGTACTGCCTCCTGTCCCGCAGGTCCCGCAGCAGGTCCAGCCCAGACTTCTCGGGCATGGCCAAATCCGTCACCACCGCCGCGAACCCGTGTCCATCGCCGAGGAGCTCCAAGGCCTCCGCGGCACCGGACACCGCCGTGGCGGCGAAGCCACCCTCCGCGAGGATCTCTTCCAGCATCACGCGCACGATCGGGTCGTCGTCGACGACGAGGACGCGTCGCCGTCCCCTGTCTACCGCGCGCTCTTGAGCGACTTCGTCCGTCGGTGCTCGCCGACCCGTCGGGGCACTCCCGTATCCCTCGGAGCGGACGCACTTCATCCTAAACATGATACGGGCCACGCCCTCGGGCGCAAGCTACGCTCGGCTCCTCTGCGGCGGCGGCGGCGGCCCTGCTGCGTCTCGTGGTGTCGCAGCTCTTGCTCGGGTGCTGCGGCTGTTGCTGCAGCTGCCGATTTAGTGCTGAAGCACGCCGTGCTGTCGATCGCTCGTACCTCTGGATTGCCCGCGCGCAACCGCTTTCACGGCTTGCCACGCGAAGCGGATGCCCTCCCGCCGATCCCAGTACTCTGCGGTGTGGACGCGTACGCGAATGAGCGCGATGCGTGGGTCCCGTGGCCCCTCGAACCAGACATCGTCCACCTTGGCATACAGTCTGTCGATCTCATCGGGTGTTCGATCGAGCTCCGCCCAGCCGGTGATCGACATGAAAGAGCCGCGCTCCGAGGTGGCCCCCTGCATCGTGATCGCCACGTGAGAGTCGGTGCGGATCTCGTCGACCTTCCCGCTGTCCGTCGCGGTGATGAACGTGACGAGCGTCCCGCCCCCACCGTTCCCGCCTTCGCCTTCGCCTTCGTCGAGCTGGCCTTGCACGGCCTCCGCGATCACCATCGGACGAGCCCGCAGCTCCCCTGCGGCGGTGCGCGTCACGAGCATCGCAGTGTCGAACTCTCCGAGGAGCTCTCGCACCTTCTCCTCAGCGACTCGTTGATCGGTGCCCGCCTCCTCGGCTCCCATCTGCTTTGGCCCCGCCGTGGCGTCGCCTCCAGCGCCTCGTCGTTCATGTCCCCGCATACGACCCTCCCATCGTCAATGCCTTACCTCTTGGGGCTCAGTGTGAGTCCAGCGGTCGATGCGAGCAAATCGATCCGAGCAAACCGACTCAAACGAACCGACCCCAAGCGAACGAGAGGCAGCGCGCCCCAGGCCGATGCGAGCCCCGAGCAACAAGGGCGCCCCAAGCGCGCCCCAGGCCGACGCGATCGCCGAGCACGACGCCGAACGTCAGCAGCGGCTTTCCGAGCCGTTCTCCGTTGCTTGGGGCCCCACGAAGCTGTCGAGGCCACGGAGGGACGGGTTACCTGGAGATGAACCCGATACGCGCGTCGTAGGTGAGCCGCCCGTGCCGTGGGTCCTGGAGCTCCATGACATAGTTGCTGAGGAGCTTGACCTCGAACTCCCGGGCGCTCCCGAAGAGCGGAGGCGTCCCCTTGCCGTTCCCGGTCTTCTGGACCTGCAGCACGCCCGCCTTCTCCTCCCCGAAGCTCACGGGCACCGAGTAGACCTGCAGCAGTCGACTGCCTTGGGAGCGATACACCACCCAGACGAGCTGCCCGGAGGCGTTCTTCTTGAACTCCAGGGCGTCCGCTACGAAGGAGTTGCGAGCGCTGCTCATGCAGCGCGCTCGCTCCTGGGGCTTTCCCTTGAAGCGCTCGTCACACTTCTCCTGCGCCTTCTCGTAAGGCTCGGAGCTCTGGACGTTGTAGACCCAGGCGTTGTCGGGCTCGGAGATGATGTCCGCGACGGGTCGGCTCAGATCCGGCTCCGCAGGCTCCGCAGGCTCTGCGGGGGCGCTCCCGTCCGAGGCGGTGTCTTCTTCCTCTGCGGCGCTCGCGGCCTCCTCGGAGGAAGCATCGAGGTCATCGGCGCTCGCGGCGGGTTGTGAGGCGCTGGAGCCGCACCCAACGAGCAGGGCCGCGAGGAGGCCTACGAGCACCGTGCTCGAGGAGGCGGTGAATCGGATCTTCGAGGGCGTCAGCATGGCTGCGTTGGTATAGCGGCGCGGGCGGTGGGTCACCAGCCCCGTTCAAGCCTTGATCCGGTAGCCGGTCTTGAAGATCCACCCGACGACCGCCAAACACGCCGCCAGGAAGAGCACGGTCATGCCGAGGCTGACCCCCACGCCTACGTCAGAGATCCCGTAGAAGGCCCACCGGAACCCGCTGATGAGGTAAACTACTGGGTTGAAGAGGGTGACCTTCTGCCAGAGCGGAGGCAGCATGTCGATCGAGTAAAAGCTGCCCCCCAGGAACGTCAGCGGTGTCACCACCATGATGGGGACGACCTGGAGCTTCTCCCAGCCATCGGCCCACACGCCGATAATGAAGCCGAACGTGCTGAAGGTCACGGACGTGAGGACCAAGAACCCCACCATCCACACGGGATGGAGCACGGTGAAGTCGACGAACAAGCGCGCCGTCGCCAGGATGATGAGGCCGAGCAGCACCGACTTGGTGGCAGCGGCACCCACGTAACCGCAGACGACCTCCAACGCGGACACGGGCGCTGACAGCACCTCGTAGATCGTGCCGGAGAACTTCGGCATGTAGATGCCGAAAGAGCCGTTCGAGATGCTCTCCGTCAAAATGGACAGCATGATGAGCCCCGGCACGATGAACGCGCCGTAGCTCACGCCGTCGATCTCCGCCATGCGAGAGCCGATCGCAGAGCCGAAGACGATGAAGTACAGGGACGTCGAGATGACGGGGGAGGCGATGCTCTGCAACACCGTCCGCCACCAGCGCGCCATCTCGAAGAGGTAGATCGACTTGATCGCGTAGACGTTCATGTGCGCCTCTTCAGCAGGCTGACGAAGATCTCCTCGAGAGAGCTCTCCTTGGTCCGCAGATCCCGGAAGTAGATCCCGGCGTCGGCCAGCCGGCGCAGGAGCGCTGCGATGCCCGTGTCCTCACTCTGAACGTCGAACGTGTAGATGAGGGTGGAGCCATCGCTGGACAGCTCGAGCCGCTCGTCGACCAGGACCTGGGGCACCGCGGTGAGGGGCTCTTGGAGCTGGAGCTCGAGCTGCTTCTTCCCGAGCTTCTTCATCAGCGCGCTCGTCTCCTCCACCAGGATGATCTGCCCCTTGTCGATCACGCCGATGCGGTCCGCCATTTGCTCGGCTTCTTCGATGTAGTGGGTCGTGAGGATGATCGTCACCCCGCTCTGCCGCAGCGCCCGCACCATCTCCCACATGTCGTGCCGCAGCTCCACGTCTACTCCCGCCGTCGGCTCGTCCAAGAAGAGAATGCGCGGCTCGTGGGACAGCGCCTTGGCGATGATCACGCGCCGCTTCATCCCGCCCGACAACGCCATGATCTTGGAGTCTTTCTTCTCCCACAACGCCAGGTCCCTGAGCACCTCCTCCAAATAGGCGTCATTGGCGGGCTTCCCGAACAGACCCCGGCTGAAGCGGACCGTGTCCCAGACCGTCTCGAACATGTCCGTCGCCAGCTCCTGCGGTACGAGGCCAATCTTCGCCCGCGCCGGGCGGTAGTCCCGCACGATGTCGTGTCCGTCCGCCAGGATGGTTCCCGCGCTCGGGTTCACGGTGCCACAGATAATGCTGATGAGCGTCGTCTTACCCGCGCCGTTCGGGCCGAGCAGCGCGAAGATCTCCCCCCGCCGGATTTCTAGGTTCACGTCCCGCAGCGCGCAGAACCCGGACCGGTACGTCTTGCTGAGCTGGGTGATGGAAATGATCGGATCTTGCACGGCTTGCGCTCGTTCGATCGCAGGGAGCGGCAGTGGTTTCATGGTGACACCCGGACGGCTCGGGGATGCGTCCGTCCGCGTCGTTCGCCGGCTGGCTCGGCCCTTCGGGCAGAACGGAACGGACGAGACCGGCGCGGTCGAGCTCCGCGTCGTCGAGTCCGGCCCTATAGATCGGAAGCGCCGAGCTCGTCGACCTCGGCGCGCTGGCAGGCGCGCGGGCGCCCGAATGTTGACGGGACCTCAGGCGGAGGCAATGACAGGGACATGGGGAGCCTGCCCAACGACCTGATCCGACCCGAGCTGACGTTGGTCGAGACTCACATCTCCTGGGTCTTCCTCGGCGCTCAGGAGGTCTGGAAGGTGAAGAAGCCCGTTAATTTCGGGTTCCTCGACTTCTGCTCCCGCGAGCAGCGCCGCGCCGCCTGCGAGGCCGAAGTACGACTGAATCGTCGCCTGGCGCCGGACGTGTACCTCGGCGTCGTACCGATCACGGCAGGCGGCGACGGGAAGCTGCGCCTGGGCGGCGAGGGTCCCCCCGTCGACTACGCCGTGCATATGCGCAGGCTATCGGAGCCAGCGCGCGCCGACGTGCGCCTGGCGACGGGACAGCTCGACGCCGAAGACATCGACGAGGTGGCCATCACCCTCGCCCGCTTCCACGGAGACAGCGCGCCCCTCGCCGCGGAGGCGCAGACCGCGTCCGTGGACTTCGTCGCGCAGAACATCAGGGAGAACTTCGGCCAGACCCGTGGGCTCATCGAACGGCACCTCGAACCGGCTCAGGCTCGAGAGCTCGAGGAGTGGCAGCTCGGGTTCATCGATCGGAACATCGAGCTCCTGCATGCGCGGGCGACAGCGGGGCGCGTGCGCGATGGTCACGGGGATCTACGGCTGGAGCACGTCTACTTCGAGCCGCCGGGAGCGGTCACGATCATCGACTGCATCGAGTTCAACGAGCGCTTCCGCCTCGCCGACGTGTGCTGTGACCTGGCCTTCCTCGCGATGGACCTCGCCTATCACGACCGGGTGGATCTCTCCGAGCGGCTCCTCGCGACCTACGCCCGCGAAGCCAATGACTACGACCTCTATCGTCTCGTCGATTTCTACCAGAGCTATCGAGCCCACGTGCGAGCCAAGGTCTCGCTGCTCTTGGCGGCGGACCCCGCCGTGTCGCCGACCGCCCGTGAGGCGGCTCGGCAGCAGGCTCGCCGCTATTTCTTACTGGCGCTCGCAGAGGAGCGACGGGCCCTGGCCGAGCCCGCGGTGATCGCCGTGGGCGGCATCATCGCGTCCGGCAAGAGCACCATCGCGACCCACATCGGCGCGCGGCTCGGCGCCCCAGTCATCGCGAGCGATCACACCCGCAAGTTCCTGGCCGGCGTGGATCCAGAGCGCCAGCTCGGCACCTCCCACTTCTCCGGCGCCTACGCCCCGGAGCGCACCGAGCAAGTGTACTCGGAGCTCTGGGAGCGCGCGGGCGCGGTCCTCTCCTCGGGGCGCTCCGTAGTGCTCGACGCCTCGTTCCGGGCGCAGCGCCACCGGGACGCTGCGCGCGCTTTGGCCGAGCGCCACGGCCTCCCCTTCTACTTCGTCGAGTGCCAGGCGCCGGAGCAGCACCTGCGGCAGCGCCTCGCGGCCAGGGCCCGAGCTCCTGGACACGTGAGCGACGCTCGGGAAGACCTGCTCTCGGCCTTCGCCGCACGCTGGGAGCCCGAGGCGACCCTGCCCGCGGGACAGCACCTCCTGGTGGACACCACCGCGCCAACCGAGGTGACCATCGAGCGCCTGGGGGAGGCGCTGCCGTTCTGGCCCGCGCCTGTCGCGTGACCCCGTTTGCCAGGACGTCCTTCACTTGCGAACGTCCCCCAGCCCAAGCGCCCCTCGCCCCATCATGTCCGACCGTCCTTCGGCCCCCCACGACGCCCCGGCCCGCTTCGGGGACCCCCAAGCCCCCCAGGTCACTCGCAGCCAGCGCTTCCGTGACCTCGCCGTCGGCGGCGCGCTGGCGATCGCCTTCACCGCCGTGGCGATCGCCCTGCTCCCGACGCGGAAGGACGACGACATCGTCCGAGGCGACGAGCTGGGCAGGCTCCAGGTGCGGCTCACCCGCGACGGAGAGACCCGCTCCCTCGCCCCCGCCGATCGGCTCCGCGCCGGAGACGCCGTGAGCTTCACTTACCAGGGGACCGAAGATGGCCATCTGACCGTGCTCGGGGTGGACGCAGATGGTCGAGTGCGGGTGCTCCATCCCACCGGCGAGCGCGCGGCGCCCTGGTCACCGGGGACGCCCGAGAGCGAGCCCGCGCGGCTCGGGATCGAGCCTCCACCCGTGCTGTTCGCGGGCGTGTCGTGCCCCGATCCCGTCCCCGTGGCGGAGGTGCAACGCGCCCTGGAGGTGACGGCCTCGACGCCCGAGCGCTTCGCGCTGCTCACCTGCCAGATCGACCTGGTGCGGGTCGGCAGCGGCGCGCCCTAGGCCCAACGCCCGTCGAACAGCGGCCCGACCGGGTGCTGCGACGCGCGCAGGCGCAGATCCCGGAAAATGTCGGCGGACGAACGGTCCTCCTCCTGCGCGCGCTCGGGGAGGTCACTGCCGAGATCGCGCCGCAGCTCCGACGTAGCCGCGATCAAGAGCACCTCGATGCCGTCGTGATCGAGGAGCTCCGGGGGATTCGCGTCAGCGAACTTGCGCCCTTCGAAGACCTCCTTCAAGTGCTGGGGGAGGTGCGCCTCGCGCCCCTCCAGACCCGTCCGCGGTGACGAAGGTTGGTCCGGGTTCTTCACGCTGAGGACATAGCTCGCCTCTGCTTCGATGCCCAAGTCACGCTGCACCTCGCCCGGCGCCTCGGGCAGCTCGAGCGCGTAGGAGAGGTGAGTGTGATCGCCGTGGGAGGCGATCTCGTACACCCCCTCCCCCACGGGCCGCGCCGCAGGGCGGTGGCGCTCTCCTCGCGTCTTCGTCGAGTAGGTCTCCTCCCGCAGGGCCTCCGACAGCTTTTTCGGATCTCGATAGACCGCGTCCACGAAGCCCCAGTGCTTCTGTCGCCCCGACGCGTCGGGATCCGGCAACTCCGCGCGGCCGATGATCAATAATCGATAGCTCTTCCGCCCGTCGGGCGAGAGCACGACGTAGAGATGCTGAACGTCTCCGCGTCCCTCCGGATCGTGCTCCTCCACGCGCGGTCGCACCAGGAAGTAGATGTTGCCGCGCTCCAGAATGTCGAGCTGCTCGGACCGTGCCATTTCCCCTCTGTCCGCCGTCCGCTGCCGCGCCGCTCCCCTGCCGCGAGGCGCGGACCGCCTCTCCGTATCTGAGGCTGACGCGGCCGGCGCACGATCGCAACGAGCCCCTCGAGTGCCGCGCTCCGGACGGAGGCGCGCCGCGCAGGCGCGCAGGCTTACTCCTCACCACACTAGGGTCGTTCAGAGTCTCAGGATGACGCACTGGTCCGAGACGATCCCCGGCCTCGCGGAGCTGCGATGAACGACCCTCACGAGGAACGCACACCTCCTCCTCACGGACGCCCCCGCCTCCCCTCGGGGATCCCCGGTCTCGACGCGGTGCTCGGGGGCGGGCTGCTGAGCGGAGGGGTCTACCTGCTCGCTGGCGGACCGGGATCTGGCAAGACCGTGCTCGCGAACCAAGTATGCTTCGCGCGCGCGGCGAATGATCAGGAGTGCCTCTACGTGACGGCCCTCGCCGAATCCCACGGTCGCATGGTGGGAAACCTCGAGAGCTTCGAGTTCTTCGACCCCAAGGCGGTCGGCTCGCTCATCACATAATTCAGCGGCGTCGGCGTCCTGCGCGAAGAAGGATTGTCCGGCCTCTTCGAGCTCGTCGCAGGAGAGGTGCGGCGCCGCTCGCCCGCCGTGCTCGTGTTGGATGGTCTCAGCATCGGCGTGCGCCGGGCCGGCGCCCGCCCCCCCCGCCCGCGCGCGGG
>JAEWOQ010000449.1 GCA_023460875.1 Pseudomonadota bacterium
GTCCCCCGCCCCTCGCACGCTCGCGGAGCCGGGGCGCGATCCACCGGGGGCGAGGGCGAGCGCCTTCGCCCCGCCCGCCGCAGGGGCTAAGCGGGACTGAGCGCGGCACGGCGCGCGGACCTCACTGCACGAGCTTGGCGAGGCCGGAGATGCGCTGCACGAGGAAGCGCTCCCGTGGCTTCAGCCCGGTCTTCGCTTCCAAGAGCTCTACGTAGGCGCGGAACCGCGACACGCTCACGCCGCGCACATGCCGGACGATGGAGTACAGGAGCTCGATCGTCGCTGCGGGCAGCGGAGCACCGAGCACCGTGTAGAGCTCGAAGCAGTAGTCCACCCAACGTGGGGCCCCCGTGATCTCCGCGAGGCGCACGGCGTAGGTGGCCGCACGCTCCGTGTGGGGCGTGGCCCGCGGGTTTGCGCGAGCCGCCTTCAAGTGCCGCTGCAGGTGGGGTTCGAGGAGGCGCGCCGCTTCGTCGCCGTGGCCCAGGGCCAGGGCCTTGTCGATCACCGGGGAGAGCAGCTCCAGGGGCTCGCGGCGCATGGTGCTGGCGGAGCCAAGGGTCTCGGCCGTCGCCGTCCCGTGCATCGTCTCCGTCATGGTCTGAGCGCGCCGGCGGAGGCGCACCTCCTCGCGCCGCACGACGAGTCGCTGGTTGCCGATGCCCAAGGTGTCGCCGTCGACGAGCTCGGCGTCCTGCACTCGGACGCCGTTGACCAAGACGCCATTGCTGCTGCCCGCGTCCTCGATGCGGAGCCCCTCCCCCACCACGATGCGCGCATGCTGCCGCGACACCAAGGCGTCCTCGATGAGGATCTGACAGTGCTCGCTCCGCCCGAGGAGGGTGGTGCCGCGAGGCAGCTCATAGCGCCGCCCTTTGTAGTCGAGCCAATATCGCCAAACGATCGCCACTTCCAACCAGGATACCCGGGCGGGGCCGCGCGTCTCAACGCCGAAGTATCGGGGCCTGCTGACGCGCTCCGATCCACCAGCCGCCTGGTTGCGCGAGCGCCCAGCGGTTCTCCGTCAGCGACGCGCGTTCCCGTGTCGGCGGCGGCGGGCCCGACGATCAGCCGGCGATTCCTGCGCCGCGCGGCGACTCGCCCTCGTCGGGGAGACCGTCCGCCAGCGTGCGCAGCGCCTCGAGCGCGTCCTCGACGCGGTCACGTCGTTCGGCGGGTGGCTCGCTCCGATCTGCGGGCATGGGCGCTCCTGCCCCCGACGACAGCGGCCCCGACGACAGCGACCCCGACGACAGCGGCCCCGACGACAGCGGCCTCGACGGGGGCAGACTCTTCGCAGACAAGGGTTTCGGAGAGACGTGCCGCACCGCGCTCTGGACGATGCGCTCGACCGTCGGAACCAGGGTCACCCGCTGGTCCGGCGGGAGGCTGCCGAGATTCCGCCCTATCTCTCCGGGGGGGACCCACCCGAGGGCCGCGTACACTCCCAGGATCCAGCGCCCCCACTCGGCCCTCCCCTGCTCCATCGAGAGAGCGACGGCCGCGTGGGCGAGCTCGTCGAGGCGCGCGCGATCGACTGGCTCCGACGACTCCAGGATCTCCTCGACCACCCGCCGCGCCTGACGCAACACCCGCTCCAAATCGGACCAGCGCCCGAGGTCTTTCGCCCGGAGCAGGGTGTCCACCACCAAGTCGAGGGACCACGCCTGCTTCGAGCTCCCGCTGAGCGTGGTGTCTTCGTTGCGAGCGCTCGAGCCGCAATGAGGACAGCCCGCGTGCTCGGCGGCGTAGGGGAAGCCGCAGCCTCCACAATGGATCATGAAGCCAGTGACGGGCGCTGGCCCCCGCGCAGGCGCCTCCTCGACGGCTCGACAGATGACCAGCTCTTGCGTGCCCACTCGAATGCGCGCGCCGCCGCTCACGTCCACGACGCCGCGCGCTGGCTGCCCCCCGATGAACAAGCCATTCCTGGACCCGAGATCCTCGATGGTCGCGCGCTCCCCCGTGACGGTAATGCGAGCGTGGCGCCGTGAGACGAGGGGATCTTCTATAGTAACATGACAAGACGCGCTCCGTCCCAGGATGCTCTCGCCCGGGGGGAGGTCGATCTCTTGCAGCAGGAATCGCAGGCGAAATCTAGCCAATCGAACCGTCCTGGCGACGAACGCGGCGTCGCAATGCGCGCAGGGAGGCCATGCGCGGATGGACCATGCGCACCAGCATATGGTGACTATTCAAGGTACCCCGCCCCCCAGGGCGCGTCAAAGTCCCGATCCGCGCGCCTCAGGCCAGCAGTCGCGCGAGGCGCCAGAGGAAACGCGGGCGGCTTCTCCCACCGTAGACGCGAAGCCGCGCACGCGGCGACTGGTCGTGGGAGGAGCGCCGCATTTTTCCGAGTACACCGCCAACCTTCGAGGCGGGCGACGTGCTGGCGTCGGCTCGCCCCGAGCGTTCTCCCCAGGGCTTGAGGGTGGACCAGGAGGGCAGACGACCCCAGGCGCCGAGGCGGAGGATTGCCTCGGGGGATCCCCAGAGGGTCACGTCGGGTCGTCCGACGCGGCCCTCGTGAATCATCAGCCGCCCCCAGTCGAAGCGCAGCGTCAGCGTGGTGTGGGTGAGCGTGCCCCCACGCTCTTCGGAGACGGCCACGAGCACCACCGTGCCCCACATGCGCCGAAAGGCGGCGAGGCGGCCCCCTCGCTCGAGGTTGGCGACGATGCGCCGGCGGATTTCCCGCGCGAGGGGGTCAGCGTCCGCGCGCGGCCCGAGGTCCACACTGAAACCCGGGGAACGACTCCTCCCAATCATGACCGACGCAAGATCGCCAAGGACGTCCGCCGAGGAAAGGGCAAAGGAGCGAGGCTACTTCCGGAAGGCGCGCAGGAAGTCGCACAGGGCGTGCACGGACTCGAGAGAAACCGCGTTGTAGATGGAGGCGCGCAGCCCCCCGACGAGGCGATGCCCCTTCAACCCGACCAGGCCCGCCGCCGAGGCGGCCTGCACGCATTCGGCTTCGAGCTCCGGCGTGGGCAGGTTCCAGACCACGTTCATGAGGGAGCGGCTCTCGAGCTCGACGGGCAACCGATAGAGGTCCGGGCGCTCAGCCAGGACGTCGTAGAGAGCCTCTGCCTTGGCGCGGTTCGCTCGCCCGATGGCCTCCGCGCCGCCCTGCTCCTTCACCCACTGGAGCACGTTCCGAAGCATGTAGATCCCGAACGTCGGCGGCGTGTTGTACAGAGAGCGCGTCGTCGCCTGCGTGCGGTACTGGAACACCGTCGGGATGTCCTGCCGCGCCGACTCCACGAGATCCTTGCGGACGATCACCAGGGTGACGCCGCTCGGGCCGAGGTTCTTCTGTGCTCCGGCGTAGATCAAACCGAAGCGCGCCACGTCCAGAGGCCGGGACAGGATGTCGCTCGACATGTCCGCGACGAGCGGGACCTCGCCGACGCCGGGGATCTCGTGCCACTGGGTGCCCGCGACCGTGTTGTTGGTGGTGAGATGCAGGTAGGCGGCCCCGGGATCCAGCGAGAGCTCCTCCTGGCGCGGCACGCGACGCCACACACCGTCCACCGCCGTGTCACACGCCACGCGGGCGGTCCCGATGGCGGCGGCCTCCTTGAGCGCCTTCTTGCCCCAGACGCCGGTGATCACGTAGTCGGCGCTGCGCCCGGGGTGCAGCAGGTTCATCGGCACCACCGCGAACTGTTGGCTCGCCCCGCCTTGGAGGAACAGGACGTCGTAGTCGTCGGGGACGGCGAGCAGCTCACGCACGAGCTGGATCGCCTCGGTGTGCACGGCGTCGTACGCCTTCCCGCGGTGGCTGTGCTCCATGATGCTCATGCCGGTGGAGTCGAACTCGAGCAGCTCTGCCTGCGCTCGCTGGAGCACTGGGAGCGGGAGAGCTGCGGGGCCGGCGTTGAAGTTGTGTACGCGGGTCATGGGCGATTTCCGTAAAGAGAAGCTCGTGAGGGGCGCGGGGCGCGTCGTCCCGGAGCGAGCGAATCCTGCTCCACCCCGCGGACGAAGACCAGCGGGGATCGGCTCACCCCCGGAGCGCCCGGGCGCCGATGTCGCGGCGCAGCTGCTTGCCCGCGAACTCGATCCGATCGCACGCCGCGTAGGCGCGGTCCCGCGCCGCGACGAGAGACGAGGCTTTCGCCGTGACCCCGAGCACCCGGCCTCCCGCGGTGACCAGCTCCTCTCCTCGGAGCTGCGTGCCCGCGTGGAACACCCGGACGTCGGGCATCTCCTCCGCGCCCTCCACGCCCGTGATCACGTCGCCCAAGCGAGCGGCCGCCGGGTACCCCTCGCTCGCGAGCACGACGCAGACGGCGTGCTGGTCCGTGACGCGCAACGCGTCCGCCGAGAGCTCGCCGCGGGCCGCCGCGCACAGCGCCTCGCCGAAGTCACCCTCGGTGATCATGGTCAACACCTGGGTCTCGGGATCGCCGAAGCGCACGTTGAACTCCAACGTCACGGGCTCACCCTCGGGACTGATCATCAGGCCCGCGAAGAGAGTCCCCGTGAAGGGGACCCCGTCGGCGGCCATGCCGTCGACCACGCGCTCGATGATCTCTTTGCGCGCGCGCTCCGCCAGGACCGGGTCGACGAGGGGCGCCGGCGCATAGGTCCCCATGCCGCCCGTGTTGGGCCCCGTGTCCCCTTCCCCGATCCGCTTGTGGTCTTGAGCGGCGGGCAGGACGAGGCTGCGCTGGCCATCACAGATGGCGTGCACGCTGGCCTCTGCGCCGAGCAGCCGCTCCTCGAGGACGAGCGTCGCGCCGGCTGCGCCGAAGCTCTGACCGGACAGCATGCGCTCGGCGGCGTCCCTGGCCTCTTGGTGACTCTCGGCCACGCCGACCCCCTTGCCTGCGCACAGGCCGTCGGCCTTCACGACCGGGGGAGCCTCGAAGCTCGCCAGGGCGCGCCCGAGCTCGTCCGGAGAGCGCACGATCACGTCCCGCGCCACTCGGATCCCGTGGCGCCGACAGAACTCTTTCATGAAGGCCTTGGAGCCCTCGAGGCGAGCAGCCGCGCTGCTCGGGCCGAAACACAGGATGCCCTCCGCGCGCAGGCGATCCGCCAGTCCCTCACAGAGGGGGACCTCCGGACCGATCACCACCAGATCCACCTGCTCTCGGCGGGCCACCTCGACGGGGGATCCCTCCGCGACGCGCAGCTTCTTGTGCGCCAGGTCTGGCGGCGCGCGCCGCATCCCCGCGTTGCCGGGGCAACCGATCACCTCATCCACGGAGTCGGAGGCGAGCAAGCGCAGAGCGAGCGCGTGTTCGCGTCCGCCGGATCCCACGATCAAGATTTTGCGGCCCATTGGGGGGCCCTTCCTATCGGGCGCCGAGCAGCTGAGCAACCCGGCGTCCCGGGCAGCCGTCCCGCGCAACCCGTCGCGTGCGCTCACTCCGGGAGGGGAACCCCCGCCAGGTGGCGGGGGCGGGGGCGAGCGGCGGCGCGCCGCACCAGGCGGTCGCAAAGGGCGGAAAAGGCGATGCCCTGGGCGGCCGCCGCTTCGGGGAACAGGCTCGTCCGGGTCATGCCCGGCAAGGAGTTCAGCTCGAGCACGATGAACTCCCCCGACTCGGAGACGATGAAATCCGTCCGAGACAGGTCCCGCGCGCCCAAGGCGCGGTGCGCGGCCACCGCCGTCTGTTGGATGCGCTCGAGGACGACCGCTGGCAGGGGGGCGGGGCAGAGGTGCTCGCTCCCGCCCGAACCGTACTTGGAACGGAAATCGTACCAGCCGGCCGCGCGCGCCCGGATCAAGGTGGGCGGCAACGCGCTGGGCTCCCCGCCTTCGGCTTCGAGCACGCCACAGGTGACCTCCAGGCCTTCCCAAAAGGTCTCCAGGAGCGCAGCGCCGTCGATCTCGAGGACCGCGCGGAGGGCCTCGCCGAGCGCAGCGGGCGTCGCCTCTGCGCCGAGTATGCTGACACCGATGGCAGAACCTCCTCCCCGTGGCTTCACGACGAAGCTGCCGCCGAGCTCGCTCCGGAGCTCCACCAGGGTGTCGCCGAGGACATCCTCCGCCGGCACACGATCGAGCACCACGCTGGCCGCCAAGGGCAGCCCGTTCGCCGCGAACGCCACCTTGGCGGCGTTTTTGTCTGCTGCCAGCGCGCTCGCGAGCACCCCGCTGCCGACGTACGGGAGGTCGAGCACCTCGAGGAGCCCCTGCAGGCAGCCGTCCTCCCCCAGCGCGCCATGGGTGACCGGGAAGACCACGTCCGGACCGAGGGCGACCAGCTCGGCGGACAAGCGCGCGTCGAGCTCCCAAGTGGTCGCCTCGTGTCCTGCATCGTGGAGGGCCCCAGCGACGCCGCGCGCCGAAGCTCGACTCACCTCCGCTTCGCTGGAGGGGCCTCCAGCAATGATCGCCACGCGCATAGAAGACCTCCTGCGGCATCGGGGCCCCGCGGCGCCGATCGGCTGTGTGTCCTTTGTGGTCAACCTCATAGCCGAGCCGCGCTCCGCACGGCAAGGCTCCCCTCCCAGCATGGCACGAGCCCTCACCCCGAGCGGTGACGCGCTCCGAACGGCCCTTCCGTCGGCCTCCGGACGGGAGACGGGAGGCTCAGTCCACCCGGGCGACGTGCTCGAGGGCGATGCCCAGCTCGTCGCAGAGACGGTAAATGCGCTCGTCCCGATAAAACTCGTGGAAGGCGATGCGGCTGATCCCCGCGTTGGCGATCAGCTTGAAGCAGCCGAAACAGGGTGACGCCGTCACGTAGATGTCCGCCCCCTCCAGACGAACGCCGTTGCGGGCGGCCTGCACGATGGCGTTCGCCTCCGCGTGCACGGTGCGCACGCAGTGGCCGTCCTCCATGAGGTGGCCCTCGTCGTCACAGTGGGCGATCCCGCGGATGGAGCCGTTGTAACCGGTCGCCAGGATCATGCGGTCTCGCACGATGACCGCCCCGACGTGCTTGCGGTCACAGGTGGAGCGGGAGGCCACCTGCAGCGCGATGGCCATGAAGTATTCGTCCCAACCCACGCGCCGGCGGCCCGATGCGGCGGCGGTGCTCCCTGCGGGCGCCGCGGAGACCGCTTCGACGGGCGTGGACGGAGCGGCGGGCGACTCGACCGTCATGGGCGCCCTATACCGCGTCCGACCACCCAGGACGAGCCGCACCCAGGACGAGCCTGCCCCTTCGCCAGCACCTGCTCCCAGATAGCCCCTCCCGAGCCCTTCACCACGGCTGGCCCACCGCGGCCGGCCCCCGCCTACCCCTGGAAAGAGCCCTGGCCGGGGTTGACCGGCCCCCCCTCCGCGTGGCTTGTTGCCGCCGTGGATCATCGCACGGCGCCTGGACGCACTGGGCTTCCGCTCAGCTCTCCGCTCGGCACTCCGAACGGGCAACCGCAACGACCTCGAACCTCCCCCAAGGGAGCGCCCTCCCGACGGGCGCGCCTGCGGGTAGGTGCGGTGCTCGGCGTCGCCGCGCTGACCTTCGCCGTCGCAGGCGGGGCGGCGGTGGCGGGCTCCCGCGCCAAGGCCGAGCAGGCGCTCTCGTCCGTCAAGGCCGAGCCAAGCGCTGCGGCGGTGGCGCGCCTCCAGGTGGCGAAGGCGGAAGACGCTTTGGATCGGGCTCGTGCTGCCCGCCAAGCGGGTGACACGACCCACGCCGGTCTCCTCGACGACCTGGCCCTCGAGTGGGCCGTCACCGCGGTGGACCTGGCCCGCGCGGCAGAGCTCGAGGCCCGCGCGGCGCAGGTCGAGAGAGAGACCGCCGAGCTCGAGGCCCGGGCGAAGCGCGCGCTCACCTTGATCGAGCAAACCCTGGCCCGGCGGGGCAAGGCGGCCGAGAAGCTGCAGGCCCTCGGCGTCGAGCCAGAGCCCCTGGGGCCCGTCGTTCCTTGCAAGGAGTCCGAGCGCGAGGCTCCAGCGGACGGGCAGCCCGTGACGACGACGGAGGCAGCGACGCCATGAAGCGCACCCTTGCCCGCCCGCGCTGGTGGTACATTCTGGCGCTGTGCGCCTTCGCCGTTGGGACCGTGAGCTGCGCCGCAGCACCGCGTCCACGGGTGCTCGGTCAGGCAGACGCGGCCGCGGAGAGCCCTGCGGCCCGTGAAGCGGCGCAGCTCGCGCCGCAGGCCTTCGCCCACGCCGAGAACCTCCGCGCGGCGGCGGCTGCCGCCCACCAACGCAGCGACTTCTCGGCCTCGCAGATCCTCGGGGAACACAGCCTCGCCGCCTACGACCACGCGTTCGTGCTCGCCCGCTACGTCAAGGCGGAGCGTCGCCTCGCCCACGCGGAGGCGGCATTGGCCGAGAGTCAGGTGGAGCTCGCCGAGCTGGACGAACAACAGCTGCGCTTGGCGGCCGAAGCGGACGCCCTCGAGCTCAAGATCAAGGTCACCGTAGACAGGGAGCCTATGGGCAAGCTGCCGCCCGCCTCTCCGGAGCGGGTGCGCGCGCGCCGGGACGCCGCGCGGGCCCTCACCTCTGAAGCCCGCTTGCTCTGCGTCGCCACGGAGCTGCTCGAGCCCGAGCGCGAGGGCCTCGCGGCTGCTCGAACCCAGCTCGCGGAGCTCGAAGGGGAGCTGGCGAAGGGCTCCCTCAAGGACGAGTTATTTCTGCGAGCGACCGAAGCTCGGACGACCTGTCTCCGACACCTCACCCTGGCCCGACGACCCGCCACCATCCAGGCGCCCGAGGCAGGGCTCACCGACCGCCTCTTCCTCGAGCTGACGGAGACGCAGCGCTTCTTCGCGTTCCGCGACGACCGCGGCATCGTGATCAACCTGCGGGACCTCACGGCGCCCGACGGAGCGTTGACGAGCGACGCGCGGGAGCAGCTCCGCGTGCTCGGCGGGACCGCCAAGGAGCACCCGGGGTTCCCGGTGCTCGTCGTCGGACACGCCGCGCAGCAGAAGGAAGAAGAGGCAGCCCGGTCCCAGGCAGAGCTCGTGGCCGAAGCGCTCCGGGAGGCGAGCGCGCCCAACGTCCGCGTCCACGCGGCGGGCACGGCGCAGCCGGTCGTGGACGGGCGCGTGCCCGACGCCGCAGCGCGCAACGCCCGGATCGAGGTCGTGTTCGTGTCTCCCGCCCGTTGAGCCGCGTTCGTCCCCGGGCCCCTTCCAGCTCGAGCAGAACCCCTTGCGGAATCGGGACAGAGGGGCAAGCTAGCTGAAGGATCACCGTTCAAGGCGAGTCGAAGGCCCCCTCGCCATGCCGGTAGCCCATCACGACGTGCAGCGCGACTCATTCCTCGACGAGGAAATCATCTGGGAAGCCGGACCCAGCGTGGTGCGCACCCCTCCCCTGTTCCAGCTGGCGAGCGCCCTGGCGTTCGTGATCGCGGTGATCTCGCTGGCCTACGGGGTCGTCATCGCCCTGGTGCTCAAGACGGCGCCGACGGACTCCATCGTGTTCACCATCTGGTGCGTCACCCTTGGCTTCGCGGTGCGACACCTACCCCTCGTTTGGCAACGCCAGGTCCGCTACGGGATCACCGAGAGGCACGTGGTCTACCGCCGTGGCCGCTTCCGCCGCACCATCGAGCGCTCCGCGATCAGCTTCGCCCGCATCTACTGGCACCCGGACCAGCCGGGCGTCGGCGATCTCGAGCTCGTCCGAGCCGTCCCCACGGGGGCCTTGAGGAGGCGGCTCATGCTGCGCCTCGATGGACTCGCGGCGCCCGATCGGGTCTGGGCCATCGTGCGCGGCGCCGAGAGCGTGGCGCCGGTCGGCCAGGCAGAGCGCCCGTTGACCCAGCGCCTCGACCTGGGCGAGACGGTGCGCTGGTCTGCGCGCCCCCGACCCAGCTGGCGAGCCTACCTCCCCCAAGGGCGGCGGGAATGGGGGATCGTGGTGCTCGCGCTCTTCTTGCTCTTCTCCGCGGCACGCATGATCTGGCGGGCCGTCCCCGCCGTGAACGGCCTGGTCGCCAACGGTCTCACCGTGGGGTCGCTGTCCTTCGTGGCGCTCGTGTTCGCGCTGACCGCCAGCATCGCCGTGGTCGTGGCCCTGGCGGCGTTCCTGGTGCACGCGGCCTGCATTCGGCCAGGCTACTTGATTCATCACACTCGTTATCTGATCACGGATCGGCGCGTGCTGATTCAGCGGGACAACGAGGAGCTGCACCTGGATCGCTCACGTATCGTCGACGTCATCGACACGCCCGCCGGCGGCGGGCTCAGCGACGTGTTCCTGGTGCTCGATGGCCCGCGCGCGCGCGCCTTGGCGGCGAGCGGAGCCTTCGGCGAGATGCAACGAGGGACGAACCTGCGCCCGGTGCTCCGAGCGCTCGAGGACGTCGAGGGCGTGGTGCAGGCTCTGCGGGGCGCCCCGGAGAGCCAGGCGGCCTGAGGGCGTCACCGCCCCCCCCGCTCACTCCGCTTCACCTTCGACGAGCTCCTCGCGGCATCGCAGCCAGAGGGCGTGGCTGCGATGGGCCCAAGGCGAGCGGTCTGGCTCCGCGTGCACGAGGTAGCGGCGCAGAGCATCACAGCGCGCGCGATGAGCGAACGCGGCCGCCTCGTTCTCTCCCGAGCGCCGTGCCCTCTCGACCGCGTAGGTGTGCTGCACGGCGGTGACGGCGTGCTCCTCGTAGGCAGGGACCCGCGCCACGCCGTCGAAGGGATCGCGCCCCGAGGCGCTCGCCCGCGCGCGCTCGAGCTCCCCCGCGCGGCGTCGGAGGCGCGTCGCTTCTCCGTCACGGCCCGCGCGCTCGTGAGCGAGCGCTCCAGACCAAAGCGCCGCCACCACGAGCCGCAGGGTGTCCGCCGTCGCGGCGGCCTCCAAGAAATCGTCGCTCGCTCCGCGCGCGTCCCCCTGCGCCAGCCGAGCCCACCCCCTCCCCAGGAGGGCGCTCGCCCGCGGTCCGCGGTCCCAGAGGAGCTCGACGGCTGCGTCGAAGCGAGCGCGGGCCGCGGGCGGGGGGCGCCCCCCCCCCCCCCCGGGGGGCCCCCGCCCCC
>JAEWOQ010000450.1 GCA_023460875.1 Pseudomonadota bacterium
CCCCCCCCCCCCCCCACTCACAACCCCCGACGCCGCCGCGGTCAACGCGCCGGCCGCGCTCCTCTGAGGCCCCGCGACAGGTCCAAGCCCCGCGCGCTCCAGAGGCCACAGCACGAGCCCCGCGACCGTCTCCCCCGCACGCGCGCAGAGGACGTCGAAGCGATCCGGCTCCACCGGCAAGCGAGCTCCACCCGGCAGAGCGACGCCGAACTGCGCGGGGGGATGATGGCGGCTCACCTCGATCACCGAGTCGATCGCCGCCGTCGGAGGCACGGTCCGCGCGATCATGCGCTGCGTGGCGTGAAGGACGCGCAGCGTGCTCATGACCGGACCTCGCAGGCCCTGGTACGCCGCCTCGAACTTCCCGTGGGTCGCCTGGAGGGGCGCTACCGCCGCGAGGGACGCCCCGAAGGTCGGGTGCGCCAGCGCGACGGACAGCCCGATCCCCACCCAGCACAGCCCTTGGACGACGCGACAGGCCACCAGCACGGCGACGAGGGCGGCCATCACGAGGTTCACGAAGGCGATCGCGTTCATGCCTCGGGCATGGAGGATGGCCGCCGCGAAGGCGCTGGCGTCCGCGGCGTCCTGGAGCCCCTCGCGCGTATGGATCGCCTCGGCGACCCCGACCACATAGTAGAGCATCGCCGCCAGGAACACGCCCAGGAAGACCCCCAAGAGCAAGATCGCCCCACGCTCGTCTCGCCAGGCGTACGGTGTCCCTCCGCGCAGTGCGCAGGCCCTGCTCCAGGTCGAGCTTCGCCTCACCCTCATATCCATCACATCGGTCGGCTGCGCCGGTTCGTTGCTCGATACTTCATGGCTCGCGGCTCGATGCCGTGGTCCGTTCATCGCGGGAGTAGTAGGCGGCGCCTTGATTCGGGAGGGTGGCCTCCGCCTCGACGACCGCGAAGCGCGCCCCGCGGAGCAACCCAGACAGCCTTCGTCCCGGCTCGCCTGGGGGCGCGGCGCGACACATCAAGCGCGCGGCGACCGGTACCGCGCAGCGCTGCAGGTACCTGACGTGCACGGTGACCTCCGCCCGCGGCCCGACCTGAGTCACCAGCTCCGACGAACCTGGCGCCGCCCTCAGGGTCACCACGGTCGCCGCCGGACCGTAGGCGAGGATCCCGAGGGCGAGACGCGTCAGCCCGCCGCTCCCACGGCCTCCACCGATCGCGTCATACAGGCTCGTCTCGCCCCCGGAGACATAGGCGAGCGGCCCCGGCGCGAGGACGGCCAAGGGCGCGTAAACCGCCTCGGCGATGGCTCGCAGGCGCGCTCCCCCCGCGGTCGTCGAAGGCCTGGTCCCCGCTGGGAGGGCCTGCGCCAGCGCCGGCCCGAGACCCACCCGCGCGCCGCCGGCTCCACCGGCGACCAAGTCCCCTCGAGGTGCTCCTCCCATCTTCTGAGGATCCTCCTCGAGGAGCACGATCGCCGCGCGAGCTCCGCGGACCGCGGCGTGGCCGACCACCAGGCGCCCCACCGCCAACAAGGACAGCTGCACGGCGCACAGAAACAGGATCATGACGGGGACGAGGCACGTGATCACTTCGAGCGCCACGACGCCGCGCTCGAGCGACCGCGTCGAACGACGCCCTCCCGGACGAAGCGCCGCGCTCTCCCTCACGTCCACCTCCCCGCGCCCTCGAGGGCCGCCGCCAGGAGCGTCCCCACCGCGATCGCCGGCCCCATCCGGACTGGCGTCAGCGCGGCCTCGGTCCGCTGCGTCGATTCGCTCCGTTCGTCTCCGCGCGGCCGTCGCCCAACGACCGAGCGCCCGAGCGAGAGCTCCAGAGCCCCCGCGAGGACCTCGAGGAGCCGCCCTCGCCAGGTGGCGAGCACGAGGACGGCGAAGGCGAGGCACACGAAGGAGAGGAACTGCGCCTCGACGCCCACGACAGGACCAAGCCAGGCGCCGAGGGCAGCGAACACCTTCACGTCCCCGCCCCCGATCCCCCGCCCTCGCGAGAGCGCGGAGAGCAGCACGGGCACCAGACTCACGAGCAGGAGCCCCAGGGCGGCGGAGGCCACCCCGCTCCCTCCCTCGAGCGCCCCGCGGACCGCCAGCGCGGCGACCAGCGCCCCGACGGTGAGACGATTGGGGATGCGCCCCGTCCGAGCGTCCCACACGCCGGCGACTACGCCGACCAATCCAGCGGCGACGAGAGACACCATGGAGTCCACCAGCTCGAGGGCCCTTCACTCTCCCAGAGTCTGAAAGGTCGTATTGGCCTGGTTCACCTTGCCGATGAGGGTCTGGCCAAAGCTCTGCCAGACGCCGATCCCCACGACCGCGATGAGGGCCAGGAGGATCACGTACTCGACGGTGGAGAGGCCCCGTTCGTCCCGCGCCACACGGAGAAACCAACGCGGGGGGCGCCGCGCGCGGGGCGTTCTGCCAGAAGACGAAGGGTGGTTGTCGGTCGTTTCATCGACGATTCGCATGGGAACGTCCTTTCATGGTGAAGGGGCCAGCGGCCCCGGTGTGCGGTCACTGCCGCGCGGCACTCTCGGTGCCAGCTTGGTCTTCGGTCGCGGTGAACCGTCGGTTGCGACATTTCCGCGGGCCCTCAGGCGCAGCGCCTTCAAGGAAACGGCAGGGACAGCCAGAGCACCTGGACGCGGTAGAGCTCGAGCAGCGGGGCCCCACAGGCGACCACGGCCAGAGCGGCCCCCACCGCGAGCAACGTGAGCACCACCACGTACTCGGCGAACACCCCGCCCCGCACGTCGCCGCTCAGCTCACGAATCATCCCGCGCGCTCCCCAGGCGCGGTTGGCGGCGCCCGATCGTCCCGCGGATCCCGGCGGATCCACCCGTGATCGCTTCGGAGGCCGCGAGGATTCGCGCCGGGCGCGAGGATGACGGCGAAGAACGTTTGCGGCGAGCCCGTCGCAGAAGGTCGGCATCACCCGCTCCTCGGCCAAGCCTCCCGCGCCGTTGCGCGTTTCCTTTCTGAAGCGCGACGCCGCCGTTCTCTTTGTGACGCTCCGCTGGTCGCTCCGGCCCCGCGCCCTCGAAGCGCGGGCTCCCCGTCTGCCAGAGCGACGCGGCGACTTTTCCAAGCAACCTCGCCCCCGCCCCGACCGACAGCAGGAGCACACCCCGACGGAGTCCCGTGAACCGCAGAGTCATCGCCCTGTCCGCCGCTACCTTCCTCTTCGGGATCGCGCTCGTCCACCTCTACCTCGGTCGACTCGAACGGGAGGTGTCGGGCGGAGCCCTCGTCGATCTGCTCATCGCCACCCGAGCTCTAGCGCCGGGTGAGTCCCTCGCGCTGGAGGATGTCACCGTCCGGCGAGTGCCCGAGGCGTACGTGGATAGGAGGTGCGTTCGCGCCGCCGAGCTCGACGCGATCGTGGGCCTCCCGCTCGGCGCCGCCGTAGGCGAAGGGGAGGGCATCGTGTGGAGCGACGTGACGGGTCCGACGTCCCGAGGTCGTCAGCTCTCGGGGCTGGTCGAGGCGGGCATGCGCGCCGTGACCGTCACCTCCAAGGTGAACCTGTTCGAGGGGCTGCTGCGCCCCGGAGATCGGGTGGACGTGCTCTTGACCATCGCGGAGGAGCACGGCCCCGAGACGTACCCCCTGCTGCAGAACGTCCTCGTCCTGTCGGTGGGTGGCGACCTCGGGGGCGTCGACGGCGAACGCCCTCGGGGCGGAGGCTCTGTGAACCTGAGCGTCGATTTGGACGACGCCCGCGCGCTGACGCGCGCCGAACAAAAAGGCCCTCTGCGGCTCGTGCTCCGCAACCCGCGGGACACGGAGCTGCTCTCGCCACCACCCCGCCCCGCGTCGACGCCCCGGCCAGCCCCCAGCCCTCGGCCCTCACGCAAGGAGATCGAACATGTCCGCTGAAGCCGCCCGCAGGCTCCTGGCGCTCTCGAGACGCCTCCGACGCCGCGGGGCCGCTCCCCGCCGGGACGCCGCTGCGCTCGCTGCCGCGCTCTGGCTCGCGGTGCTCCCGCTGTCTCCATCCGCTGCGCTTGCGCAGACCTGGGACGAGGAGCGCCGCCCTGGAGCGCAGCCACGGAGCAGCCCCGAGCGGATCCCGGTGAAGCTGCACCTCGACGTCGGCGATCAGAAGGTGCTCTCCGCCGAGGGCGTGAAGAGCTACTCCGAAGGGAAGCGGGGCGTCGTCGACGTCCGCCTCACCCGCGACGCCCAGCGCTTCGTGGTGGTCGGGCTGCACCCCGGCGTCACGAGCCTCCTGTTCCTGCTCACGGACGGCAGAGAGGAGCTCGTCCGCATCACCGTGAGCGATCCCTCCGATAGCGCTAGCGGAGACTCCAGCAGAGTCGCGGGCGGCGCCGTCGACGAGGAGCATGAGACGATCGTGGAGCGTCGCGAGAACGTGCGCCTCGACCTCTACTTCGTGCAGCTGGAGAAGGGCTCGACCCATCGGATCGGCGTCGATACACCGGACGGCATCGCAGCCGGGCTGCGCGTGGACGTCGATCTCACCCGCGGCGCCCTCCAGGGGGCCTCGGCGATCGTCGAAGACCAAGCGCTCCTGCGGCTCGATCTCGCGCAATCCGCGGGCTGGGCGAAGCTGCTACGCCACGCGTCGGTGGTCACCCAGAGCGGCGCCAAGGCCCGCTTCTCTGGAGGAGGCGAAGTCAACATCGCCGTGCAGGGTGCGCTCGCGACGGGGATCCACCGCATCGCCTTCGGCAGCAGCGTCGAGGTCCTGCCCCGCTACGACGCCCTGTCGGGCCGCATCGAAATCGAGCTCCGCGCGGACGTGTCAGACCTCAGCGACGCTCACGGCTCGGGGACCCCAGGGCGCACCGTCTCCGAGCTCACCTCCGTGGTGAACCTGCGGCTGGGGCAGGCGGTCGTCCTCGGGGGCCTCAGCGCCCGCAGCGAGGCGCAGTCGCGCTCCGGCTTACCCTGGCTCAGCCAGATCCCCGTACTCGGGATCCTGTTCGGCTCCGACCACGTCACCCGGCGGGAGACGGAGAACGTCGTCGTCATCGTGCCCACGGTCGTGGACGCCGTCGACGGGGACGTCCGCGTCTATCTCCGCGAGGCCCTCGCGAGCTACAAGGAGTACAGCGGCGCTCGAGAGGAGCTCGAGCGCTTCGAGACGCGCCGGCGGACCGCGATGGATCGCCGCGGCGTCCCCAGCGCGGGGCTCGGACCACCGCCCCGGACGGGCACGGAGCAGGGGGTCCGCCGACGCGGTGGGAGAGCGGAGGGCCGCCGATGACGAGCTCCCGCCTCCTCGGCGGCTCGGAGCGCCGTCTGCTCATCGAGGTGCACACGGAGACGAACGGCGTCCAGCGAGGCGCGTTCACCAGCGGGCAAGAGCTCTGGTTCGGCAGGGACACCGCGTGCCACTTCGTGCTCGACGCGCGCAGCGTCTCCCGCAGACACTTCTCGGTGATCCTCGAGGGGGACACCATCGTCGTGAAGGACCAGTCCTCGAACGGCACACGGGTGGAGGGTCGACTGCTCCGGGGAGAGGTCGCGCGCCTGACCGACCCGTGCGCGGAGGCGAAGGCCGGCCCTTATCGCATCACGCTGCACCGGCACGAGCCCCACGGAGACCACCCCTACGGGGACCTGGCGCAGGAGGTTGCTCTCGAGGGCGACCTGCGGAGCGCTCCCGACGACGGGCGGCGCGCCGCTCCAGAGGGTGACGCGTCCCCGCGACGCCCGATCGACGCGAGCCTGAGGCGGCAGATCCACGCGGAGCTCCTCGATCACCTCGACCTCGCTCAGGTGAAGATCGGCGTCGCGCCGGACGCTGCCCTGCGCGCCCAGGTGCGGGGCGCGCTGGAGGGCATCGTCGCCTCCCACCGCGCGCGTCTGGGCGGCACCGCTCCGCCCGGAGACCTCAGCGCGGGCCTCGTGGCAGAGCTCGTGGACGAGGCGCTCGGGCTCGGTCCGCTCGAAGACCTCCTGCGCGATCCCAGGGTGAGCGAGATCATGGTGGTCGATCCCTGCACCATCTACGTGGAGCGGGCGGGGCGCGTGGAGCTGACCGATCGAGCGTTCACCGACGATGAGGCGGTCCGGGCCGCCATCGAGCGCATCGTGACCCCCCTCGGTCGGCGCATCGACGAGTCCGCTCCGCTGGTCGACGCGCGCCTCCAGGACGGCTCCCGCGTCAACGCGGTGATCCCGCCCCTCGCCACTCGGGGCCCGTGCATCACCATCCGCAAGTTCCCCACCGAGCCGCTGTCCCTCGAAGATCTGGTGCGCTTCGGCTCCCTCACGGAGCCCATGGCCCGCCTCCTCACCGGCTGCGTGCGAGCACGGAAGAATTTGCTGTTGAGCGGCGGCACCGGCAGCGGCAAGACGACCCTGCTCAACGTTCTGTCGGCGGCGATCCCCGAGACGGAGCGCATCGTCACCATCGAGGACGCCGCGGAGCTGCGCCTGAAGCAACGCCACGTGGTGTCCTTGGAGGCCCGCCCCCCGAACTTGGAGGGCAACGGTGAGTTCACGATCCGCGATCTCCTGAAGAACGCCCTGCGCATGCGCCCCGATCGCATCGTCGTAGGGGAGTGCCGCGGCGGAGAGGCGCTCGACATGCTCCAGGCCATGAACACCGGGCACGAAGGCTCGATGACGACGACGCATGCCAGCAGCCCGCGACAGGCCGTGACGCGCCTCGAGACCCTCTGTTCCATGGCCGCCCTCGACCTCCCGCTCTCCGCGCTTCGACGGCAGATCGCCTCGAGCGTGCACCTCGTCGTGCAACAGTGTCGGCTGGCGGACGGGAGCCGAAAGGTGACGAGCATCGCGGAGGTCATTGGGCTCGACGACCACGGCGAGGTGTGTGTCGAGGAGCTGTTCGTGTTCCGAAGGAAGAGCACCAGCGCGGAGGGCGCGGTCCTGGGAGAGTTCTGCCCGACCGGTCGTCTCCCCACGTTCATGGACGAGCTGATGCGCCACACGGAGCTGGGGGACTTGCCATGACGCTGGCGACGCTCCTGCTGGGGCGCTTGGGCGCGCTCCTGATCCTGACGGCGGCCGGCGGCGTGGTGATCGCCGGCGCCGGGACGAGGGGGGCGGCCGCGTGGCGGCGCGAGGAGGTCCGCCTCCGTCAGGAGCTCCGCTTCCTCCGCTCGCCCGTGTCCGCGCGCCACCTGCTGGGAGCACAGGTCATCGGCGGGGGCGCGGCGCTCGTCGGGCTCCTGCTGGAGAGTTGGCCCCTCGTCGCCCTGGGTCTGGGGCTGCTCCTCGTCCCCGAGCGGTGGCTCCGGAGCGAGCGGCGGCGACGCGTCGCCCGCATCGAGGGGCAGCTGGAAGGCTGGGTGACGTCGATCGCCCACGCCTTGGAGTCCACTGGCTCTCTGGGAGAGGCCCTGCGCAACAGCTCACACTTCGTGGAGCGCCCGCTCCGGGACGAGCTCACCCAGCTCCTGGCAGAGCACCACCTGGGCTCTCCGCTCGATCGAGCCCTGCACGCCGCGGCGGGCCGCGTACAGAGCCGCCTCTTCTCCGCGGTGCTGCTCACCCTCCAAGTCGGGCGCAACACCGGCGGGAGCCTCCAGGAGGTGCTGCGAGGGACGGCAGCGAGCCTGCGGGAGATGGAGCGCCTCGAAGGCGTCCTGCGCACGAAGACCGCGGAAGGCAAGGCACAAGCCGCGGTGATCAGCGCGCTCCCCCTCCCCCTCTACTTTGGCATCCGCGCGCTGGCGCCCGGCTTCTTCGAGCCCCTGGAGACGACCCCCCTCGGCCACGCGCTCGTGGGCGCGGCGACCGTGCTCTGGATCTCCGCCGCCCTGCTCGCGCGGCGCTTCCTGGCAGTGGACCTCTGACATGCTCTCCTCGACCACCACTGGGCTGCGCTGGTGCGCCGCGCTCGCGCTGGCCGTCGCGCTGACGAGCCTCGCCTCGGTCCTCGCGGGGCTCACGCCCCTGCAACGTCCGGTCACCGGCGTGCGCGGAGAGATGCGCAAGCGCGCTCTGTCGAGCTCGCGTGGTCTGCGGCTCCTCGAGCCTGCCCTCCTCGTCGTAGGCGGCTGGGTGCGCGCGCTCGACGAGGTTACGGCGCCGCGCGGGGTCCGCTCCCTGAGGCGCGTGCTCGCCTGGCAGGAGTCTCAGCTCACGAGCGCGGGGCGCGTGTGGGGTCTCGACGGCTACGAGCTGACCGCCGTGAGCCTCCTGTCCGGCGTGGCCTGCTGCTGCGGCGCCGGAGCGGCGGCGAGCGCGCTGGACCAGGGGGGAGTCTGGCTGATCCCCGCCGCGATCCTGGGGGCGGCGCTGCCGTTCTTACGACTCCAGACGACGATCGCCGAGCGCCTCGGGGCGGCTGCTCGCGACCTCCCCGCGGCCATCGATCTCGCCGCCCTGTGCATGAGCGCTGGCGCCAACTTCAGCCAGTCTCTCCGCTACGTGGTGGCGGGGGGACAGGGACCCCTCGCCGAGGAGCTCCAGCGGGTGCTCCATGCCCTCGAGGTGGGACACACCCGGCGGACGGCATTGCTCGGGCTCTCCGAGCGCCTGCCCGTAGACGCCGTGCGCAGCCTGGTGCGATCCCTCGTGCAGGCAGAGGAGAGCGGCACGCCGTTGGTGGAGGCGCTCCAGAACCAGGCGCGGACAGCCCGCGCGCGCCGCAGCGTGGCTGCAGAGGAGGCGGCGGCCCGCGCCGGGGTGCTCCTGATCTTGCCGCTCATGCTGTTGCTCGGGTGCATCGTGCTGCTGCTGCTCGGCCCCTTCCTCGTGGGCTCCTCCCTGGAAGGCGCCTCTCCCGTGGAAACCTCGCCGGCGCGCTCCTCCTCCCTGTCTTCCTCCCAAGTGGGCGCGTCCATGGTGAACGGAGGGGCTCCATGATCACGTACGCCCCCCTCCGCAGGTGGTTGCTCACGCCCGCATGTGCTCTCCCGGTCGTCGTCGCCTGCGCTGGCCAGGTGCCTCCTGTCCACTCGGCAGGCTCTACGAGTTCGGCGAGCTCGGCGAGTTCGGCAGAGCTCGACCCGGCGCTCGAGGTGGAGGAGCTCTTGGGCGCCGGCCGACGCTTCGCGCACGCTGGGGACTCGGTGCGCGCCGAGCACTACCTGGTGGCCGCCCTGGAGCGAGGCGGTGCCCCCGATCGAGTGATGCCCTTGCTCGTCACCGTGTGCGTCGAAGGTTCGCGGCTCCGTGCCGCCCTCGGCTACGCGGAGTCTCATCTGCGCGCGCACCCGGAAGACGCGCAGCTCCACTTCCTGATAGCGACCCTCTACCTGGGCCTCGACCGTCCTCGGGAAGCGCGCCTCGCCCTCGAGCGCCTCCTGCGACGGCGCCCCGATCACGCTCGCGCTCGCTACCTGCTCGGCTCCTTGCTGGTGGTCACGGAGCCGACGGCCACCGCCGAACACTTCACTCGCTACCTCGAGCTCGAGCCCCAGGGCGCCCACGCCCCCGAGGTCCGCGCCTGGCTCTGGGACCGCTCGTCATCGCCCTCGGCCCCGGGACACCCTCTCCCCTTGGACACGACGCCCCCGCTGGAGACGACCCGACATGATCCCTGAACGAGTCCACGCGCGCTCCCTCCGGGAGCTCCTCGAGCCCATCTGCGCCTACCTCGACGACCCCCGGGCGAGCGAAATCCTCATCAACGGGCCCGACGAGGTGTACGTCGAGCGCGACGGACGCCTGGAGCCCACCGACGCGCGCTTCGCGTCCGCCGACGCCCTCACCGCCGCCCTCCGCGGGGTGGCCCAGTTCGTGGGGCGCCCCCTCGACGTCGAGCATCCGATCCTGGAGGGACATTTGCCCGATGGCTCGCGCCTGCAGGCGCTGATCGCCCCCGCCGCTCCCGGCGGCCCGGTGGTCGCGATCCGGCGATTCCGGGAAGAGCAGCTCACCGTCGAGCGCCTCGTCGAGCTCGGCACCCTCAGCGAGGAGGCCGCGCGGGCTCTGCGGGATCGGGTCGCCGCGAGGCACAACGTGCTCGTGTCGGGGGGCACCGGGAGCGGAAAGACCTCCCTGCTCGGCTGTCTCTCGTCGTTCATCGACGTCGCGGAGCGCGTCGTGGTCATCGAAGACGCTCCGGAGCTGCAGCTGCAACGGCCCCACCGAGTGCGGCTCGAGGCTCGCCCCGCGGACGCCCGAGGACGGGGGGCGCTCACGGTGCGGACGCTGTTCCGGGCCACCCTGCGCCTCCGCCCCGATCGCATCGTGATCGGGGAGCTCCGCGGCGGCGAGGCCCTGGAGCTGATCCAGGCGATGACCTCCGGACACGGCGGCTGCCTCTCCACGATCCACGCGTCCCATCCGCTGGACGCCCTACGACGGGTCGAGACGCTCGCGCTGATGAGCGGCGTCGCGCTACCCCTGCTCGCGCTGCGCGAACAGATCGCCTCGGCCATCCAGCTCGTCGTGCAGACCACGCGCCGAGGGGACGGCGCTCGGGTCGTCACCCACGTCTCGGAGGTGCAGCCCCTCGCACGAGACGGGAGCTACGTCGTCGTCGACCTGTTCCGGCGTTCCCCGAGCGGTGCCTTGATCCGCGCTCAGCCCCCTCCAAGGCGCGTCCTGCGCGTCGCAGAGCACCTCCCGGAGGCGCCCGGTCCGCAAGCCCGGGGTACAGCGGGGGCTCCGCACGTCGAGCTCCCGCCGTGTGGCCCAGGGTGTGCCCGATGAGCGGTACGAGCAGGATCTCCGGCGGCACCCCGCGCCGCTCCCGCGCGGGGCCAGGTGGGACCAGGCGAGCGCTCGGCCCGCCCCCGCACTTGACGCCCGCTCGCCGCACAGCCAATCAGGCTCCGATTAGCGCCGCTCTGCTGCTGGCGCCGCTCTGCTGATAGCGCGGCTCTGCTGATAGCGCCGCTCTGCTGGCGCCAGCAGCGTGAATCGACAAATCGAAGGGCGAGCAAGCGATGCGCTGGACCGGGAAGGCTTTGTGGATTGGGCTCTTCGGCATCTGCGTCGTCGCGGCGAGCGGCGTCGTCGGCTATGGGGTGTATCGCCGAGCGAGCGCTCAGGTGGAGGAGCACGTCGCACAGGTCGAGCAGCGACGCGCCGTCCGCGAGGCTCCCGTGATCGACGTCGCCCCCGCGGCCTTGCCGAGAGGGCGGCCGCTCAGCGAGCGACCTGGCGCCGATCCTTTTGGCTATCCGAGGAGCTACGTGGACGGCGTGGCGCTCCGCAGCCTGCTCGAGCACAGGAAGTACGCGGAGCTCACGCGCGCCATCGAAGAGTTTCAAGACGAGTTCGAGGCGGACCCCAAGAAGGAGCTCTGGCCCATCGCCGCCGCCGCGGCCTTCTCCACCTCCATGCCACGGCTCAGCCCCCTCTTCGACGACTGGGTGAAGGCGACGCCCGACTCCTTTGCTCCCTATCTCGCTCGGGGGACCTATCGGTCGGCGGTCGCCTGGGCGCAGCGGGGCACCAAAACCATCACGGAGACCCCCGCGCTGGACCTGAGCGCCATGCATGAAACGGCCCGCGCGGCCCTCCCCGATCTCGATCGGGCCCTCGAACTCCGCCCGAAGCTGCTCGCGGCCCTGCGAGAAAAGCTCTCTCCCCTCCAGCTCACGGGCGCGCACCGCGAAGTGGAAGAGGTGCTCGCCGCGGCGAACGCCCTCTGCCCGAGCTGCATGTACGTCCGTACCCGTTATCTCACCGCGACCACACCGCGCTGGGGCGGCTCCTACGACAGCATGCGCGTGAGCATCGCGAACGTCCCGGTCGACCAGAACGGCGCGCTCCGCTTGCTGAGCGGTTACGTCGATGCCGACCGCGCCCGAGTGGCGCTCCTGGACAAGAATCATGACGCGGCCCTGGAGGCCATCGAACGAGCCTGCGCCCTCGGCCCTCACTCCTATTTCTTGGAGACGCGCGCAGACATCCTGCGGGCAAAGGGCGACCTCGGCGAGGCCCTCCGCGACTACACCGCTGCCCTCGACCTGCGCCCCGACATCGCGCCCCTCCGCATCGACCGAGCGGGCGTGCTCGCGGACCAAGGAGCGTGGATCGACGCTGCCGAGGATCTCCTGGCGGCCCTCCGCATCGATACCAGCAGCCAGCGGGGTCGCCGGCTCTTGCCCCGCATCTTCAAGGGGCTGGAGGAGCTGGCAGACGCTGCCGCTCAGCGCGGCGAACGGGACGAGGCGCTGCGCCTCTACGATCTGGCTCAGGCCCTCTACCCCTTCGCGCGCAGCGTGAATCACAAGCGCTCGATCGTCGTGCGAGCGGGGCTCACGGGGGCGCCGGACGAGCTCTCCCGCCTCGAGCAGGCGGCGCGGGGAGCCCCTGACGACTTCGACGCACACCTGCGGTTCGACTATGCGTTGGCCCAGCGCCAGGACTTCGAGCGGGTGGTAGCGCTCTGGACGGAGTTCCTCGCCCGCAATCCGGACGTGTCTGCCGCCTACTACGAGCGGGGAGGCGCCCAACAGCGGCTCGGTCGCCGCGAGCAGGCCACCGCAGACTTCGCCAGCGCCTGTGAGCGCGGCCACCACGCGGCGTGCGCCATCGCCGGCTCCTACGGCGGCCGCTGAACCGCTCTGCTGTGGCGCGCTCCGTCATCCGCGCCGACGGTTTTTCCTGTGCTTCTCGACAGCTTCGAGCGCCGAGCGGGAGAACGACTTTCGTCGTTGCTGCCCCCCGACGTCCGCCATACGATGCGCGGTCGTGGATGGATTGGCGGCGCCCGTTCGGGCCGGAGACACCATTGCGGACAAGTACGTGGTCGACCGCGTGCTCGGGAAAGGCGGCATGGGGGTCGTGGTCGCCGCCTCCCACGCGACCTTGAACCAGCTGGTCGCCTTGAAGTTCCTCTTGCCCGAGGCCTGCGATCACCCAGGCGCCGTGGAGCGGTTTTTGCGTGAGGCGCGGGCCGCCGTGCAGATCCAATCGGAGCACGTCGCCCGCGTCATCGACGTCGGCACGCTGGAGACGGGCTCTCCCTACATGGTGATGGAGTTCCTGGAGGGCCACGATCTGGCGCGAGAGCTCGAGCTGCGCGGGGCCCTGCCGCCAGCGGAGATCGCCGAGTACCTGCTCCAGGCGTGCGAGGCCATCGCCGAGGCCCACTCCCTGAAGATCGTCCACCGGGATCTCAAGCCCGCCAACCTGTTCCTGAGCCGCCGCAAGGACGGCTCTCGGATCGTGAAGGTCCTCGATTTCGGCATCTCCAAGGCCGTGCGCGAAGGCGAGGCCCACCTCACACAAACCGCCACCATGATGGGCTCGCCCCTGTACATGGCCCCCGAACAGATCCGCGACGCCAAGACCGTGGACGCGCGGGCGGACGTGTGGTCTCTGGGCGTCATCCTGCACGAGGCGCTGGCGGGGAGCGTGCCCTTCGGCGGAGAGACGCTCTCGGGCGTGCTGGCCTCCATCATCGCGGACGCGCCCCAGCCGTTGTCATCGCTGCGACCGGAGCTGCCCGAGGCGCTCACGAGCCTGGTGGCCCGCTGCTTGGAGAAGGATCCGGCGCGACGCGTCCAAGACGTCGCAGAGCTCGCCGAGCTGCTCGCGCCCTTCGCGCCCGAGCAGGCGCAGCGCACGGTGCCCCGCGCTCGCTCCATCCTCGGTCGGACGGCGCCGGCGGGCACCCCGAGCGGAGCCGCTTTGGAGGGGACGATCGCCGCGGCCCAGACCAACGAGAGCCTCACGGCGCGCCCGTGGTCCAAGAGCGACAAGGACGACACACACGCATCGAGGCGCTCCGCCCTCCCGCTGCTCGTCGTCCTCGGTGGCTTGCTCCTGCTCGGCGCGGGGACCGTCGCGTACTTCGGCGGCGCGGACGCCGACAGCGTCGATGCCTCCAGTGAAGGCGCCCAGCCCCCGGGGGCCGTCGGCGCGGAGCCCATCACCGCCGCGGCCGCTCCCGCAGCACCGCCCCCTCCCAGCGTCGAGCCCACACCGTCCGAGTCTCCCGCGAAGCCCGACGAGGAGGAGGCCGCGGAGACACCCGAGCCGACCACCCCTGCGCCCCCCGACTCCGCGCCCTCTCAGAGCGCACCCGCCGCGGCGCCCGCCCGGCCGAGCACCACCCCACGCTCCACGCCCCGTCCCTCTGCGCCCCGTCCCTCTGCGCCCCGTCCCTCTGCGCCCCGTCCC
>JAEWOQ010000451.1 GCA_023460875.1 Pseudomonadota bacterium
CGATGACCGTCCTCGAGTATCGCTGTCGAGAGCGGTCGCGTGCACCGGTGAGGATGGTCCGGGCGATTTTACGGGCCGCTGACACGGCGTGCCAAGGCTGGGCTTCAGCGCCGGCACGGATGAGCGCCTGCAGGGCCGAGCGAGAGCGTCCGATCTGCAAGGTGATCGCGAAGAGGGTCCTGTGCTGCGAGGTGCCTGACGCAGCAGGCGATTTTTTAGTGGGCAGCTCGGGGGGCGCCGTAGGCTGAGGGGGGAAAGTCTTCGACAGCAGGCGAAGATTGGGACGACTCGAGCATTGCGGAGAGCGACATCAGACGACTGCTGATATCGCTTGCGAGCAAAGCGGCGAGCATGGAGGCGGTGATGGTCAGCTCCAGAGAAGCGGGATGACTCAAGCGGCGGACTTGGTCGAGGCGCACTCCGCCCTTCCAGTTTCTGAAGAAGAGCTCGATCTCCCAGCGGACGCGGTACATTTCGGCAAGGTCGTATGCGGTGAATGCTTCGCGCGGGAGCGAGGACAGGTAGTACCGGTCCTCACCGGCGAAAGGCACGCGCACGACTCGAGCGACGGTCTTGCGATGTTGGTCGTCCTCGAGCTCGACATCGAGGTCGAGAACCTTCCGTTGATGAACGTGCCAGAGGGCGCAGGCCTCGTTGAGGCGCAGCGGTTTGCCGTCGTGGTCGCTCAGTGCCCGGCGGTGACCGGTAGGGCCGTACGACGCGAGCGCGACAGGATTGGCGTTTTCTTTGAGCCGTTGCAGCACGTGCGCTCCGGACGTAGTCGCATCGATGAAGCGCTCGTAGCTGTTGTATCCCAGGTCCCAGATGTAGAGCGCGCCCGGGGTCCACGTGGGCGCGAAGCCTTCGCTGTCGTGAACAGAACCGGCCGTCGCTCGGGTGCTGGTGACAGCCCCCGCGCGAACGCTATAGACCGCGTGCAGCTTGAGCTCGGCAGGTTGACCGGTGCCTGGATAACTGCCGCTGAGCGCCGAGGCGAGCTTGAAGGCACAGCCGTCGGGCACGAGCACGTCGGCAAAGCTCTCCAGGCGCCCTCGCAGCTCGGGATGGGCCTGCTTGCTCAATTGCTGCAGTCGTCGTCTGAGCAGCTTCTTCAGCACGGGCACCATCTTATGCGCCATGCGTCGGAACGATGTCTCGCTGGAGCGCGTTCCCCCCAGTGCCAGATAGGTCTGCCAAGCGTCCAAGATCCGGCCTTCGGTGTCGGTGCCTCCGTCGAACGCCGAGACCACGAAGGCGGTGGCTACGAGCCCCGCGTGGTGAACTCGACGTCGCTGAACGATGCGCATGTCCTCGGCCAGCGCCTCGATCCGATCCGGATCGAGGTAGCTCCGAACCGTCTCCTCGACGTGCAGCGCCAGTCGAGATTCCAGTGCATTTTCCGAAACTTCCGGCCGTCGAGGGTGGCGAATCCGGGGAACGATCGCGAGATCCATGCCCCTGCTCCTGCCAGATGTCGGAAAACTTGGCCAAATTTTCGACCCTCAGGTAGCTATGTGTGCCTGCATGGTGGGAACACGGCAGACGAGGGCGCAAGCCAGGGCCAGCGTGATGGTTTCTGTTCACGTGCGATGGCGAGCAGGGGCGGCGTCATCTGCACCAGGAGGTTGGCGAAGGCTGTTCGGGCAGCAGGATGCCAACGCGTCAACGATGTCTCGGGCGAAGGCGCGGGCGACTTGGACGGGGAACGACACCGAAAGCCCCAGTTCCGAACCGCGGGAGCCGTCGTCCGACTCCTATACCTACTCCGCCGGAGCAGCCGCGCTGGCGGGCAGAGGAGGTCATCTGCCCTATCACCTTCCGTGGCTCCTGGCGCTCACCGGGCTCGTCCGGCACCATCGGAGGCGGCGCTCATGATCGATCCCGGGATGTACTCGTTCGCTCGTCGCGGAAGAACTCGTCCCGCGCATCGAGTGCGTCGCGTATCTCGGCGCTCCGCGCCGCTCGGCAGACTCCTCATTCCCGCCGGTGTAGCTGCGGTCGTCGGTTGCCAATCCGGCCCCATCGAGTTCTCAGATACAGAGGAGCGAGCGTTCGTCGCCGAGTGTTCCGACCGAGGGTGCACCCACCGGCGCAAGACCAGCGGGGAAGGGGCGCCCGCCACCGCCGTCACACTCCAGCAACAGGGCCGATTGCTCGCCGTCTGCGATTCGAGCGACACCCCCGAGCCCGTGCATTGTCGCGCCGTCACCTGCACCTCTGCCTGTCCCCCGCGATCGGACGGGGCTCGACCAACCTGTGAAGACGGCCTCTGCGTCCGGCCTGAGCGCACCCTGACACCCGCGGATGTGCGCCTCCTCTGCCTGGCGGGCACCGGGACCGGGCGCAACGCGCGCCAAGCCGAGCGACTCGCGCTGGCCGCGGCGTGTACGCCCCCTTGCGAGGTGCCGGAGGCTTGCCGGTGACGCCATCGGAGCGCGCGGCGCCTCTCAGCGTGAGCAAGGTCCGTTGGCGAACACCCCTTGACGGCTCAGTGCAGAGCTTGCTCGCTCGTGCCTGGGCGCCGGGCGCTCGCTCGCTGCACTAGGGCGCGCTCGAGCTCGCCGGGGGTCTTTCCGTCGGGCACGCTGAGCACGCGGGTGCGCTGACCATCACGCACCGCGAGGGGCACTCCGTCGCAGTACAGGACGCGGCTCGCCGCGACGGAGGGGACGCGCTCGGTGCCCGTGAGGATGCCGAGGAGGTTCAGGGGATCGGCGCCGCTCACGGAGACGAGGGCGCCGCCGGGCTCCTCGCGGCGCAGCTTGCGCAGGGTGCCCACGGCTTCGGGCAAGGCGAACTGCTCTCCGGAGAACCCCACGACGAAGCGCCCGCCGCGGATCTCTCCCCGCGCCTCGAGGCGATGGTAGACGCGCAGGAGATCCCGCCAGGGCGGCAGCCCGCTCTCCCGCTCGAGCACCTTGCGGAACACCACGCCCCAGCGCAGCAGCAGGGCCCGCGCGACCTCCTCCAGCTCCTCCGGTGAGTGCTCCTGCTCGGAGCTGCCCTCGGGGAGCAAACTGAAGCGCCCCGCGGCGTCCATCCCGAGCGCGGGCGGCGCCCCCGCGAAGGCGTAGGGGCGCGCTCCCGGGCGTCGTCCGGGGCGCCGCTTCTCCGCGGGGGTGATCAGGGTGCGCAGGCCCGCGAAGGAGTCGGAGGTGACGAGCCCCCGCGCCACCAGCTCCCCCAAGGCCTGCTCCGTCTGCGTCTTGAGCAGCCCCGCGCCCCGCACGAGATCATCGAAGAAGCACGCGCCCCGCCCTGAGAGCAGCTCGTGCACGCGCTGGGCGCCCGCGGACAGCTCGGCGGCGTCATGGCTGGGAGGCAACCACAGGTGCGCCTGGCTGCGCGGCATGAGCGCAATGGGCGTGGTGCGCACGGGGCCGCCGCGACGCGCCGAGCCGTTGCCGGGGACGGAGCGCCGCGCCCAGGTGACGCGCCCCGACAGGCACAGGGCGTCGAGCCACTGACCTTCGTAGAGGGTCATGCGCGCGGGGAGCAGATCCGCCTCCCAGGCGCCCGCCGCGGCTTCGAAGCCCGCGAGCTGCTCGAGGGCCGCGTGCAGTCCCTCCTGGCCCTCGCGTCGGTGCAGCGGCTCGAGCCCCTGCCAGCGGAAGAGGAACCGCAAGAAGTCCGCCACGGAGACGGGCTCGATCTCCCGGCGCAGCCGCCCGAGGGTGGCCCGGTGGATGCGGGCGAGGAGCCGCCGCTCGCAGAACTCCTCGGGGTCGCCCGGAGCGCGCGGACCCTCCGCCACGGCGCGCTGGCGCACCTCCAGGGGGCGGAAGCGCCCGCGCAGCACGAACCCCTCCGCCTCCAGGGTCGTCAGGGCGACCTCCGCGTCGCCGACGTCGACGCCCAGGGCGAGGGCGATTTCCTGAGCCGTCGCAGGGCCCACCAGCTCCATGCGCCCACGCACGACCTCCACGAGCGCCGCCTCGCGGGTCCAGCTCTCGCCGCGCTGACGATCGGGCAAGCTCAGCTCGGGCTCACAGATCGCTGACGCGTGCACCGCGCGCCACTGGGCGACGCGCTCCGCGGGGACCCACAGCACGCCGCCGCCGGTCTTCCAGCGAGCCGCGCGCCGAGCGGCCTGCAGCGTGCCCAGCAGCGCCGCGAGATCGACGGCCGCTTCGGGTCGCTCTGCTGCTCCCGGGGTCGTTCGTGCCGTTCCGCGGGCCTCCGCCTCCGTGAGGCAGCCGTGGATGACGAGGGCGTCGTGGAGCTCGTCCGCGTCGCGGGGCTCGGGGCGCGCCTCGTCGATCACCTGCTGGATGGCCGCGGGATCGAGGGCGCCGATGTCCGAGGCGGACTCCGGATCGAGCCAGCGGCGCATCATCACGGCCTGGGTGCGGCGCTCCTCGAGGGGCGCGTCGTCCAGGAAGGCGTAGGGTTTGGCGCTCAGGATCTCGTGGGCGAGGGGAGACGGCTCCGTGACGTCCCGCGCCAGGCACGCGACCCGGCCCGCCTCGACGTCGGCGAGGAGCCGCTCCAGGGCCACGATGTCCATCGCCTCGTTCAGGGAGTCGTCGATGGTCTGGCGCACCAGGGGGTGATCGGGGATCTCCCGATCGCCGGCGATGTTCTCCAGGCAGGCGACCTGATCGGGGAAACACAGGGCGAGCAGGTCGTCCGAGTCCATGCGCTGAAAGCGCGGGGGCACCTTCTTGCCGCCCCGGAAGCGCAGCACGGCGAGGGCGCGCGTCGCGTTCCAGCGCCACCGCGTCTGAAAGAGCGGCGCGTCGAGCAGGGCCTGCACGAGCACGTCCCGCACCGTCGCCGACTGCAGGAAGCGAAACAGCGTCTCCAACGGGAAGCTGTGCATCGGCCCGAGGGAGAGCACCAGGGCGTCGTCCCCCGCCGCCGCCTGGAGCTCCACGTTGAAGCTCCGGCAAAAGCGCTTGCGCAGCGCGAGCCCGAAGGCGCGGTTGACGCGGGTGCCGAAGGGCGCGTGGAGCACCACGTGCATGCCGCCCGTCTCGTCGAAGAAGCGCTCGGCGACCAGGGTGCTCTGGGTGGGCATCACGCCGAGGGCCCGGCAAGTGCTCGTCAGGTAGTCGGCGATCTGCTCGGCGGCCGCCCTCGACAACCCCACTTCGCCCTGCAGGTAGGCGCGCCCCTGATCCGTGTCGATGTGCTCGTCGACCACCGCCCGCAGCCGCGAGACGGCCCAGGACAGCTCGTCCGTGCGCGAGGGCGCCTCGCCGATCCAGAACGGGATGGTCGGCGGTTTGCCGCGGGCGTCGAGCACGCGCAGGCGCCCCGGCTCGATCTTCGCGATCTGGTAGCTGGTGTTGCCGAGCTGGAAGATGTCCCCCTGCATCGACTCGATCGCGAAGTCCTCGTGCACGGAGCCCACCCGCGTCTCCGTGGGCTCGAGGATCACGTCGTAGTCGAAGTTGTCGGGGATCGCGCCGCCGGAGGTGATGGCGGCGAGCCGCGCCGCGCGCCG
>JAEWOQ010000452.1 GCA_023460875.1 Pseudomonadota bacterium
GGCGGGACGTGGATCGCCAGGCCTGGGAGACGCCCGGGGCTGGACCGCGGCAGCGGACGCCGAGGGACGTGGGGAGTCGAGAGAAAACCAAACGCCGAGGGAGCGTTCAGGTGCCGCGCGCGGCTGGCTCGTGCTCGAGGCCGCTCTGTTGTGGGGAGGCGTGTTCTTGCGGGGCGTGGTTCTGCGGGGCGTGGTTCTGCGGGGCGTGGTCTGCCGAGCTCCGTTCTTTGGAGGTCTGCTTTTGCAGGTTCCGCTCCGGTGGGTCGTAGGGGGGGAGCCGACGAGTGGGGAAGGTGAGCTTCCCGGTGACGGGTGTGGGGCCGCCCGTGCGGGGGATCTTATAGGTGCGTTTGGCGATGATGACCGTGGACCGCAGGCCGTTCGCCCTCTGAATCGCCCGCACGGTGGTGCGGTAGACGCGGGCGAGCTTGAGGAGGCTGTCGCCTTTCTTGGCGACGTGGTTCACGTACGAGACGACCGGGGGGATGAGCCCGTGCTTCACGAGCAGGGGATAGGCCCGCTGCGCGCCCCGTTGCGCCAAGGGGTTGAAGAACCGCACGTGGAAGTGGGTCTGGTGGCCCTTGACGTGGCGGATCAGGGCGGGGCGGCCCTGGCGCGTCCTGAAGAGGCCCTCCACCCACTCGGGATCCTCGCCGACGTCCAGGGCGTGGGCCTTCAACAGGCGCTGCAGGCTGTGATCCACCAGGATCATCTCGACGTCCGTCTCCGTGATCAGGGCGCGCACCAGCGCCCAGTTCCGCTCGACGTCGAAGTTCGCGGTCGTCGCTCGGGCGTACCACCTGCGGGTCCCCGAATAGTAAAAGCCGAGGTCCACGTCCCGGCCCGATTGATGGCTCAGGTGCGGGCTCAGATAGCCGCCAGCGCGGGCGCTCACGTGGCCCACGTGGAGGGGCGGCGTCCCCGGAAAGCGCGCGTGGACCTTGCGCACCGCGGTCTCGAGGTACTCGATGGTCTCCTGGGTGCCATAAGCGAGGCCGGGGGACACGAGCTCGAACAGCTCGCCGTCCTTCGGCTGCACACCGTTGAGGAGGCGCCCGTTGTTGGGCAGCCCGACGGAGAGGGAGCCGAGGACGCGTCGCTCGCCCGTGACGAGCTTCTCGAGCTCTGCGTCGCTCAGGTCGTCGAAGGGGTGCCGGGGGCTGAAGAACTGCTGGGTGGCCTCCCGACGCTCCCGGGGCTTGCGTGCCCCCTGGGGAGGCTCTTGGGCTGACGCCTTCGCGCGGGGGCGAGCCTCATTGGGTCCCGCGGAGCCGAGGCCCGGCGTGTCGGCCTCGGCGGCGGCGTCCGTGGTGGAGGCCCCCGGCCTTTCCGGGCTCGGAGCTTCCGAGCTGGGGTCTTCGGCGGGGGCGGCGGGGGCGGCGGGGGTCGCATCGGCCATACGGGCCGGCCGGTCGGCCAGTGAAGTGCCGCAGGCGAACAGCAGGAGGCTGCCGCACAGGCTCAGGCATATCTGCGAGGCTAAGGTCGATCGCACGCGGGCTCCTTCGGGGGTCGACGCTGGGGGGACGTCGAGCCTGCGGTGAGGTGGGTGCCGGTCCGAGCATGTCAGAGGCTCCGGCCCGCTGCCAGGCCCGAGTCATCCGGCCTTCTCGTACCAGTCGGCGGTGCGCTTCAGGCCCTCGGTCAAAGAGAGGGGGGCGCCCAACAGCTCCGCGAAGCGGCGCCCATCGAGGACGGAGCGCCCGACGTCCCCGCCGCGCGGTGGGCCGTGGCGCAGGTCGACGGGGGCCCGGCCCAGCTCTTCGGTGAGCCGCAGCACCCGGTGCGCCAGCTCCTCGGTGGAGGTACCCACGCCTGTGGCGCAGTTCAGCACGCGCCCGGGCACCCGCCCCTCCAGGGCGGCGACGTTGGCCCGGGCGATATCGGTGACGTAGATGTAGTCCCGCACGCAGCCCGCGTCCCCGCGCTCGTGGCGACCGAAGACGGTGATGGGCGAGCCCGCGAGGGCGCGATCGAAGTAGATGGCCACGACGCCGGCCTCTCCGTGGGGATCCTGGCGAGGACCGTAGACGTTCGCGTAGCGGAGCAGGGTCGGGGTGAGGCCATACTGGCGGGCGTAGACGTCGAGCAGCTGCTCGTAGGCCAGCTTGTGGATCGCGTAAGGGCTGATGGGGGCGGTCCTCTGGTCCTCCGCCGCTAGGGTGTCCTCCGGTACCTCGCCGTAGATCGCGCCGCCGGTGCTCGCGAAGACGAGACGCTCCACCCCGAGCCGCGCGCAGGCGTCCGCGAGGTGGATGCCCCCCAGCACGTTCACCTCCGCGTCGAGCGAGGGATCGCGCATGCTCACGCTGACGCTCGCCTGGGCAGCCTGATGGCTGATCGCGTCGGGGCGGAAATCCTGCAGAGCCCGCTCGGTCGCGCCTCGATCCCGCAGATCCACCTCGTACCAGTGGGCGTTGGGGGGCACGTTCTCCGCCTTGCCCGTGCTGAGATCGTCGAGGACGGCCACCTCGTGTCCCTCGGCCAGCGCGGCGGCGGCGACGTGGCTCCCGATGAAACCAGCGCCACCGGTGATCAGGATGCGCATGCGGGAGCATACGGCTCCCTCGCCGCGGCCGAACAGTCTGCGACCCGCCATGGCAGAGGGACCACCAGAGGTGCTACAGGGTGCTCCGTAAAGGCGGCGAGATCCCCATGGACCCGGAAACCACCGACGATCCCCTGGCGCTGTTGGAGGTCTGGATCGCCGACGCCCAGAGCGCCGGCCTCGCGCTCCCCGAGTCGATGACCTTGGCCACCGTGGGGGCCGATGGGCGGCCGTCCGCCCGCGTCGTCCTCTACAAGGGGCTCTCCGAGGGCGGGCCGCGGTTCTTCACGAACTACCGGAGCCTCAAGGGGCAGCAGCTCGACGCCGTGGCCTACGCTGCCCTCGTGTTCCACTGGGCGACCCTCGAGCGTCAGGTGCGCGTCGAGGGCGTCGTCGAGCGGCTCTCCGCAGAGGAGTCGGACGAGTACTTCGCGACCCGGCCCCGGGACAGCCAGTTGGGCGCGTGGGCGTCGCCCCAGAGCGAGGTGATCGGCTCCCGTGAGGAGCTCGAGCGGCACCTCGACGAGCTGACGGAGCGCTACCGCGGGGGACCGGTGCCTCGGCCACCGTATTGGGGGGGGTACCGGGTCGTGCCCGAGACCGTCGAGCTCTGGAGCGGGCGGGGCGGGCGGCTCCATGATCGCTTTCGTTTCACCCGCGTCGAAGACGGGTGGATGCGGCAGCGGCTGGCCCCCTGAGAACGTCGCGGCGGACGGTCGCCGCCCTGCGTGGGGCATGCGCGGCTTCGTGAGCGCCCTGCGTGGCGCGCCCACGGCGTCGTCGGCATCGCGGAGGCGCGGCGCGGTTCGTCCCCGTGATCGGGCACCCCGCCGACAGAGTGTTTACAGTGTTAACTTCCTGAGGCCCCGAGCGGGCGCCGTCGTCTCAGCTTTCTGCCCTCGCTCGGTCGTCCCACCGCGAGCGCAGCCAAGATCAGATCCAGCTGCCGCTCGCGGAGCTGCTCCACCTCCTGCGCGTCCCTCTCGAGCTGGCCATTGAGCACCAAACTGGCGAGGCCATGCACGGAAGCCCAGACACAGGCGGCTCGCTCCCGGGGATCTCCCGGCGCGAAATCCCCCGACGTCTGACACTCCGCCACCCGGTCGACGAGAAACTGGAAGCTGCCGCCGCCCTCCCGTCGCGTCTCCTCGTCGAGCTTGTGGAGGCCGAGCTCTTGCCAGGGCGTCATGAAAATCAGCGCGTAGTCCCGAGGGTGCTCCACCGCGAAGTCGAAGTAGCGCTGGCCCGCCTTGCGCATGCGCTCGAGGGGCGTGGCCTCCTCGAGCGCATCCATCAGGTACGAGGCGAAGACGCGGAACCCCTCCTGGATGGCCGCGCTCACGAGGGCGTCCTTGTCGTCGAAGTGCCGATAGATCGCCGTCGCCGACAGGTCACAGGCGGTCGCCACCTTGCGCATGGAGAACCCCGCGATGCCCTGCTCGATCAACAGGTCTCGCGCGATCGTCAGCAGCCGCTCTCGGGTAGCCACGGCGCGTGGTTAACAGTGTTAACTGAATGGATCAAGCGCGAAGAGCGGGGCTCGGTTTCGGCTCTGCTCTGCTCGGTGCCTGCGGCGCGCGTCTCTGGGTGACGTGGGGGTTTGGTGCGGGCTGGGGTCGGGGGCCTCGTGCGCGGGCGTGTGGCGGCGGGGCGGCGAGGCTCGGGGACGTCGGGAACGAGCCCGGCTTCAGGTCATCACGACGAAGAGCAAGACGAACCAGACGACGAGCAGGTAGTCCCAGTACTGGGCGCAGAGGCGCACTCCCTCGGTGCGGGAGCTCGAGTACTGCCGTCCGCGGGCGCGGGCGATCACGACGCCGAGCGGGACGAAGCCCGCCAAGACGTGGAGCGCGTGGAGCGCGGTGATCGCGTAGACGGTGAAGACGTATAGAGGCTGGACGTCCGCGGGCGCGGCGGCGACCAGCAGGGAGCGCCAGTTCTGGATTTGGGCGAGGAGGAAGCCCACCGCGAGGGCTCCGGAGATCCACAGGGCGCGCTCGAGGGTCGTGAAGGCGTTGCGCTTCAGGGCGGCGACGCTCCAGCGCATGCTCACGCTCACCCCGACGAGGAGCGCGCTGCTGGCGGCGAGACCCCAGGGGAGGGGTGGCAGCGGGCGCGCATGCCAGAGCTCGTTCTGCGACCGTGTGACCAAATAGGCGAGGATGCTCGCCCCGAAGAGCATGGTCAGGGAGACCAGCGTCACGTACAGGCCGAGCTGGGCGACGGAAATTCCCGTGAGCGGGGAGCGTGAGCCTCCATCGGCTTGCTGACGCGAGAACCTGGGATCGGCCACGGGGGGTCCTTAGCTCGCTCCCGAGGGTCGGACAATATGTGGGAGCCACCGGAGCCCGAAGGGCAAAGCAGGGGGTTGGCCTGGTGCCGTTTTCGGTATGCTCGCCCGGGCCAGGCCCGTCGCGGCACGGCGCACCACGTCCCCTCCTGCTTTCTCCCCCTCCGCGCGCCGTGCAACGCCACTCCGTTTCCCCCAGCTCCGTCGAGGCCGGCGTCGCCCGGGAGTCGATCGACCCACCCGTCTCGTCGGTCGCCGTCTCCTGGGTGCCGAGCCCACGCCGTCGTGGACGTTCCTTCCCCGCCCTCCTCGACTGGGTGGCCGGGCTCATCACGTCGAGCGGCATCGCCGCGAGCTTTTTGCTCGGCGCCGATCGGGTGTTCCGCCCGGATTGGGACTTCACGTGGGAGGATCACTGGGTTGGCTCGGCGCTGTTGGTGGGCGCGGTGGCGGGCTGGCTCGGGCTGATCTGGAGCCTGTTGGTGCTCGTCGAGCTGGCGGTCACACGACCGCTGCGTCGGCGCCCGGGAGTGCGGCGCTGGGCGCGGGCCGCCTTCCACGCGGTCTTGTTCGGGGGCCTCGTCTGGAGCACGGCGCGCTGGACGTTCGAGGGCAAGCGGGTGAGCCAGACCCTGCTCGCTGACGTGGGGCCACCCCTGTTCGTCGCGGTGGTGATGACGGTCGTGGCCGGGTTCGTGTGGTGGATCATCGGCGTCGAGCGGCGCTGCGCTCGCGGGGAGCACGGCCGCGCCCTGCTCGTCGGGGGCGGCCTGATCGCCTCTTCGGCGCTGCCCGTGTGGCTGGACATGACCATGTACGTGTCCCTCTACGAGCCCCTGCACAGGCTGCTGGAGGCGCTGGCCTTCGCCCTCATCTTCACGGGGAGCCAGCTGGTGGGCTTCGTGGTGGTGCGCCGCTGGCGCGGCCTGCTGTGGGCGTCCCGCGGGATCGCCGTGAGCCTCGTGGCCTATGGGGCGACGTTCGCCTTGTGGCCGGCCCTGCGAGATCAGACCGATCGCCTCCTCGGGCACACCTGGGTCGATGAGATCTACGTGGGCCGGGCCCTGCGACGCGCTCAGAACATCGAGGCGACCCTCCAGGGCACCGATCCGAAGAGCCTGGAGATCGTGCGGGTGCAGCGGCTCGTGGAGCGCTACCAGCTGGGCGATACGTCCTTGCACCCGAGCTGGGACGAGCCACCCCCGCCGAGCTCTGCGGCCGTCCAGGAGCTCCGGGGCGGGCCGCGCAACGTCCTGGTGTTCTACGTCGACACCCTCCGTAACGACGTGGCGCGAGACCCGGAGCTGATGCCGGCGATGGTGCGGTTCGCCGAGCAGTCCTTGGATTTCCGGCGCGCCTACGCGCCTGGCTCGGACACCCTGCGGACCCTCCCGACCATGACCGGGGGCAACTATTACGTCCAGCACAACCACACCAACGACCTCTGCAACATCGCGCAGCGGGGCGCTCACGAGTCGGTGCTCGTCACGCCGCGCTCCGCCCACGAGTTCCTCCGCAAGCTGCGCCCCGCCTTCGCCTTCGAGAAGGTCATCGAGGTGCGGGACTACGCCGAGGAGAAGAAGGTCTGGGGCTACGGCGCCGATCAGCCCACCGCCCCGAAGCTCGTCGACGAGACCCTCGCCTACATCGAGCAACGCCCCCAAGATCAGCCGTTCTTCCTGTGGATGTTCCACTTCGACCAGCACAGCTGGCGAGAGATGGAGGAGGGCTACGTCGAGGAGCGCGCCGAGTCTCTCGGGGTGCCCCGGGAAGGGGAGCTCAACTGGCGCTATCGGACGATCGCCCGGAGCATCGACGCGGAGTTCGAGCGGCTCATCGAGGGGATGGAGCGCCTCGGCGTCCTCGACGACACCGTGATCCTGGTGGTGGCGGATCACGGCGAGGGGCTCGGCCGCGCGGGCTTCTGGGTCCACTCAGTGTTCCTGTGGGAGTCGTTGATCCGCGTCCCCCTCATCCTGCGGGTGCCGGGGGTGGAGCCTCGGGTCGTCGAAGACATCGTGTCCCTCGTGGACGTCGCGCCCACCCTCGCGCCATTTCTCGGCAACGGCGAGGAGCGCCGCGGCTACCAGGGCGTCGACCTGATGGCCTACGCCGCGGGAGAGCATCCGGAGCGGCGGCACCCGCTGGTGCTCCGCGCCGCCAGCCGCGATCGCCTCGTGCGCATCGGGCTCCTGGACCCTGAGACCGGGCTCAAGCTGGTGGTGCGGCTCGAAGCGGCCCTCCCGGAGCTCTACGATCTGGACGCGGACGATCCCGACGCGACGAGCGTGGCCAGCCAGCGCCCCGGCATGACCCGGGCGCTGCTCCAGCGCGTGGCCACCTCGCCCGTGTTTCCGCGGGAGCAGCGGGATTTCGAGCTGCTCGCGGATCTGGGCGTCAAGGAGTTCTGAGGGAGCGCGGGCCCTCAGCGGGCGCCGATGTGCACGGCCCGCGCGATCTCTCGGCTGGCGCGGGACGCCCGGTTGGCGTCGATGAAGGGGAACATGATCACCGAGCCCGTCTCGGGGGAGGTGCTGATCATGCCCCCGCTGTTACCGAGGAGGCTGGCGAGGCGAGGCTGATCGAGGGGGCGCGTGGCCTCGTGGATCGCGGCGAAGGCGTAGGCCCGATCCGGAGGGTGGGGCTCCGTGGCGGTGCCCCCGCGCAGGAAGGGCTCCGCGAGGTGAGGGGGCTCGGCGTAGAGCCCCACGAAGTAGATGAGCGCTGCGGCCGCGTCCGCGGGGGAGGGCCCCCGGAACCAGGAGCCCACGTGGTGGGTCGTCCCGCCGTCGCAGCGGGCGAAGAGCCCCGCGTGGGTCGCGCCGAGCCGATCGCTCAGGGCGCTCGCCACGTGGAAGTAGCGCACCCGCTCTTCCGGTCGGAAGTAGGGGTCGACGAGCTTGCCCCGGAAGGTGAGGCGGAGGCCCGCGGCGCGCCGCCCGGAGGGGCCCTCGACGACCTCGGGGGTGAGCTCGACTCCAGTCCCCGCCCCGGACAACTCCGCCAGCTCCGGTTCCTCCTGCCACACGAAAGAGACCAGGCGACCCGCCTCGGGGGGCGAGACGAAGCTCCCCAGGCTGGGATGATCCTGGAGCGACGCCGACGTGTCGCCGCTCAGGAGGAGCACGTCGACCAACCAGCCCTCGGTCTCCGTGGGGCCGCTCGTGGCCCCACGGAGCACCCGGGTGCGAGCACCCGCGCAGACCCGCGCGGCCCGCTCCCTGCGCTCCTGCTCGCCGGGGAGATCCGGCGCGGCATCCCCCGTGCCGCTCCGTTCGGCTCCCGAGGTCGCGGAGCGACGGGAAACCTCCGGCTCGGGCGTCGTCGGGCGCGCGGCGTAGGCGGCGCCGAGGGCCACCGCGCCGAGCACGACCACCGCGCCCACCCAGCCGCCCGAGCGCCTGGGCGGCGGAAGGGTGGGCAGGTGACCGCGGCGAGACATGAGCCGTCGGACGAGCTCGCTCGTGAGCCGACGGCGGCCCTCCTCGGAGAGGGTGCTCCAGCGCTGATCGAGATCGCCGAGGGGTTCGCGCAGCACCCCCTGGGGCGCGTACCAGATGAGCTCTCCGCCTTCGACGCAGAGGGTGCCCGGGGCGCCGAACCGAGCGAGGCACTCCGCGGCGTAGATCTCGATGTCCCGGTGGGAGCCCTGGCCGCTGCTGGGCGCAGCGGCGGGCACCGATGACGACCGTCGCTCCGAGTCCTCTGCCGACATGCGCTTCCCTCGCGTCGCTGCGGGCCCCGGGGCGCCGTGGCGACGAAGTGTGAGATCATCGCCCTATCGGTGCGGCGCTGGCAAGGTGTTCCGAGCCGCTGGCGACGGCGGGGGCGCTTTACGGCTCCGCCGGCACGGCGTAGTAGCGGACCCATGACCTCGGCATCTTCCCCTCGTCCCCTCGTGCTCTTGGCCAACGATGATGGGGTTCGTGCGGAGGGCATCCAGGCCCTCGGGGCCGCCCTGGCCATGTGGGCCGAGGTGATCACCTGCGCGCCGGACAACGAACAGAGCGCCTCCAGCCACTCCCTCAGCCTGTATCGGCCCCTGCGGCTCACTCAGCACGGGGAGGGGGTGTACTCGGTGGACGGGACGCCCGCCGACAGCGTCTACGTCGCCCTCTACGCGGAAGGCGTGCTGCCTCGAGAGCCCGATCTGGTGGTCTCCGGGATGAACCATGGGCTGAACCTCGGGGTCGACGTGTTCTACAGCGGCACGGTGGCGGCGGCTCGGGAGGGGGCCCTGCGCGGCTACGTCTCCTTGGCGGTCTCGGCCTCGCCCGAGGCGGATTTTGCCGCCGCGGCGCGGGAGGCGTCCCGGATCGCCCGGGGCATCGTGGAGGTCGGGGTGCAGGGACCCCGTCTGTTCAACGTCAACTTCCCCCCTGGCTCCTCCTGGCCCGTGCGCGCCACGCGCTTGGGACGGCGCGTGTACGGTGGAGGGGTCTTGGAGCGCCTCGATCCCCGGGGACGCCCCTACTTTTGGATCGGGGGGAGCTCGGAGGTGGTGCACGAATCGGCCCCCGGCAGCGACACGGAGGCCTACGACGCGGGGATCGTGGGGGTGACCCCCCTCGTCTTGGATCTCTGGTCGAGCGCCCTCGAGCCAGACGCGCAGGTCCTGGTGGATGCCTTGCAGTCGGGCCGCAGAGATTGATGCCCGTACCGCCATCGGGTAGCAAGAGAGGGATGGCGACGCGCAAACGTCCGGCGACCCCACGGCCGGCCCGCATTCAGCCGACTCCCCGTGGGGTCGATCGCGACAAGGCGGTCCGCGCGGGCGCGGCGCTCTTGGGTCCGCCGGACTTCGACGCGCTAGCGTACGTGGCGGAGCTCATTCGCGGAGTGCCGGATTTTCCCCAGCCGGGGATCCTGTTTCGGGACATCACGCCCCTGCTGGCGGACCCGCGGGGGTTTCACATCGTGCTCGACGCGATCGCCCATCGGTTCGTCGGTGAGCACGTGGACGCGGTGGTCGGCATCGAGTCGCGGGGCTTCATCTTCGGTGGAGCCCTGGCGGCTCGCCTGAACGCCAGCTTCGTGCCCGTGCGACGCCCGGGCAAGCTCCCTTCCCGCACGGAGAAGGTCTCGTATTCCCTCGAATATGGGGAGTCCGAGCTGGAGATGCACCGAGACTCCCTGGCGGAGGGCGCGCAGGTGCTGATCGTCGACGATCTCCTGGCGACGGGCGGGACGGCGGCCGCAGCCGCGGAGCTCGTCGATCGTCAGGGCGCTCACGTGCACGCCTTCGCGTTCGTGATCGAGCTCGAGGCCCTCGGCGGTCGTGGGCGGCTCGAGCCGACGCCCGTAGTGTCCGTGCTCAAGTACGAGTGATCCGGCGGCGTCGGTAGGAACTGGCGGCGTCGGTAGGAGCCTGCGGCGTCCGTAGGAGTGAGCCGCTGGCGGCGCGGGACGCGCTCAGCGATCCTGCGCCGGGAACGCCTGGACCAGGGCGACCTCGTCGTGACCACACAGCAGCGCCGCGAGCCGATCGAGCCCCAGTGCGTTCCCCGCGCTCGGCGGCATGCCCTCGGTCAGGGCCGCGAGGAAGCGCTCGTCCAAGGGATATACGGGCTCACCTGTGCGCGCCCGGCGGGCTCGTTCCATCTCGAAGCGCCGCCGCTGCTCGGCGCCGTCGGTGAGCTCCCCGAAGCCATTGCACAGCTCGATGCCAGCGACGTAGAGCTCGAAGCGCTCTGCCACCGTGGGGTCGTCCGGGCAGGGGCGCGCCAGCGGCGCCTGGGGGACGGGGTAGTGGGTGAGGAAGATGGGGTGGTCCTCCCTGGCCAGGGCGGGCTCCACATCCTGCACCAACAGCTCGTAGAAGCGGGTCTCGTCGTCCCGGGCCAAGGCGACGGCGTCCCGGACAGCCGCGTACCGTTGAAAGGCCTCTCGCACCGTGAGCCGCTCGAAGGGGGGGGCGAGCCGGAGCTCGCGACGCTCGTTGTCCACGACGGCCGTCACGGAGGTCGAGCCCGCGGTGGCGGACGCGGCGCGGGCGAGCAGCCGCTCCGTGTCCGCTAAGACCTCCGTCCAGGGGGCGAAGGCGCGGTACCACTCCACCAACGTGAACTCCGGCTCGTGGCGCCTGCCGAGCTCTTCGGCGCGGAAGCACCGCGCGACCTCGAAGATCCGCGGCATCCCTCCGACGATCAGCCGCTTCAGGTGCAGCTCGGGTGAGGTGATCAAGAAATCTCGCTCGACACTCCGCCGCCCGACACCCAGCCCGACACCCCGCTCGACACCGCCGAGGGAATGGACGTGGGGATCGAGGCCCGGGCATGGGACGAGGCTGGGGGTCTCCACCTCGACGAAGTCCTCGCTCTGAAAGTACTCCCGGATCGCTCGCAGGATGACGTCACGAGCCACGAGGTGGTGGGCTCGTCCGGTCCACGCGAGGCGGGCATGCTCGCCGGTCCCCTGGGGTGCAGCCCCAGCATGGACCTCGAGGGACGTCGCTTGGAAGCAATGGCCGTCCCAGCTGCCCCGGGCGAGCACCCAGCTGCCCTCCGCCGGGAGCGTAGCGTCGCCGGCGGGGGGGGCGAGGGAGGCGTGGCACCAGGCGTCGGCGACGAGGAGCTCCCCCGATTCCCGAGAGACCACCCGGCCGCCCAGCGCGAGGGGCTCTCGGCTCGCCCCGCGCCGTAGAAGCGCTCGGGGAGAGAGCACGGGCTCAGCCGGCAAAGGCGCGCTCTGCGAAGGACACGAGCTGGGAGCCCATCCAGGTGGCCGTCATGCCCACGGCCAAGGCCACCGCGACGAGGCGAGGGAGATGGGAGAGGGCCGCGTCGTGGACGTGCGAGAGGCTCTGCAAAAGCGAGCTCACCAGCCCGACCAGCGCGGCGATCCCCACCACGGGGAGGGAGAGCATCACGGTGAGCACCAGGGCCTCTTGCCCCAGCCGAATCAGCTCCTCGAGGGTCATCCTCCGACCGCGGATCGTCAGTTGGCGCCGCCGGCGCCGCCCGCTCCTCCGTCGCCTCCGTTCGAAGTGCCGCCCGTCGCTGCGCCGCTGCCCGCGCGGGGGCGGCAGCTGGGCACCGCGTCCGTGCGGTCCTCCGCGGGGCAACAGCGATCGACCCGGTCGTCGCCGCCGCGCAGCTCGTTGGCGGGCGTACACACCAGCCCGCCGCTACAGTCCTGGTTGCCGTTCAAAAGCGAACAACGGTCACCCTCGCCCTGGCGGGAACATCCGCCGCTGGCGAACGCCACTGGGAGGCCGACCAGGAGGCTCGCGAGGATGAGGCGGAGGGCGGGCTGCGTCACGGCGAGTGCTTAACAGGGAGCCAGCGGTGGCTCAAGCCCCGGGGTTGGGGTGCGTCTTGGTCTTGGCGTCCTTGCGCTCCACGGCCTGGGCGAACAGGCCCACGTACTGGAACGCGCTGATGACCGAGAAGATGAGCGACACGTAGATGAGCGCGCGCCCCACCACCACCAGATCCACGACTCCCAGATCGATGATGCCGAGGTGGAGGTGGTAGGGGTACCCGATGAGCAGGCAGAGGATGCCGATCATCTGCAGCGCGGTCTTGTTCTTACCGCCGCCCCCCGCCGCGATGACCACCCCTTCGGTGCTGGCGATGCTGCGCAGCCCCGTGATGCTGATCTCCCGGGCGAGGAGCAAGGCCACGGCCCACTCTGGGATGCGCCCCATGGGCACCATCCACACCAGCGACGCCATGACCAGCAGCTTGTCCGCGAGGGGATCGAGGAACTTGCCGAGCACGCTGACGATGTTCATGCGGCGCGCGAGATAGCCGTCGAGCAGATCCGTGAACGCCGCTGCGGAGTAGACGAAGGCCGCCACGAGGCAATCATGGGGAGTGCCGTTGTCCAGGAGCCAGAGCACCACGGGGATGATGGCGATGCGCCCCATGGTGAGCAGGTTCGGCAGGTTCAGCGCGTCCTTCTTGAGAGAAG
>JAEWOQ010000453.1 GCA_023460875.1 Pseudomonadota bacterium
CCGCCCCCCCGACGGGGGCCCGGAGCACGCAGTCGGCGGCCTCGACGCGACGTGCCTGGAGCTGCGCGCGCAGGGAGCGCAGCTTCGACTCCGTCGCCGCGCTCTCGGCCGCCTTCTTCTCGAGCTCGTTCGCCGAGAGGAAGTCTTGGGCCGCCAAGATCCGGTAGCGATCCAGCTCGCTCGCGAGGGCGCGATGCTCCTGCTCGAGGGCCTGCACTTGCATGGCGACCTGCTCCTTGGTCGCGGACGCGTTGCGACAGTCGAGCGTCGCGAGCACCTCCCCCGCCTTGACCCTGTCTCCGGGCCGAACGTGGACGCTCTTCAGGTACGCGGCCACGAACTGGGTCCCGAGATCCGCCTGCTGCCACGCGCGCAGGGTGCCGATGTAGCGTCGCTCGGTCCGATAAGTGACGCTGCGGGCCGGGACGACGGTGACCTTCTTCGGTTCGGCGGCGAGCGCGACCTGGTTCGTGCGCGCGCCTTGACGTGCCCGCAGCCAGCTGAGCCCCCCCGCCAAGGAGCCCAGCACTCCGAGCACGGCGAGAGAAACCAACACCTTGCCCCAGCCGGGCAGCGCGGGAGGACCGCCCGCCTCTGCGGAGCTCTCACTGAGTGTCTTTATCTCGTCGTTCACTGATGGTTCGCTCCGCTTTCTTCTGGCCTCTGGTCTCCTCGACTCGCGCCGACAGGAAGCGCGTGCCCCGATCGCCGGCCCAGCGCCCCGTCCTCCGAGCTCCGCTCTCCACGACCCGGCGGCGAGCCACGAGCATCCGCGCGCGCACTAGGAGCGCGCACGATCGTCGGATCCCGACTCCATGAACGTATGACTGACGAGGGGCTTGATGCACGAGTTCGGACCGACACACCTTCATCTTTGGAGGAGCCTCGGGGCTCCTGCGGGTGGCTGTGAGCCGCCCGAGCACACCTGGCTCGTCACCGACGCTCGAATGACGAGCTGTGCGAGCCCCGCGGCTGCATGGACTTGCGCTGCCGCGGGGGGGAACGCGGCGCTCGCCGGGAGCGTCGCTAGATCCGCTGCGCGGGACCGCCATGCACGAACGTCGTACAGCGGTCCTGAGTTGCGCTGAGCGTGCCCTCCGCCGCTCGGTCCCAAAGCAAGTGAGGGACCGCGCAGCTTTCTCGAAGGGCCGGCGTCTGCAGCGTCTACTTCCGCGGCACCAAGACGAGCTCGATGCGACGGTTCTTCTGTCGGCCTGCGGCCGTCTTGTTAGACGCGGCCGGGCGGAACTGAGCGAAGCCCGACGCGAAGAGCCGCTCTCCTGGTATCTTACCCTGTTCTTGCAAGAAACGCACGACGTGGGTCGCCCGCGCCGTCGACAGCTCCCAGTTCGTGGGAAAGCGCGCCTGGGTCTCCACGTTCACTACACGGGCGCTGTCTGTGTGCCCTCCGACCTGGATCACGTGCCCTGAGAGCTCCGCGAGGCTCTGCGCTACTTGAGTGAGCACCTCGCGACCGCTCTCGGTGACGTCCGCCTGACCGGAGTCGAACAGCACCTTGTCAGCGACGTCCACCACGAGCTCGTCCCCGCGACGGCGCAGCTCGATGTTGCCGCTCTGGATCTCGACCTCGAGCTTCGAGGCCAGATCCGCCTGAATCGCCTTGAGCTCTGCCTCGAGCCTCTCCTTCTCCGCGACCGTCTCCGCCAGCTGCACGGAGACCTCCACCTGCTTGCGGGTGAGCTCGCCGACGTGCTCTTGCGTACCCGTGAGCTTGGACTCGAGGGCCGCCACCCGCGCCGTGGCCTCGTCGCGCTCGCCGGCGTGGCGGGCGGCCTCGCCCCGCAGAGGCAAATAGAGGAAGTAGACGAAGGCCCCGGCCGCGAGCGCCAGAGACAGGAACAAGGACCAACCTGCCCACCCGAAGGAGCCATAGCGGGCGGAGCTCTGGAGCTCCGGCTGTGGCACATTCTGGAGCTCGTCGGCGGCGGGAGTCTCAAGAGACATTCACTGACAATCTCTCAGAACCCGCGGAGGCTCAAGGGGAGCCTGAGCTCTAGCCTGCGCTCTAGCCTGAGCTCACACATCGAACGGATGTGTGTCATCGCCCGACTCGTCACCGGCGCTCATGTTGCAACAGACGCTGCACATAGCGAGCGATGAGATCCACCTCCACGTTGAGCCGGCTCCCGCGGGTCAGGTCACCGAGGGTCGTGGCTGATCGTGTGTGAGGTATGAGTTGCACCGCCAGGCGCGCCCCCGTGACCTGGTTCACGGTGAGAGACACACCCGCCAGGGTCACGGAGCCTTTCTCCGCCACGAACCCCGCGAGCTCCGCAGGCACCACGAGCGCCACCTCGGTCATCTCACCACCCTGGAGAGCGACGTCCTCGACCTCCGCCACCCCGTCGACGTGCCCGGTCACCATGTGCCCGCCGAGCCGATCCCCGACGCGCAGAGCTCGCTCCAGGTTCACCCGCGCGCCTGGGGCCAGGTGCTCCAAGGTGGTTCGGTGAAGGGTCTCCGGCGACAGCTCCGCCTCGAACTCCGCCGACGCGCTCCCTACGATCTGGTTGCCCTCCACGCCGAGCGCGCCCTGATCCGAGGGGGTCGCGGCGACGACCGTCAGACAAGCTCCGTCCACCGCCACCGACTCCCCCAACGCCAAGGGCTCCTCCAGCCCCGGATAGGTGACCGTGATCCGACGCCCGCCCCCCTCGATGGCTCGAGATTGGAGCACCACTCCGACTGCCTCCACGAGACCGGTGAACATGAGCCGGCTATACCACGCGCCTCGAGGGGACCGCCCCACGTCGAGCTGGACCGAGCACGCGGCACCCATCACCGCCCACCCTTGCGGAGCGAGGCTCCGAGCGGCACCCTCCCGTGAGAGAGGATCGACACACAGGATTCCATGTCCACGCCTCGAGATGGCCTGCTGACCAGGGCATCGTTCTTATCGGTCGCGCCCCGCTCGATCCGCCTGGCGCTGGCTGGGCTCGCCTTCGGGTGCTTGGGCGCGCCCGTCGCGGGTTGTGGTCCGAGCGTGCAAGTGCTGCACGAGGGCACCGTACGGTTCGAGCATTGTTATCGGCTCGATCTGGATCCGAGGATCGCGCCGTCGCACCGCAAGGCTTGTTGGAGAGCATGGAGCGAACGCTATAGCTACGGTCAACCGCGAGATCGGCTCGAGTATGCGCGCCGTCGTATCCAGGCGATCGAATCCAACGAGCCCAGCCCTCAGCTCGAGCTGGGAGCGGCCGCCGAGCGCTCGTCCCTGGCGGAGCCCGGCGGGCCCATCAACGTCCACGCGCCCCCGCCTCGTGTCGCGCGTCCCGCCCAGGGGCTCCCCGTCAGCAACGCCCAGCCCTTGACAGAAGCCCCCGGAGACGGCTGCTCGACCACCTGCCGGCAGCACCGCACCACCTGCCTCGCGTCCTGCGCCGAGGGCGCCGCTCAGTGCTCCTGCGAAGCGGACTACCGCACGTGCATGGTGCGTTGCTTCGAATGATCTCGTGACCCCGAGGGTCGCGGCAAACCGTCGGCCTCCGGCAAACCGTTCGTCTTTGTCGCCCCAGGGTCCCTCGGGATCTATACTGCGCCCCGGCCACGCGATCCGTCGACCCCCCAGAGCCAAAGGGAGTAACCGAAACCAGCCATGACGCTGCAACAGTCTGGCCTCGGCCAGCCAGGGCCCTGGTCAGCCACCGGCAACGGCCTCCCGCGAGTGCTGCGCCCCCAGCGCGCCGTCCCCTCCGATGCGATGCGCCCGACCCGCGCTGAGGTGAACCTCGCTCACCTGCGCCACAATCTGCGCGTGCTGCAGCGGACGGCGGGGGCGACTCCGCTCTGGGCCGTGCTCAAAGCGGACGGCTATGGGCACGGCGCCAAGGCCGTGGCGCGGACCCTCGAGCGCGCTGGGGCACAGGGAGTCTGCGTCGCCCTCGTGGAGGAGGGGATCGAGCTCCGTGAGGCGGGCATTCGCGTCCCGATCCTGGTGATGGGCGGTTACTACGGCCGCGCGTGGCCGGAGCTCATCCATTATGGCCTCACGCCGGTGATCCAGGACGAGGGCCAGGTGGAGGGCTTGGCGGAGGAGATCCGCTTCGGCGCCGGCGAACCGGTGTCGGTGCACCTCAAAGTGGACACGGGCATGGCGCGCCTCGGCGCTCCCATGACCGAGCTGGATCGTATCGCGCGGACCTTGAACGCACACCCGGAGGTCCAGGTCGACGCCCTGATGACCCACTTCTCCTGCGCGGATGCCGCCGATCACGGCTCCGTGACCCGCCAGCTCGCCCTGTTCGACGCCGCGCGCGACGTGCTCGCCGCCTCCGGTCTACGCCCTCAGCGCCGCCACGCCGCCAACAGCGCGGGCCTGCTCCTCCACCCGGAGAGCCATTTCGACCTGGTCCGCCCGGGCATCGCGCTGTTCGGGGTGCACCCCACGGGGACCACGTCCGACCTCAGGCCGGTCATGACCGTGCTCACCCAGGTCGTCTCCGTGCGAGATGTCCCGGAGGGCGCCAGCGTCGGTTATGGCGCCACCTGGATCGCTCGGCGCCCAAGCCGCATCGCCACGGTGCCTCTGGGGTACGCCGACGGGCTGTCCCGAGCGCTCTCGAACCGGGGTCACGCCCTCGTGCGCGGCGCCCGAGCCCCCATCGTCGGCATCATCAGCATGGACATGACCATGCTCGACGTCACCGACGTCCCCGGGGTCAGGCTCAGCGACGAGGTGGTGTTCTTGGGAGCTCAGAAGGGCCCCCTCGGCACCGAGGAGATCACGGCGAGCGAAATTGCCGCTCACACGGGCACGATCCCCTGGGAAGTGCTGACGCACGTCTCCCGACGCGTTCCTCGCTTCTACCGCGAACCTTGAGCCATCGGGGCGCCGTCCCCGACCTCCCAGCTCTCGCGCGCTCGAACCACCCCCCTGAGGGCCCTCGAGAGCGCGTCGTTTGCCGGCGCGAAGACCCGCGACTGTGACCCCGAGATCACAGTGTCGTCCTCTTGCGGCAGCTTCGGCGGGAGCTCGGCTCCGCTGCCTACCTCGCCCTGCCTGCCTCGCGCCCGCGCCTTTTCTCCTCGTGACGGCGCGGGGGGACGAGGCGCCGCGCTCTGGCACGCTTGCTGCTTTTACCTAGGTCGATTCACTGGATGGTCGGCGCGGACACGTCTCTGGGCGCCGACGGTCTCCTCGGGAGGGAGCCTCACATGTCGACCCACACCGCACTGACCCGCCGCCTCGCCGCAACTCTGCTCTTGCTCGGACCCCACCTCTACGCCCAGGACGGGCCGACGGCGGACGTCCCAGAGCGCGCCCCGGCCGGAGGAGATTGGCGAAGTGAGCCCTCCCCACCGCCCGCAGCGGACGACGACGCCCAGCCCGCCGCGGACGATGACGCACAGCCCGCGCCAGCGACTGACGCGGACGCACCCCCCGAGGCCGCGCCGTCCCCCGGGGCCGCGCCGTCCGCCGACGCTGCGCCGTCCGCCGACGCTGCGCCCGGCTCTGCGGTCTCTGCCCCAGCGAGTCGCGAGCCCATCTGCCTCCTCGGCATCGGGCGGGGTGACCAGAACGCCGAGACCGCCGCCGCCCTCATTTGCGAGAAGCTCCGGGAGCACGGCGTGGCCGTGGTCACGGTGGACGAGCCCGTGCCCGCCCCCGCCGTATTCCGGGTCAACCTGCGCCCGCTCGGTTCTCTCTATTATTTGGAGCTGGTGCGCGAGGAGCCGGGGGGACGCGTCGTCGCCAGCAGGCGCCTCCAGCTCGGGGGCCTCGAGCAGGTGCCGGTCGCCGCGGAGCGCCTGGTGACCGCGCTCACGGAGGATCGCCCCGTCGAGGACACCGCCACGGCGCGCTCTCTGGTGGACGGAGAGACGCGAGCTCCCGCGCTCCGCACCAACAACGTACGCTTCGCCTTCGGTGTCGTGGGCGTCCTGGTCGGCTCGGACATCGGCTACGGCGCTGACATGGCGTTCGGGTTCCACGGGGCGCAGTATGGAGCCCAGATTCGAGGCCGAGCCGCGGGCGGCGGGGCCTCTCAGGTGTCCCTCGCCGTCTCCGGCTGGCGCTACTTCGGCGACGGGGACGTGGCCCCCTTCGTCGGGATGGGCTTTGGCTTGGGGCGACTCACGGACGACGACGGCTTCGGGGGCAACGGCTTGATGGTCGAGCCGACCTTGGGCGTGGAGCTGTTTCGCTTCGATCAGTCTCGCCTCCTGATCACGACGCAGCTCGATATCCCCGTGTTTCGCCTCGAGAGGACCGATTATCTGAACGGCGAGAACCTGCGGGAAGACCGCTATCGCCTGGGCGGCAGCCTGGCCACTACCTTCGTCTTCTAAGAGCCTCGCCGGAGTCGCATTGCTCGACGTCGGCGCCGAACCAGGCGCCTGGTCGAAATGCTCAGGTGTTCGGGCGCGGACCGGAGGAGCGGAGCAAGAGCCGCTCCTCGTTCACGCCCGCCAACACTGGCGCCACGCGTCCGTCCTCGCGAGCTACAGCGAGCAGGTTCTCCATGGCGACGAGGTACGCCTCGCGGTCGAGCTCACCCCGCAGGAGCTGCACCCTGAGGAACACCGCCGCAGTCTGCACGACGTCACAGAGGCAGTAGTCCCGGACCTCTTCGATGCGTCCCGCGTGGACCAGGGGGCCCACGTCCTTCCCGTCGACGCCCACCTTGCCGGGCATGCCGCAGAGCTTCGCCACGATGTCGAGGCGGCTGGGCTTCGACGCGCCGTAGTCCGCCACGAAGTCCATCAGATCGAGGTGCCCCTCCGCCGAGAACCGATAACGCACGTCGCGGTTCTGGTAATAGTGCCGGAACGGGATGCCGTGGCGCAGGCAGCGCATGGCGATGACGGGCAGATCGAAGCCCCGGCCATTGTAGGTGACGAGACAGGGTTGGTGTTCGTCAAGGATCTTCGCGAACTCCGTGAGGATCTCCGCCTCGTCCTCGGAGGTCCGCCCGACGATGCCGAGCTTCCTGCACTCATAGTCCCGGCCGAAATGGAGCGCGCCGATCACGACCACCCGATGGTGGGGCGGGGACGGCAGCCGCTCCACCTCGGCGGACTCGGCGATCGGCAGCTCCGGGTCGAGGACCGTCTCGATGTCGATCACGAGGTGCGAACGAGCCACGCCCCGAGCATGCCCCTGCCCGGTCCGGCGGGGCAAGCACGACCCAGCCCCCTGATCCTCGTCGGCCCAGGCGCCCCGACCCAGCTCAGGCCCGAGCCGGAACCTGCACGTAAGGGCTCCCCAGAAGGACCTCCTCTAAGACCTCCTCTGGGGCTTCAAGTTTCGTTGACAGGCTTGCCGCCCCGTGGGAGTTGGTCGAAGAGCGTTGGGATCCGCTGTCCCCGCGGCAGACCCTACGAGGGCTGTCCTGGCGGCGAGTCGCACGGGTGACCGAGGTCCCGCGCTCGCGGATCCAATGCACTTTCCACGCCCCCTCTTCCGAGCCGATAGCCGGGCAGCCTTGGTAGCGCCTGGGACGTCGCCGCTTGCCGAGCGTGGGCACCGTCCCTGGCTGCTGGCCAGGTCGACCGAAGGCAGATTTTCATGGCTCGTAACACCCTCGTCATCAACTGCGATCTGCGCGAGACGCGCGTCGCCCTCATCGAGGACGGCGTCATCGCAGAGCTCCAGATCGAGCGCGCCAACCAGCGCAGCACCGTCGGGAACATCGTCTTAGGCAAGGTCAGCCGGGTCCTGCCCGGCATGCAAGCGGCCTTCATCGACGTCGGCATGGAGCGTGCTGCGTTCCTTCATGTCGAGGACCTGATCCGCCCCGATGACTTCGAGGCGTACCTGACGGGAGACTTCGAAGAGGATCTCGGGAAGACGGCGACCGGCGAAGGGGACGAAGAAGAGGTGCTCGTCCAGGAAGCAGCTGCGGCGGGCGCAGAGGGCGTCCTGACGCTCCTCGACGGGGCCGCGTTGGAGTCGGGGGACGACGATCACGAC
>JAEWOQ010000454.1 GCA_023460875.1 Pseudomonadota bacterium
CCTTCGCCCCGGGCTGGGGCGGGCGCTCGGCGTCGGGGTGGACAGCGTCAGCGGAGGAGCCCATGAAAGTCGCGATTCTTGCGGGAGGGGTCGGCAGCCGCCTCTCCGAGGAGACGGTCGAGAAGCCCAAGCCGATGGTGGAGATCGGTGGTCGCCCCATCCTATGGCACATCATACGCCACTATCACCACTTCGGGCACAACGACTTCGTCATCGCCCTCGGTTACAAAGGGGAGATCATCAAGAAGTACTTCGTGGACTATTGCTCTCTGAACGGCAGCAGCCTCACGGTCGATTTGCGCGAGCGCAGGGTGATCAACCACGAGGGCGCAGAGCCCATCGACTGGCGTGTTCAGCTCGTCGACACCGGGATGTCGACCGCGACCGGCGGCCGCATCAAGCGCCTCCGCGACTACGTTGGCAACGAGACGTTCATGCTCACCTGGGGAGACGGGGTGTCCAACGTCGACATCCGCAAGCTCCTCGAGTTCCATCGCTCGCACGGGAAGCTCGCGACCTTGACCGCCGTGCACCCGGTCGCTCGCTTCGGTCATCTGGAGCTGGAGGGCGACACCGTCTCCGAGTTCTCCGAGAAGCCTCAGACGAAGCAGGGCTGGATCAACGGCGCGTTCTTCGTGCTCGAGCCTCAGGTGTTCGACTACATCGAGGGCGACGACACGCAGTGGGACTACGAGCCGATGATGGCGCTCGCACGCGACGGCCAGCTCATGGCCTACAAGCACACCGACTTCTGGCAGTGCATGGACACGCTGCGCGAGCGGAAGCTCTTGGAGGAGCTCTGGTCCTCTGGGCAGGCCCCGTGGCGCGTCTGGGATTGAGACCAGTTCCAGGCGCCACGGAGCACCCTCTCTGCTGCCCGCGCCTGAACACACATACTACGCAACGCACACGCAACGGCTCACGACAGTCAGGCGACCACGACCATGAGAGTGCTACTCACAGGACACAAGGGATACATCGGCACAGTGTTGGCGCCGATGCTTCGAGACGCTGGACACGAGGTGCACGGATACGACTCCGACCTGTTCAAGCGCTGCACCTTCGGCGAGGAACCTCGCCAGATCCCGGAGACCATCAAAGACATCCGGGACTGCGCGTTGTCCGACCTCCAAGGCTTCGACGCCGTAATCCATTTGGCTGGCCTGTCGAACGACCCACTTGGCGACCTCGACCCGGAGCTCACGTTCGAGATCAACTATCACGCGACGGTGCGCCTCGCGGAGCTCGCGAAGAAGGCCGGCGTCTCACGCTTCGTGTTCTCCTCCTCCTGCAGCAACTACGGAGCCGCGGGGGATGAGGTCCTCACTGAGGAGTCGCCGCTCAACCCCGTCACGCCTTACGGGAAATCCAAGGTGCTGGTCGAGCAAGAGCTCTCGCGCTTGGCCGCTCCGACCTTCACGCCAGTGTACCTGCGAAACGCCACGGCCTACGGGGTCTCGCCGCGGCTCCGCTTCGACCTCGTGCTCAACAACCTGGTGGCCTGGGCGCACACGACCGGCAAGGTTCACCTGAAGAGTGACGGATCGCCGTGGCGCCCCCTGGTCCACATCGAAGACATCTCGCGCGCGTTCCTCGCGGTGCTCGGGGCACCCAAGGAGCGCGTCCACAAGCGGGCCTTCAACGTCGGCGTGGCCGGCGAGAACTTCCGTATACGGGAGGTCGCCGGCATCGTGCGTGAGGTCGTCGCGGGCTCCGAGCTGAGCTTCGCGGATGGCGCCTCACCCGACATCAGGAACTACCGCGTGGACTGCTCTCTGTTGCCCCGGGAGCTCCCTGAGTTTCACACGAAATGGAAGGTCCCCCACGGCGCAGAGGAGCTGCTCGACGCCTACGTACGCACGGGGCTGTCGCTCGATGAGTTCGAGGGCAAACGTTACAAGCGTATCGACCACATCCGCACCCTGATCGCCGAAGGGATCATCGACCAGAAGCTGCGTCACACGGGAAAGGAACTGTCATGAACATGCTGAGCACCTCTGGCCCGGCGCGCATCTCTGAGACCATCACTCACTGTCGCGCCTGCGGGAAGTCCGGTTTCGTACCCTTCCTCGACCTCGGGAGCACTCCGCTCGCCGACCGCCTGCTCACCCACGAGCAGATCGACGCGCCGGAGCCGCGCGTGCCGCTCGAGGTCGTCTTCTGCCCACATTGCACCCTCGTGCAGATCACCGAGACCGTCCACCCAGCGGTCCTGTTCGGAGGGGACTACCCGTATTTCTCGTCGATCTCGCCCAGCCTCCTCGCGCACTTCCGAGCCAGCGCGCTGCGCCTCCTCGAGTCGCGGCAGCTCGGCCCGGAGAGCCTGGTCGTCGAAGCGGCGAGCAACGACGGCTACATGCTGCGCAACTTCGCCGAGCGCGGGGTCCCAGTCCTCGGCATCGACCCCGCGCGGGACCCGGCGCGGGCTGCTCAGGCTCGCGGCATACCGACGCTCAACACCTTCTTCACCGTCGAGCTGGCTCGACAACTACGCGCGGATGGGCGGTCGGCAGACGTCTTCCTAGCGAACAACGTGCTCGCGCACGTGGCGGATCTGAACGGGTTCGTGGAGGGGATCGCGACTTTGCTCGAGCCGGCAGGCGTCGCCGTGCTCGAATGTCCCTACCTGATGGACCTGCTGGATCACTGCGAGTTCGATACCATCTACCACCAACACCTCTGCTACTTTTCCGTGACGGCGCTCACCAAGCTCTTCGCTCGGCACGGTCTGTCCCTGAACGACGTCGAGCGCACGTCGATCCATGGCGGCTCGCTGCGCCTCTTCGTCGAGCCCACGACTGACGTTCGACCTCGCGTCCGTGAACTCCTCGAGGAGGAGAGCGTCCGCGGCGTGACCCGCATCGACTACTACCGACAGTTCGCGGAGAAGGTCCGGTCGCTGCGGGAGGATCTCCGCGAGGCCCTCGCCCACCTCCGCGGCGAAGGGAAGCGCATCGTCGGCTACGCCGCGGCCGCCAAGGCCTGCACCCTGATGAGCTTCTGCGGCATCGATCGGGAGCACCTCGACTATCTCGTCGACCTGAACCCCTACAAGCAGGGGCGCTTCATGAGCGGGAACAAGCTCCCGATCCTCGACCCTGCGAAGCTGCTCGAGGACCGCCCGGACTACGTCCTAATCCTGGCCTGGAACTTCGCGGAGGAGATCATGCGTCAACAGGACGGCTACCGAGATCGTGGTGGGCGCTTCATCATCCCAGTGCCTGAGATCCGCCTGCACTGACTGGGGAGAGCGTTTCAGCCACCGTCCTGTGCGATCGCGTCAAAGGAGAGAACCGTGCTTGATCCACGCTACATGACCTGTCCGTGCTGTGGGGGGCGTCGCGTCGACGTCTTCTACGAGGTCGCTCGGGTCCCAGTGAACAGCGTCCTCCAGCTGCCGACCCGAGAGGAGGCGCTGAGCTTCCCCACGGGCGACATCGCGCTCGGGTTCTGTGATGACTGCGGGTTCGTGTACAACACGGCCTTTCGTCCCGAGCTCTTGGAGTACTCGGACCGCTACGACCCCACGCAGGCCTTCTCGCCGACGTTCAACCAGTGGCACGAGGAGCTGGCAGCGCGGCTCGTCGAGCGCTACGGACTACACGACAAACGCCTCATCGAGATCGGCTGCGGCAAGGGGGAGTTCCTCAACCTGCTCTGCGAGCTCGGGGGCAACGAGGGCCTCGGCTTCGACCCGGCGTATGTGCCCGAGCGAGACCTGCGTCAGGGGCGCACACGCGCGAAGTTCATCTCCGACTTCTACGACGAGCGCTACGCCGGGGAGCGGGGAGACTTCGTGTGTTGTAAGATGACGCTCGAGCACATCCACCCGGCCGCCGAGTTCATGGGCACGGTGCGCCGGGCGGTCGGCGACGATCCTCAGACGGTCGTATTCTTCCAGGTGCCCGACGTGGAGCGCATCCTCGAGGAGACCGCGTTCTGGGACGTCTACTACGAGCATTGTTCGTATTACTCGATGGGGTCCTTGGCGCGGCTATTCCGGCGCGCCGGCTTCGAGGTCCTCGACCTGGCTCGGGAGTACGAGAACCAGTACCTGATGATCGAGGCTCGACCAGCCAACGGCCTGCATCGAACTCCCCTCCCCCAGGAGAATGACCTCAAGCGCTTGCGCTGCCTCGTCCGCGACTTCACGCGGCGGCTGGAGGCACAGACGGCACACTGGAGGGCGCTGCTCGAACGCCACGGGCGAGACGGCAAGAAGGTCGTCATCTGGGGCTCTGGTTCGAAGGGAGTCTCGTTCCTGACTACGCTCGGTGACCTGGGCCGCGCCGGGGGGCCGTCGTCCGGATCGATCGAGTACGTGGTGGACATCAACCCGCATCGCCAGGGTCACTTCATGGCGCGGACGGGGCAGGAGATCGTGGGCCCGGGGTTCTTGGAGGAGTACCGGCCCGACACCGTGATCGTCATGAACCCGGTCTACGCCCGGGAGATTCAGGACACTTTGACGTCGAGGGGTCTGCAACCCGAGGTGCTGACTACATGAGAGAATCGACTTGCACCGTTTGTGCGAGCAACCGAGTCGTCATCGTCGCGCACACCGGCGCCGTGCCAGTGTTTTGCAATCAACTCTGTCGCACGCGCGCGGCGGCGGTGTCCACGACGAGGGCAAACGTCAAGCTGGGCTACTGCGAAGACTGCGGTCACGTGTACAACGTGTGCTTCGACGAGCGGCTCCTGCGCTACGGCCCCGAGTACGAGAACTCCCTGCACTGCTCGGGGCAGTTCCAAGACTTCGCCGAGCACCTCGCCGAGGAGCTCATCGAGAGGCACGATCTCCGCGGGAAGCGCGTCGTGGAGGTGGGCTGCGGCAACGGGGAGTTCCTGCTGGCCCTGTGCCGCGACCGGCGGAACGAGGGCTTCGGCTTCGACGTCAGCTACGCGGGGCGCGCCGAGGAGCTCCCTGAGAACGTGCGCATCGAGACCGAGGCCTTCGGGCCGCGCCACGCTGGCCACGATCCGGACCTGGTGTACACGCGCCACGTCCTGGAGCATGTCGGCGATCCCATCGCGTTCTTACGCGGGATCCGGGGCAGCATGCGGCAGGGAACCGCCTTCTATGTAGAGGTGCCGAACGCCCTCTACACCCTCCGCGACGGCGGGGTGTGGGACATCATCTACGAGCACTGTGGGTACTTCACTCCCGACTCCTTGCGGACCGCGCTCGAGCGGAGCGGCTTCGTCGTGGAGCTGGTCCAAGAGGCCTTCGACGGGCAGTTCCTGTGCGCCCATGCCAGGGCGGAGGCGCCCGCGACCATGTCACGCCGCCCCCCCGATCCGCTCCTGCGGCGGCTCGTCTCGGAGTTCGTCTGCAATCATGGCGCCAAGATCGCCGCGTGGCGCGCGACCGTCACCGAGCTGGCGACCCAGCAACGTCGTGTGGTCGCGTGGGGCGCCGGGTCCAAAGGCAACACGTTCGCGAACCTCGTCGCGCGTGCGGACGTGGTCCCCTACGTGGTGGACTTGAACCCGCGAAAGCACGGCATGTTCGTCGCTGGGACGGGGGCGCGCATCGTTCCACCGGAGTTCCTCGTCCAGTACCGACCTGACGTGGTCGTGGTGCTCAACCCGGTGTACGAGCGGGAGATTCGGCAACGGCTGGCCGGGTTGGGCCTCAATCCGTCGGTTCTCCTGGCGTAACGTCAGGGGCGTCGCCCTCGAGACGTTCAGGAGGTTCGAGCTCCCCTTCGAGGGGCACGAAGAGGGCGTCATCCTCGTCGATCCGGATGCGCAGCTCGGGGGAGCCCGGCGGCTCTTGCCTGGGCTCGTCCCGAGCGCCGTCTGGCGCCGGCGGAGGGGACGGCTCGGATCCACTGAAGGCGTCCAAGGCGAGCGCCAGCCCAACCGCGAGCACAAGAAAGAGCGCGACCGCCCACGCGGACGGTGGCCTGCCCGCTCGCGTGGCTGGCAAGACCTGCGTCTCCTGCGCGTCTGCTTGGGGGGACGCGCGCTTACGCGGTGGACGAGCGAGCACGATCGCGCGAGTGCCTGCGCGCGGCGCCCGTCGCTCGTCGAGCGCGCTGGGATCGAGCGCGCCGGGATCGACAGCGCCCGGCGATCCCGCTGCTCCGCCGGGCAAGGACTCCGCGCCGATGCGCGCTGCCTCGGCCACTTCGCTGGGCAGCGCGAGTTGGTCGAGGAGCACGGCGGTGCGCAGGAGGTCCGCGCGGAAATGTTCGGCGGTCTGATACCGACGCTCGCGATCCCGCTCGAGGGCGCGCAGACACAGAGGATCGAACGCCGGGGGGGGCCGGCGCCCTACGGTGCTGGGGGGCGCGATCGGCTCATAGAGGACCTGCTGCATGATCTCGTCGGGGCTCTCCCCATCGAAGAGCTGCAGCCCCGTCAGCAGACGGTACAGTACGACGCCCATGGCGAAGATGTCCGCGCGGTGATCGACCTCCCCCGTGACGATCCGCTCGGGAGCGAGATACTGCGGCTTCCCGCGCGCCCGCCCAGCGCCCGCCCAGTTGTCGCTGACGTGCGCGACTCCAAAGTCCGTGACCCGCGTCACGCCGTCGAAGCCGACGAGCAGGTTGTCCGGGGAGACGTCTTGGTGCACGAGACCGAGCAGGCGCCCGCGCTCGTCCCCCAAAGTGTGCGCGGCGTGTAGACCAGCCAGCGCCTCGATCCCGATGGAGGCGGCGATGGGGGCGTCGATCGAGAGGGCGCCTTGGGCTTCGGCGGCCAGTAGGTCCGCGACGCTGCAGCCCGCTACGAACTCCATCACGAGGTACGGCTGCCCCCGGCTGCTCCCGACGTCGACGACGCTGACCACGTTCGGATGATGGAGACGTCCGGTGAGTCGCGCCTCCCGCAGGAGCAGCCGTACGGCCTCCGGATTCTGACAAAGGTGCTCCCGGAGCACCTTCATCGCGAACAGCCGGGAGAAGCCCCCCTCTCCGCGCACCCGACACGCGTACACGGTGGCCATGCCTCCGCGCCCCAGACGGCTCAGGATCTCGTAGCGTCCCACGATGGGGCGGGGCTTCGAGGACGCCGGGCCTGCGTCGGCTGCTTCTGCACCGGCTGCTTCTGCACCAGCTAGGCGCGACCCCGGTGGCACCGTGGGCTCGCTCGGCCTGACATCCTGCGTGGGGCCATGGGGCGGGGGGAGCGGGGGGAGCGGGGGGAGCGCCGAGTTCGCGTGCTCCGGCTCCTCCAAGCCCGCGAGTTCGTCGAGGTCGCGCTCGCTACCGGGATCGTCCTCCGCGGCGCCGGACGGCCGCCGAGAGGACGCCTCCGGCCAAATCGCCACCCCCGCGTCGAGGAGCTGCACGACGCTGCTCAGCGCCGCCACCGGATCCAAGCCGCTCTGATCGATCAGGGCGAACAGGGGGCGCTCGCCGTCGATCAGCGCGTGCACGGAGCCGCGCGCTCCGTCGGGCACCACGTCGTCGGCGGTCGGGCATCGCTCGAGAACCGCCGACAAAGGAGGAACACGCGTCAGCAAATCCGACCACTGACGTCGGCGCGCTTGCACCTTCTCCTCGAGCTCCGTGAGGGAGGCGTGCAAGGACTGGCGCCCGTGGCCCACGCCGGTCCGCTCGCGCCAGCGTGAGGCCGAATACGCGAGGAGGTGCAGCAGCGCTCGCTCCCCTTCGCACCCAGCCAGGGAGGCGTCGACGAGGACTCCGCTTCGCAGCCACACCTCGGCCACCCCCGCGGGAGTGTGGAAGATGAGCTGGCCCGTCGTGCCCCGGCTCGACGCATCGCGCAACACCGCGAGTGGAGACCCTAAACGTACCCTCTCCCGATCCTCTCGCCGTCCGTTCCCCAGGGACGGGGAGGTTCCGTCGGGGATCTGAAGTGCGAGCGGCACCTCAGAAGCATCGGCGCGTCTCGAATCGGGATGATTCGGTCGAGCAATCAAAGCAGTTTCCGTTGGGAAGTTCTCGGGATGGCCAGGTCTTCCCGGCCACGGCGCCGCGGAGAACCGCCAGCCGTAACGCCGTTCACGAGGCCAGCGCTGTGGTCGGCGGCGACTGGTACGGCCCGCTTGCTGCCTCTCGAAAGGCTGCCATGAGCGCAGGGGAACACGAGCAACCACGAGGCTCCGAGCCCACACTGGAGCAGAGCTTGAACGACGCCCTCGGCGCGCCTCAGTCCGTGCCAGCTCAGGCGGACCGGGCCACCGAGGAGGTCGGCGGGGCGCAGGCGCCCTCTGCTGGACGCGGGGACGGAGCGTCACGGCCGGCGCTGCCCACCGCGCAGCTCGTGGTGGTCGGGGGCCCGGAGACGGGGCGGCTGATTCGCCTAAGGTCACAGGAGACAGTCCTCGGGCGGAGCGAAGACGTGGGCGGCAAGGTGCACGACCCCAGCGCGTCGCAGCGCCACGCGAAGATCCTCTGGCACGACGACGGCTACCTGCTCGTCGACCTCGCCTCGACCAACGGGACCTACCTGAACGGGGAGCGCCTCGAGGGGCCGGCGCTCCTCACCCACGGCGACACGATCCGCATCGGGCAGACGGCGCTGCGCTTCCTTTTCAAGGGCACCAAGGGCGAGCGGAACGCGACGATTCCGCTGGATGTTCAGCCCCCGCCGCCCGCACGGGACCAGCTACCTCGCCAAGACCTGGTGCGATACCGCGACGCTCGCCTCACATCGTGGGGTCCTCGGGACCCGAGCGCCTACGGAGCCTCGACGCCGAGCGACACGGACTGGGTCGTCTATGTCAGGACCGGGCTCGACTACCTCAAGCGCTACGGCACGTTCTTGGCCGTGATGACCGCCGTGGGCGCGTCCGCCGGAGCCCTGCACGCGCTGATCGAGCCGCCCCTCGGGGCCGCCTATTTCGAGATCAGCCTGAGCCGGGATGGACGCGCCAACCCCGTCGACCAAGAGCGAGCCACGACGTTCTTCGTGGCCGCGGAGAAATCCTTCACCAGCACGCGCCTGATCAAGGAGACCCTCAGCCGCCTTGGCGCCGCCCCCCACCAGGGCGCCGCCCTGACCATCCAGCGTCGCGTGAGCTTCAAACCCCTCGACAAGCAAGAGCTCGTCTGGCGAGGAGAGTACCAGGGGACGGACGCCGAACACGCGAAGACGTTCCTGACCCGTCACCTCGAGGTCTACCTCGAGCGAGAGCTCGGCAAGACGCTGCAGGTGCTACAGGCTCAAGTGGCGCTCCTCGAGGGGCAGGTCGAGCGCAGCGGACAGGAGCTCCGAAGAACCGAGGAAGAGCTCGCCTCCTTCAAGAAGGACCACCCGGGGGTCGTCGGGACGGAGGGCGGCGCAGAGCAGTACGCCGCGCTCGGTCCGCTCCAGGCTCGGCGGGATGAGCTGCGCGCCCAGGTCGAGCGCCTCCAGCTCGAGCTCGGGCTGAACCGAAAGCGACTGAACAGCGAAGACGCGCTCCTCCGGGGGCGCGTCTCGTCAGCCGGATCCTACGCCACGTCCCTCCAAGACGTGGAGAAGCAGCTCACAGAGGCCAAGGCCGCGGGGCTCGGGGAGCAGCATCCTCAGGTCAAGCGGCTCCGCCAACAAGCCCGGGAGCTGGCCCAGCTGCGTGACTCGACCATCACGGCGGAGTCCACGGACATCGAGCGCCGCTCGAACGAGGGTTACGTGGCCGTCCGGGAGAGAGTCCGGGACCTGGAGGTCGCCCTGCGCGTCGCCAGGACCGAGCTAGGACAGATCGACGGGCGCGTGGAGCAGCTGGAAGGCCGCGTCAGTCAGCTCCCCGAGGCGGAGGCGCGGCTCTCGACACTGACGCGAAACTACGCAGCTACGAAGGACCTGCACGACCGCCTGTATCAGAAGCTGCGCGCGAGCCGCATTCAGCTCAAGATGGAGCGCGAGTCGATGCGCGGACGCTACGACCTGCTCACCCCACCCACTCCGGAGCACCCCGACATGATCACGGCGACGGCCCAGAGGAGCACCTTGGGAGCGGTCGGCATGTTCTTGATAGCCGCCGTCTGCGCGGGGACGCGAGAGGCGCTCCGCTACCTACGGTCTGTCCTATGACTCGATGGATGACTCCTGGAGAGAGCTCGCTCCGCCCCTACTTCGTCGGCGTCGTAGGTGGCACGGGGTCTGGCAAGACCACGATCGCCAAGCGGCTGCGCGACGCGCTCCCCGAGGGCAGTGTGGCCATGCTGCAGCACGATGCCTACTACAAGCACCGCCCGGAGCTGTCGATCGAAGAGCGGGACCAGCTCAACTTCGACCACCCTGACTCGCTGGACAACGAGCTCTTGCGGCAGCACCTTGGCGAGCTCCGCGCCGGGCGCCCTATCGAGGCGCCCCAGTACGACTTCGCCTCGCACCTGAGACTCGCCGAGACGCGGCGCGTCGAGCCGGCCCCCGTGATCGTCGTGGAGGGCATCCTGCTGTTCGTCGATCAGGAGCTGCGTGACTGTTTCGACGCGAAGATCTACGTGGACACCGACGCCGACATCCGGATCCTCCGCCGCATCGAGCGGGATCTACACCGCCGTGGCCGCACCTTCGAGCAGGTTCGCGAGCAGTACTTCGCCACGGTCCGGCCGATGCATCTCCAGTTCGTGGAGCCCAGCAAGCGCTGGGCGGACGTCATCATCCCCGAGGGGGGCCACAACCGAGTGGCCCTGGATTTGATCGTCAGCAAACTCGAGGCGCTCCTGGCCGTTCATCGTCGCTAGGATGCTTCGACGAGAGAACCGTCCCCCGACGCTCCGGCGCGCCGGGGGCTTGACGACATGGGCGTCCCTGGCGCTGGCGCTCTCTTGCACGTGCGAGACCCCGCCCAAGAGCCGCGCACCCGCTCCCTCCGCGCGACTGGCGCTGCCCGCCTCCACCGTCGTCGATGGCCAGGTGCGCGGCGTCGCCCACGTCCGTGGGAAGCTCCCCGTCCGAGTCGCGGAGCTCGCCCGCCGCGGGGTCACCCTACGTTGGGAGCCCGTGGCGGACGCGACCGGGTACGAGGTCCTGTTGGGCGCCGAGCCACCAGGCACGGATGGGCAGCTGAAGGACGCGCAGCGCCTCGTCGTGACCGAGCGCGCGACGCATCATCGCGTGGGCCCTCTGGTCCCCAACACTCACGCCTTCGTCCAGGTGAGGGCACGCGTCGACCAGCCCGAGGCCCCCTGGGGCAGCGTGCACCTGCGCCTCCCGCGCGCCGAAGCCACCCGTGGCGGAGCGCTGGCGAGCGCCTACGCCGTCGCGCCCGACGTGCTGGCCATCGTCATTCAGCAGAGCGGGCTCGAGCTCTCCAACGGCAAGCTCAAGAATGACTCCGGCGAGCGCTGGCGAGGCGGCGTCTGGGAGCTCGAGCGGGCCGACGGCGCGCCGATCACCGTGACGCGGTCGATGCGGCACACGGTCGTCGCTGGCCTCGGGGACCTGCTGGTCGGCTACGATCGCCACGGGGGCGCGACCGTCCGCCTCGAGCACCGCATCTATCTGCGTCTCGACGCGGCGATCGGCGAGCGCGAGCTCTTGCGCATCCGGCATCGAGGCCGGCATCGAGGCTCGACCGACACTGCGCTGGACGTCCTGTTGCCGTTCAGCGACCGCTACTTGGAGACGCCCGCCATCCAGGTGAATCAGGTCGGCTACAACCCCTTGGCGAGCCGACGTTGGGCCTACGTCTACGCTTGGCTCGGGGACGGCGGCGCACTGCAGCTCGACAAGCTGCCTCCCCAGGCGCTGCTGCTGGTCGAGCCCACGGAGGCGCTCGAACCACGAGTAGCCACGGACCACCTGCTGGAGATCCGCCGACGCCCCGGATCGCGCGAGGACGTCCTGGGCCCGGTCGCTCAGATCGATCTCGCGGCCGTGCCGCCCGCGGAAGGACTGCGCTATCGCATCCACGTCCCGGGGGTAGGCGTCTCCTTCCCCACCGCCGTCAGCAAGCAGGCCAGCTTCAAGGCTTACTACACGGTCCTCCGGGGGCTGTTCCACAACCGCTGGTGTGGCGACCTGCGGCCCGAGTCAACCGAGTGGTCTCGTCCGAGCGATCACTGCTCGGCCTACTTCGTCGGCGGACGGCGCCAAGGGTTCTTCCCCGAGAACACGGAGCGGAGCTCGCCCCGGCCGCTCCGAGGAGGGCACCACGACGCTGGTGACTTTGACATTCGCCCGATGCACGTGCTCGTCGCGCAGATGCTCCTCCGCGCCTTCGAGCTCGGCGGCGTGGCAAAGTTCACCGATGGGCAGCTCGGCGTCCCCGAGAGTGGGAACGGCATCCCAGACTTGCTGGACGAGGCGCTGTGGAGCGTCGGCGCCTGGGAGTACCTACAGAAGCCCGACGGAAGCGTTCGACGCGGGGTGGAGAGCACCCGGCACCCTCCCGGGTACTACTTCGCACACGAAGATCGCCTCCCCTACTTCACCTACGACTCGGACGCGGCGCACACCGCTTACGTCGCCGGCCTGTTCGCCCAAGCCGCGCACCTGGTAGGTCCCTTCGACGCGAGCCGGGCCCAGCGTCTACGGCGGGCGGCGCGCCGAGCGCTCGACTACGCGCGCCGCAACGACGCACCCGATACGTATCTCGCCTACGCGCTCGGGGAGCTCTCGCGCGCCGAGCAGGATCCGCAGCTCCGCGCCGAGTTCGAGGTGAAGTGGCGAGCTGTAAACGTCCATGGTCGCGGGCTGTTCGACCACCTGCAGCCCTCCGCGAAGCTCTACCCCGGTTCGTTCGAGTCGCAGCACCCCGCCACGGCCGATTTCGTCGTGGCCTACCTCGAAGGAGCTTCCGCTTCACCGTCCATACGCCAGACCACGATCACCGAGCTCCGCGGCTGGGCGGATCGCGCGGCCAGGAGCCTCATCGAGTCCCCCCAGCCCCACCGAGGCGCTCGTCCACCCGGAGCGCGACCCGATTGGGGCATGGAGACGAGCCAGGGGCGCTACCTCGATGGTGTCTATCAACTACTGCAGCTGGCCAGGCTGACCGAGCCCGATCGGCGACGCTATTTCGATGCCCTCAGCCTCGCCGCGGACGCCATGCTGGGGTGCAACCCAGCCGGCCTCTCCTACGTCACCGGTCTCGGGAGTCGGTCTCCAACGCAGCCGCTCCACCTCGACTCCCTCGCGTTCCAGGCGACGCGCGGGCTGCCCCCCATCCCCGGGCTCATCGTGTACGGGCCCGTCGAGCACATGCCCGGCGCCGACTACTACCGCCCGCTCGCCGCCGGATTTCATCCACCCTTCGAGGAGCAGCCCCGCGCCCTGCGTCACGTCGACGCAGCGCACGCCGTGAACACGAGCGAGTTCAGCGTCTGGGAGAGCCAGGCGCCAGCTGCCCTCCTGTTCGCCACGCTGCTCCCCGAGGGCATGCGCCCTTGGCCGGAGCTCGCGCCTGGGCAACCCGAGCACAAGAGCCCGCTGCCTCCCCAGACACACCCGTGAGCCCGCACGCTCGGCGGCTCGTCGAAGCCGTCCTCAGCCGACGTGCCACTTCGCTCGGGCGACGTGCCACAGAAACTCGGGGTTCCCGAAGAGGTAGCGGGTGAGCTTCCCCTCCTGAAACAGCATCCGGTAGACCCACTCGACCCCAGCTCGCCGCATCCAGGGTGGCGCGCGGCGCTCCGCCCCCGCCCAGTAGTCGAACAGGGCCCCCACCCCCATCGCCAGCGGCACGTCCAGGCGGTGCAGGTGCCGGTCGATCCAGATCTCCTGGCGCGGGTTCCCCATCGCGACGAGCAGCAGGTCAGCCCCGGAGGCGTTGACGACGTCCAGAACGCGCCCTTCCTCGGCGTCTCCGAAGAAGCCATGGTGGATCCCAGCCACGGACCAACCATCGAACTCGCGTTCCACTGCCTCGGCCGCCGCGGCCAGCACCTCTCCCCGTGTCCCCAGCAGAAACACGCGCGGCCTGCGCGGCGCGGCGCGGCGCATGAAGTAGGGGAGCAAGTCCGTGCCGTTCAGATTGGCGCGGAGCCGCACACCGTGGAGCGCGCGCACCGCCCAGCGGACTCCGGTGCCGTCCCCGAAGAGGTGGTCCGCCCTCGCCAACACGCGCCGGTAGGCGTCGTCGCCGTTGGCGTGGTTCAAGGTGTGAGCGTTGACGAAGTGCGACGCGCGGGCGCGGTCGCGCCGCATGAGCAGCCCCTCCAAGAGGCGAGCTGCCTCGGAGTAGGTGGCGTCGGTGATCTCGAGGTCGAAGATCGGGATGCGGCGGTCGAGCGCGAGCTCCGCCCGGAAGGACGGACTATGGCTCGACGGTGGCCCCTGCAACGTGATTGAGCTCATGGTGTTCCCTCCCCGAGCAACCGCGGCCCACCTCCGAGCCGCGGCGCAGGCGACATCGCGAGGGGGCTCGTCCAGCGCACGCCGAGCGCTCGATAGAGCGAGAGCAGCCCCTCGGCGCGTCGTTCCCAGGTGAACTCCTCCTGCGCCCGCCGCGCTCCCGCCAGGGCGAGGCGCTCCCGCTGGGCGTCGTCGTCAAGCAGCTCCCGCAACCGAGCGCGCAGCGCCGCGTAATCACCTGGAGGAAAGAGTCGTCCAGCTTCGCCGTCGCCCAACAGCCAACGGGGCCCGCCGACGTCGGCCGCGATCAGGCACGTCCGCGCCGCCCACGCCTCGAGGCAGCTGAGCCCGAACGGCTCGTGCCGACTGGGCAACACCGCCACGTACGCGGCGGCGAGCACATCCGGGACCTTCTCGGACGCCAAGCTCTCGACGATCCGGATGCGGTCAGCCGCGGCGCCCGCCAGCTGGCGGCACCTCGCAGCGTACCCGGGCTCCGTCTCTGGACCGACGAGGGCCAGGTAACAGCTCGGGTCATCGAGGGAGAGCCACGCACGCACGAGGGTCTCCTGGTCCTTTTGGGGATCGAGGCGAGCCACGCAGATCACCAGGCGGGCGTCCGCGGGGAGCCCGAGCAAGCGGCGACCGCGCTCGGCCGAACCAGCGGCGAACACGTCCGGATCGACGCCGCCCGGGAGGAGCACTACGCGAGGGCCGCGCAGCTGCGCGCGCGCCGCCTCGAACTCATCGATGCCCACGCACACCACCGCATCGGCTCGCTCGAGGACCGTGCGGGTACCCCAGACGAGCGACAGCACCTTGCCCCAAGGGATGGTCCAGCCGTGCCCCTCCGTTGAAGGGACGCTCGCCCCATCACGGTGCTGCCAGCGTCGCCGCTCGTCCTCGGGGACCGCGAAGTGGCCGCCGTGCAACGTCACCACGAACGGGATCCCCCGGCGGCGCGCCACCTGCAGGCACTGTGCAGCGAGCCGGTTACCCGTATGGCAGTGAACCAGCGCCAGATCCCTGATGTGGGTCAGGCGCCGCGCCAACGAGAAGCTCACGAGGTTGCCCCCGCAGCGGTCGTACCGCTCGCGGCGCGCTGCGCTCAGGGGCCACTCGGGGTAGCTGTAGGTGAAGCGTGCGACGGGGACGCCGCCGATGTCCCCGATGGGCTCCTCGTCCAGCGCTCGGGTCGTGAGCACGCGCTGGTCGAGGCCAGCGCGCCTCAGCAGCGGCAGGGTCTGCGACAGGACGCGTTCGGTTCCTCCCCACGAACGCGACGTCAGGCGGCGAGGGATGTGCGCGATCGTTCGCATAGTTCCTCGTTAGCTGGCGATCCCCAAGGTCTTCGTCACCAGGGGAGCCAGGTCGCTCAGGCTCCCGCACGTCGTCGGGAGTGGGTGATCGGAGGCGAGCCCGGCGAAGCACGAGGCAGCGCGCACGTCGTAGCCGTGCATGCCTGCGGCAGCGCCGCCGAGGTAGCTCGGCGCGAACATGACGCCCTCGTCCAAGAGGAAGAGGGCGTCCCCGTAGCGCCCGTCACGGGTCGGAGCCTTCGCCCTCACCAGCGCCTCACGATCCATCCATCGGCCAGGCCAGCCGCGGCGCTCGATCAGGCTGCGCGCGCGTCCGAGCTCCGGCAGCGTCCCCCAGCACCGCAACATCGTGCTGTCGACGAAGACGCGAATTGACGGCAGTGAAGCTAGCGCCGGGCGCGGATCGATGGTCGAGCGGATGTCGGCCATGCCGTGGTCCCCCACGACGAAGGTCGTGAGCTCACCTCCGTCCTCGGCGAGACGCTCTCGAGCGGCGGCCACGTAGGCCGCGATGCGCTCCATCGCGTCCTCCGCGCCGGGCCCCTGGTTCCCTTCTCGGTGCAGGACGGCGTCGAGCTCGGCGCAGTAGAGGAACGCGAAATCCGGGCGCTTTCGCCCGAGCACCTCCAGCGCCTCCCGCCAACGCGCCGGCTCTGCCATGCGCCAAGGGCTCGCGTACACCGAGAGCCCAGCCTCCCGGGCGCGGCTCAAGAACGTCGGCGCGCCGCCTATCTCGCGCGCCTCAAAGAGGTCTTCTCGCTCCGGCAAATCGAGCCAGCGGAAGTGCTCGGGCGGTACCTTGTGGAGCGCGACGTAGCCGCTCAGTCCGTGGCGGAACGCGAGCCAGCGCTCCGCGAGCGCCCGAAACCGACGTCGCTCGTGGAGCGCGCGCGGCAGCAACCCCATCCAGCGCAGCGGCGCGAGCAGGTGGGCCTCTCCGGTCCGGTGCTCACTGAAGAGGCACATCCGACCGTGAACCGCGGGCTCCGTCCCGGTGAGCACCGTGGGCAGCGCCCCCGACGTGTAGCCCAACACCCCCTCCAGCTGTTTGCGGTGGCCCAAGTAGGCGAGGCGACTGCCGAACCGCTCGAGCTGACGCGGGCCGAAGGCGTCTACGAACACCACGAGCACTCGTCGTCGAGTCACGCCCCGGTGGAACGACCGGACGAACCGGCCCCGGAGGCTCGCCGTCTCAGAGGGTGACGTGCCGTCCGACCTACAGCCTCCCGGCGGACGTCCATCTGCCGCCCTGCCCATTCCGATGGGCCTCGTCGTGGCGCGCAGCGTGAGCCGGCTCAGGGCGAGATCCGGGGGCTCCTCGGGCGTTCATCCTGATACGCCGTCGGACACGAGCCGGCGCCAGCGCCGTTCCCTGCTGACACAGGAGCCACGATGAAGAACGCGCCCAAGGTCAGCATCGGCATCCCCGTATTCAACGGAGAGAACTTCCTGGAGTCGGCCCTACGCTCCGTCCTCGCTCAGACCTTCGAGGACTTCGAGCTGATCATCTCGGACAACGCCTCGACGGATCGGACCGCGGACATCTGCGAGCAGTACGCCTCCCAGGACGGCCGGGTGCTGTACCTGAGGCAACCCGCGAACCTCGGCGCCCAGCCCAATTACAACCTCCTGGTGGGCCAAGCGCGTGGACGCTACTTCAAGTGGGCCGCTCACGATGACATCCTCGCGCCCACCCTCCTCGAGCGCTGCGTCGACGTGCTGGACACACACCCACGGGTCACGCTCGCCTACCCCCGCGCGGAGGTGATCGACACTCACGGCCGCACCATCGAACGCTACGACGTGCACCTCGAGACAGACTCCGAGGACGCTGGCGTGCGCTTTCGTGAGCTCCTGCTCTCCTGGCATCGCTGCTACGAGATCTTCGGGGTGTTCCGGAAGGACGCCCTGGCCCAGACGGATCTCTTCGACACCTTCTGGGGAGCGGACCGCACGCTGCTCCAGGAGGTCGCCTTGCTGGGGCCCTTCCACGAAGTCCCGGACTACCTGTTCTTCCCTCGAAGCCACCCCGAACAATCGATCACGAAGCTCCGCGGCAAAGACGTGGCTCGCACCTACTGGAGCGACATGCGCAGCACCGGCCGCATCGTGCTGCCCGCCTGGAACGTGATGTTCGGCAACCTGCGGCTCGTCCACAAAGCAGACCTGCCCCTCGGCGAGAAGGCGCGCCTGTGTGGCTACGTCGGCAACTGGGTGGGTCAGCACTGGAGCGACCTCGCGCGGGACGTCACCCGCGCCACCCGCGCTGCGGCGTCGCGCCCGGCGCCTCCACCGCGCCTGGGGCCCTGAACGACGGCCCGTGACGGCTCCTTCTCCGCCACCTTCTCCGCCACCCGAACCTTCCATCGTACCACGCCCAGCCAATCATGCGCATCCTGAGCGTCTGCAATCTCTTCCCGCCCTACGTGCTGGGAGGTAACGAGGTTCGCCTGCGCGAGGTCCTCGAGCGGCTTCGGTCGCAGCACGAGGTCCACGTCCTCACGAGCGCTCCGCCGCGCGACGTCGAGGCCCTGGCCGAGCCGTGGATCACCCGCGAGCTCGTCCAGGCAGTGCCTTACCCGCACCCCATCACGGATCGCAGGCTGTACCTCGCACGAGAGCTCGTGGTCAGCGCGCTGAACTACACCACCACGCTCCGGGTCATCGACGAGTTCGCGCCCGACGTGGTCTATGTGAGCGACACCAAGCGCACGTTCCTCGGTCCCGCCCACGCGGCGCAGCGCTCGCAGCTGCCGCTCGTCTGGGACATCACCGATCTGTCCCTTCTGGCGTACAAACGCCGCCAGGGGCTACGCCGTTGGGCGCCGTGGTCTCACCTGGACGGGCTGAGCTTTCGGTACCCGATCGCGATCTCGCGCTTCATCCGTGATGAGCTCATTCGCCACGAAGTGCTGGAGCCGGTCGCCGACGACGACGGCTACATCACGCAGGGTGTGGATCTCTCACGCTTCGCCGTCGACGAGCCCAGCGTCAGCGACGGTCCGGCCCACCGCGTCCTCTTCGTCGGGACGCTGATCGAGGACAAGGGGGCGCACGTCGTGCTGCGCGCCCTCGAGCGCCTCGTGCGTCATGAGCCCCCGGGCCACCCGGGCTATCGTCTGACCGTGTGCGGAGACAGCGGCGACGACGCTTACAAGGGGCGGCTCCGCGCCTTCGTGGAGAGCCACGGTCTCGGAGAGCGTGTGGCCTTCCTGGGGCGCGTACCGCCGCAGGAGGCCGCGCAGCTGTACCGCAGCCACGATGCCTTCGTGTTCTCGTCCATCTGGCCAGAGCCGTTCGCGACGACGCCGCTCGAGGCGATGGCCTCCGGATGTCCTGTCGTTGGTACGCCTGTGGGCGGCCAGATCGACTTCTTCCGGCATGATGAGAACTGCCTCACCTACCGACCAGACAGTGATCTGGAGCTGGCGGATCGCCTGCGGGTTCTGGCGGATCCCGCGCGACGACGACGCCTCGCCGCTCATGCCCTCGCGGAGGTCAAGGCCAAATTCGACGTGCGCGACTACGTCCGTCGCATCGAGGAGATCCTCCTGGAAGCAGCGGAGCGGCCCAACCGTCAGACCATGAACACGTCACGGCTCATCGCCGGAGCAGCAGGACCGACGAGTCAGAGCCCGGGGCCTGCCTCGCGATGAGCCGCGCCGAGCGATGAGCCGCGCCGCGCGATGAGCCGCGCCGAGCGATGAGCCTGCCTCGCGCTCGGCGCCTCCTCGCCGTTTCAGCGCGCCATCGCGCGCTGGAGGCGACCGCGCAGGCGCGCCGCCACGTACTGTCGCTCCTCGGGCGCGACGCCGAGCCACCAGAACGCCACCCAGAACACGGCGACGTTGATTGCCTCGATGAGCGCCACCTCCCACAAGGAGTCCACGAGCCACACCTGCCGCAACGAGTGCTGCACCGCCACCATCGCCAGGCACGGGAGGACGCTGGGGAGCAGGGTCTGCCGGTAAAAGGAGACCAAGGTGACTCCGAAGCGCGCCCGCATGCGCGGCTGGACGAGGCACACGTCGGTGGCGAGCGGACCGACGAGCGAGGCCGCCGCCACGCCGACCAGCCCGAAATCCACTACGAGCCCTACGGACAGCCCCAAGTTCATCACCTGCCCGAGGATCATCGCGAAGGCGAGGAACCGCTGATCGCCGCACATGCTGAGCTGACTCTGTGAGTTCCCATGAACCAGTGACCCCATGCTGGCGAGCAGGAGCAGCTGCATTGGGACGATCGTCCCCTCGAACTCCGGCCCCATCCAGGCCAGTACGAGCGGGCGCGCCAGGACGGCGCAGCCGATGAGCAGCGGCGTGGCGAACGCCACCGTGAACCGCGTCCCCGTGAGCCACACGCGGACCAGCTTCTCTTTGGCTCCGGCGCTGTGGAGCTCTGCCACCACCGGCGTCAGCGTACGGGTGATCTGGATGCAGAACGTCCTGGCCTCGTCGGTCACCCGGAGACCGATGGCGTAGACCGCGACCGCGGTCAGCGGCAGGGCGCTCTTCACGACGAAGGTGTCCACCCGCGAGCCGATGAGCGCCGCCAGCTGGATCAGCATGAGATAGAAGGAGAAGCCCCAGATCTCTCGCAGCACGCTCCAGTCGAAGTGCCTTGGGGCGACGCTCACCTCGCGTCGCATCGTCGTGACGCAATGGACCGCCACCAAGATCGCCGGCAAGAGGGTGGCGATCCAGTTCAGCCACGCGAACGTCCCGAGGCTCGGGCTCCTGGGGAGGACCAGGAGGACGGCGGTGAAGTAAATGAGATTGGTCCCGATGTGATACGCGTTCGCCAGCCACGTCTTCTGGTCTCCCACCAGCACGCCACGAAACATCGCCAGCGGGAGCTTCAACAAGAACCCGGAAGCGGCCACCAGGAACACGATCTCTGCCGTGGACCTGAGCTGGAGCGGCAGCTCGAACAGGGAGTCGAAGTTCTGGTAGAGGGAGAACGAGACGGCCGCCAGCACGCTCGACTGGGCGACGAAGACCCAGAACAGCGTGCAGATCACGCGACGGAGCCTGGCTGGATCGCGCTTCCCGCGAGCATCCGCCACGTACTTCACCACGGACGTACCGAAGCCGAGGTCGATCAGCGCGAATAGGCTCACTACGGCCCAAATCAAGCTCCAGAGGCCCCATTCCTCCTTCCCGACCGTATGAACCACAAAGGGAATGAGGATGAGGAACACGACGGCGTCGACCGCCCTGTCCACCTGGCTAGTCACGGTGTTGACGACGATGCGTTTCAGTCCGAGACGCTTCGAGTCGCTCGGCGTCATCGCGGGACGGCTCGGGGCTTCCGAATCATCGGCTTTCGACATTGCACGTAGTGCTTCCTCGCGGCCGATGGGCACGATTCCACGAGCCGAGGAGAGCTCGGGCGATTCCGAAGGGCGCCTTATCCCGAGCCATCGAGCCGACGTCTGCTGGCATCATCTACGGCGTCCCTGAGACCGGAGGTTAGTCAGGTGCGGATTGTATTCACTTTGGGGGGAACCGACGCCGGCAAGTCCGGGCTCGGCAGCTACGTCAATGCGGTGCTGCCCGAGCTCCGAGTCATCACCGCCCAGGAAGGCGTCGAGCTCGTGGCGCTCGGCTCCGCGGCGGAGCTCGAGTCCTATGCCGCGGCGCTGGTCGGTGTCCCGACGCTCACCGCTCCGCGCTGGACCGCATCGCCGGGGCCGAGCGCGCTCTGGTACCTGGCGGCCGCCGGCCGAGCCGCGAAGCTGACCGCGGAGGACGTGATCCTCTACTCCGCGGCCAACCGGCGCTTCGGCGCCTTCAACGGCGGTCCTTCGGTCGCGGTCGTGCACGACCTGGCCCAGATGCATGTCCCGGGCAAGTACGACGCCTTGCGCATGGCGTACGTCCGCTACGGCCTGCTGTCCTTACTCAAGCGGGCGTCACGACTCGTGGCGATCAGCGACGCCACGCGCACCGACCTCGTCCACGCTCTCGGCGTGGAGCGGGGCCTCATCGACGTGGTGCCCAACGGCGTTGACGCCACGCGCTTCGCGCCTCGAGGGCCGGACGACCCTGACTCCATCGAGGTGCGGCGGCGCCTCGGGCTCGCCTCCCCCTACCTGCTCTACCCCGCGCGCCTGGAGCTGCCCGCCAAAAACCACCTACGGCTGTTGCGCGCCTTCGCCCGCTCCCGAGTCAGCAACTCGCACCAGCTCGTCCTCGTCGGCGCGGACTGGGGCGCACGGGCGGCCATCGCTGACGCGATCACGACCCATGGGTTGGGAGCGCACGTGAAGGTCTGCGGCTACGTCGATGACACGTCGATCGCGCCGCTCGTCGGGGGGGCCGACGGCGTGGTCATGGTCGGCCTCTGTGAGGGCTTCGGGCTGCCGGCGCTCGAGGCGCTCGCCGCGGGGAGGCCAGTGTGCGCATCGAACACGGGCGCCTTACCCGAGGTCGTCGGCGACCTGGGCGCGCTCTGCGATCCGTTCAGCGTCGACTCCATCGCCGACGCGCTCGACCGGGTCGCCTTCGATCATGAGTACCGAGCGCTCTGCGCGCGACGCGGGCCCGAGCTCGCTCGGACCCGCACCTGGGCTCGCACCGCCGAGGGACTGTATCGATCCTGCCGTCAGGCGGTCGTCGCCAGGAGGAGCTCCTCACCACAGGAGGCAGCGGCGGAGTGAGAGTCTTATTCGTGCACCAACGCCTCGGCGACCTCGGCGGCGCCGAGGCCACCGTACGCAGGCTCGGAGAAGGCCTCCGGGCGCGCGGCGTCGCTCTGGGACTCCTCTACGGCGAGCTGACCGGCAAGGGACACGAGAGGTTCCGCAGCTGCTTCGAGCAGACCTGGTGTTGGGAGGACGGAGCGCTGCCGAGCGCCTTGCGCTGGGGTCCGGACGTCACGTTCGTCCACAAACTGGACGACCTCGCCGTGCTCGAGCGGCTCGTGGAGGACGCGCGCCCGCTCGTGCGCATGGTGCACGACCACGACATCTACTGTCAGCGCCGGCACCGCTACTTGCCCTGGAACCGCGAGATTTGCACCCGGCGCGCCGGATGGGTGTGCGGCGCGCTGTGCGGCGTGGTGCGGGAGGGGACGCGGCTGCGCTTGGCGTGGCCGGGCGACAAGCTGCGGGAGATCGAGCTCAGTCGCCGCTTCGACCACCACGTGACCGTCAGTGACTACCTGAAGCGCGAGCTCCTGCTCCACGACTTCGACGAGGATCGCATCACGACGTTGTGGCCGGCGGTGCGCGACGCCGACTCGAGCCACCAGGCGACCTACCGGGAGCCTCTGGTCGTATTCGCCGGACAGATCCTGCGGGGCAAGGGGGTCGATGTGCTGCTGCAAGCGCTCACCCGCCTGCGAACGCCCGGGTGGCGATGCAGCCTCGTCGGGGACGGCTCTTACAAGGGGCGGTGCGAAGAGCTCACCCGTGAGCTCCGTCTTCAGGATCGGGTGACGCTGCCGGGCTGGGTGCCCCAGGACGAGCTGCATCGCACCCTGCGGAGCGCTCGCGTGGGCGTCGTGCCCTCCGTGTGGCCGGAGCCCTTGGGGGCCGTCGGCATCGAGATGCTCCGCCATGGGTTGCCTGTGGTGGGCTTCGACGTCGGCGGGATCTCCGAGTGGCTGAAGGACGGCGTCAACGGCTACCTGGTACCTGTCTTCGATCGCGCTCGCCTCGCCGAGCGCATCGACGCTCTGCTCGCCGACCCCGAGCTCGCGCGCCGTTTGGGACGGGCGGGGCGCGAACAGGCCGCGGCCTTGTGCGACGAGGAGCGGCACTTCGCGGTCATCCTCGACATCCTGCGGGGGGTGGTGGAGCGCGGCGCGTCAGCCCCCTCGCGCGCCGCCCAACCCGTCTGACCCGCTCTCTGAACGCCATGCCCCGATTCACGGTCCACGGCAGCGAACGACTCGAGCAGACGATCGCGGCTCAGCTCGGCGCCGTGCGAGACGACCTCCTGAGCGTGCTCCCGAGCAGCTGGCTCGAGTGCCTCGCGCTCGGGGGCGGCTATGGCCGCGGTGAGGGGGGCGCGGCGCGCATGAGCGACGGGCGTGAAGCACCTCACAACGACTACGATCTCCTGCTGGTCCATCGCGCAGGTCCGCCCACCGCGGGCGGCTGGGCGGAGCCCCGGGCTCTCTATCGAGCGCTCCGCTCGGTGGAGGCGAAGCACGCCGGGCTGACCGGTCTCCACGTCGATATCATGCCCGTCCACCGCGGCCGCGTACGGCGGCTGCCCCCGTCCTTGACCTGGTATGAGCTCGGTCGAGGTCACCGGGTGCTGTGGGGTGACGCCCGAACGCTCGATCCTCTCGCGGGGCGGGAGCTCTCTCAGGTGCATCCGACCGAGTGGGGGCGCCTCTTGATGAACCGCGCTGCCGGCCTCACCTTCGCGCGCTGGCTGCTGAGGGGGGAGCGGTGCGCGCTCGCGGAGGGGGAGGATCCAGACGCCTTCGTCACACGCCAGCTGCAGAAGGCGTGGCTCGCCCTGGGCGACGTGTGGCTGGCGGATCGCGGTGACTATCATCACCTCGTCTGCACCCGCCTACGCCGCTTCGAGGCCCGCGCGGAGGAGCACCCGGCGTGGGCGGACGCGTACCGCGACGCCGTCACCTACAAGCTCGCTCCCGGAGCGCCCCTCGGCCGTCGGAGCCAGCAGGCGCACCTCGCCGAGCTCTCGGAGCTCTACGCGCCGCTCCTGCTCGAACGCGCCGCCTCGCCACGTCGCCCCGCCGTCGGCCTCTTCGCCACCGTGCGCCACGTCCCGCCAGCTCGTTGGCTGAGCATGAAGCCCTGGGCGTACCCACGGGAGCGGCTGCGTCGAGCGATCGCCGCCGAGCTGTCCGGTGATCGCGCCGGGTTCGCGGCCCTCGTGCACGGGCCGGCGCGCTTCATCCGCCTCTGGAGTCGCTATGGTTGATCTGCCCCACCCGATCACCGTCGTCATGCGCAGCTACAACGACGCGCCCCTCCTCCCGCACACGCTGGGCGCCCTAGACGCCCAAGAGGGCGTGACGAGTCGGCTGTTCATCTTCGAGAGCGCGAGCACCGACGGCTCGAAGGAGCTCTTCGAGCGACATGGCTACGACCGCATCGTGCACCTCGAGCCCGGCAGCTATCACTCAGCGACGGTGCTCAATCAAGGCACGGAGTGGGCAGACACGGAGCTCGTCGCCTACGTCAACAGCGACGCCATCATGATGAGCCGCTCGGTGCTGCGCCTGCTCGCGGACGCCATCGTCGCGAACGACCGCTGCGCCGGCGCCTTCTGTCGACAGATCGTGCGCCCTGACGCGACCCCGATGACGCGGCTCGACTATTTCACGGCCTTCGAAAACCGCCATGAGCTCGGGCACTTCGCCGACAAGATGAGCCTCGTGTGCAGCATGGTCCGTCGCAGCGCCTGGGAGAACAATCGCTTCGATGGCGCCCTCACCTTCTCCGAGGACTACGTGTGGAGCCACCGCGCGCAGCTCCAAGGCTGGCGCCTCCGCTACGTGCCCGAAGCCGTCGTCGAACACAGCCACAACTATGGGGGCGAGGACCTCTACCGACGTCACTTCGGAGACGCCGCGGCCCTGGCGTGCATCCGCGCCGGAGCTCCGAGCAGCTCAGCCCTCGGCGGTGTCGTGCTGCCCTGGACCAAGCGCTGCCTGCGAGACGCCTGGCGCCTCGCCCGCATGGGAGCCCTCGACGAAGCCTGGCGCCTCCCCGCCTACCGCTGGCCCATGCTGCTCGGAGAGTGGCACGGCGCCCGCGCTGGCTGGCGTCACTTCCGGGGAGAGGGGCGCCGCGACCCCCAGCCCGTGGTCCCCCGAGTCGACTAGAGCGCCGGACCGCCCAAAGCTCAGGCCCCAGCCCACCAGGCAGACTCGAGCTCGTCGATCAGCCGCCGCACCAGCTCACGAGGCGAACGGGCCTCGCGCGCCGCAGCGCGGGCGATCTCGGTCCACCGCTCGATCTCGACGGGCCCGCGCACGGCCCGGTGGGCGCTGACGACGCGATCGATCAGCTCCAGCCGCATCCCGCGGGAGAACGGCGGCACCTCCTCCGGCTCGAGGCGGCTCAACCGTCGTTTGAACAACGCTGGGTCCTCCCCCTCCAGAGTCGACGCGAGCTCCTTCAACTCACGGAGGAGCCCCCCCGCCTCCTTGCGGAGCTCGGCGTAGGCGGGAGGAGTCATGGCCAGCACCACACAGGCGCCTGGGAGCGAGCCTCCGCAGTAGAAGGAGAGCGTGCGCAGAGCCGAGCGGCGCGCCGCTTGGCTGAGCCCCGTCGTGTAGAGGTTCTCCGCCTCGTCGATCAGCAGCACCGGGCCAGCGCACCCCTCCAGGCGCGCGAGCAGCTCGAGCCATAGCAGCAGCCGTCGGTAGGCGTCCTGCCGGTAGGAGGTCCCGGACCCCTTCCGCGCGAGATCCTCCGCGCGGAGGAAGTTCTCCAGCGCCTTGCCCGGGTCTTTCGCGGCATCGGCGATGAGCAAAGCCTTCTTGGCGGCGATCGCCTCCTCGCTCCCCTCGAGCGCGATCTCTTCGAGGGCCGCCCGGAGAGCGCGGAGCTTCGCCGGCGAGCGGGTCCAGACCGACGCCCGCTGCAGGGCGCTGGGGCGCCCTCGTTTCGGGAGGACGGAGTGATCCAGCAGCCGCGACAGGTGTCGCTGGGGATTGCCCAGATCCAGGTTCATGCGCTCGAGGTTCAGCCAGAAGACCGGATGTCCCTGGGACAGCGCGCGCTCGGCGAGGTGCATGAGCAGGTGGGTCTTCCCGCTGCCGTAGTCACCGACGAGGACCTGGAACACGCTGCCCGTCATCTCCGAGTGCGCGAAGAGGCGGTCGACGACGCGATCGATGCGCTCGTGTCCTACGCTCATCGACGTCACCGCCTCCGTCGGGGGCAAACCTTGGGAGACTCGCACCAGGGAGCGGAGGGTGACCGGCTTCGTCAGCTCCGGAGACCGGACCCGCCGGTGCACGTACTCATACGGGTCCTTGATGAGCTGCGTCCAGGCACGGTGGGGAGGCGGTGGCTCCGCGGGCGACGGGACCTCCAGCCGCGTCAACAGGGGCGTCAACGTGCGGATCGAGCGCGGCCCCTGGAAGAGCCGCTCGTCCCCCGTGATGACGATGCGGGTGCAGACCGCGCCACGTCCCGTGTCGAAATTGTCGACCAGCTCCCTGAGCACCGTATAGGACTTTTCACGCTGGCGCTGGGTGCGCAGGGTCAACGCCCCGCCGTCGTGGAGGAGGACGAGCAGCCCCCTATATCCCAGCGCCCGCACCAGCCGCGTCAGCTCACCGAACACCCTCTGCGCCGTCTGAGGTCCGAGCACCGAGCGGACCTCGGCGACAGCACGCCCCTTGAGCTCCACGCCCCGTGCCCAGGCGTCGAACGCCCTCACCTCGCGATGGGCGTCGTCCTCCGCCGCCAAATAGCTGCGGCACAGCGCCGTCAGATCGCCGCTCGCTTCAAACTCGCTCGTCGCTTCGTCGAAGCGGTCCAAAGACTTCCGGCCATGCCGCGCATGAAACACGTCGAGCAGCCCCAGGATACCGACGGCACGCGTCTCCCGACCAGGCACCAACGCGTCCAAGAGCACGACTACCAGCTCGTGCAGCGCCGCCAAGCTCATCTCCTCGAGGGAGAGCCGCGCCGTCACCCACCCCCGATCCCGAGCTCGCTTGGCGAGCTCGCGCACCAACGCCGCCTCGCGGGCGGGGGTGGCGCACTGGGTGAGCGTGACGGAGCTGGCGTCACAGAGCTCGAGATCTCGGAGGGCCTGCTCGAAGCGGGCCACTTCGTCCTCGACAGTGGAGACGGAGCGGGCAGCGGCAGAAAGCTCCGCGCCTTGCGCCGTAGTGGGGGCAGTCGCAGAAAGCATGGGTTGCCTGTGACTACCGCGAAAATCCCCGTCCGTGTCCAGAAATCTCGCCGCGAACGGCATTTTCGCTCCAGTTTGGGGTCGAAAATGTCAATCAGGGGCTAGTTTCGTGTGCCCAAAGCACTCACGGGGGCTCCACCCTGGGTCGCGGCCAGCTGCTCGAGCAGTCCCCGAGGGCGGGGACTCAGCCCTGCGAGCCCGAGATTGCCATAGCGATGGTGATGGATGCAGACGGCTTGCTCCACCAGATAACGGAGCAGCTCGACACCTCCGAAGTCCGCGACCGGCTCCGCCTCGATGTGGACGTCCGTCGCCCCGAGCACCCGCCACGCGTCCTCGACGTCACAGCCGACGAGGCGCACTCGCGTAGGCCCTCGCCCCCTCCACGAGGCAGCGAGGGCCTCGATGCTCGAAGTCCGCGGCGCCCGCGCGTCGGAGAGCCAACGGAGCCAGGGACTCTCCTCGGGACCCACGACATGGAAGCGCAGAGCCCCCCCGAGGAGCCCATCGATGAGCAGGAGGCTCGCCAGATCCAAGCCTTGGACCTCGCCCCCCAGCACCACCGCGACGTCGGACGCCTGGTAGCGAAGCCAGTTCGCCTCCCCCTGCAGGTCTGGCTGCAATGGCTCGGCGCGAGCCAAGCGCTCGAACGCCTCCAGGTAGCTCCGCCGCCTGCCCTCGAAGCGCTCGCGCTCCAGGCGACCCAACGACTGAGCCAGGGATGAGACGACGTTCGATGCGCCCCGATGCGCGCCGACCTGCGGCGGAGCGCCGGCTCCCGAGGAGGTCGTCCGCTGCGCGCGGAGGCGCAGCACCTTGCACAGCTGCTGCACATAGTTCGGGCCCCCCGCCTTCGCCCCAGGGCCGAAGCTCGAGCCCTTCCAGCCACCGAAGGGCTGCCGCCCGACGATGGCCCCGGTCGTCGTCCGGTTCACGTACAGGTTGCCCGCTCGCATGCCCTCGACGAATTGAGCTTGCTCACGTTCGTCGAGGCCGTGAAAGCCCGCGGTGAGGCCGTAAGGGGTGCCGTTGGCGAGCCGGAGGGCGTGGGAGAGATCCTCTGCGGGCAGCACGGCGAGCAGCGGGCCGAAGAGCTCCGTACGGTAGACGTAACTGCCGGGAGTGACGCCCAGCTTGATCCCCGGGCTGAGGAGGTGGGCGTTGTCCGCGGAGCGGGAGGGCTCGAGGAGCCAGCGCTCGTTTGCTTCCAGCTGCAGGGCCCGCGCCAGAGCGCCCCCTGGAGGCCGGATCAACGGAGTGACGAAGGAGCGCGGATCCCAGGCGGAGCCCACGGGCAGACTAGCAGCGGCGTCGCGGAGCTGGCGCAGAAACGCGGGGCTGTCGTGCAGCTCGCGCTCCACGATGAGCAAGCTCAGCGCGCTACACTTCTGACCGGCGTGCGCGAAGGCCGAGCGCACCGCGTCACGCAAGGCGAGCTCCCGATCGGAGACGGCGCTGACGATCATCGCGTTCTTGCCGCCCGTCTCTGCGAGCAGACGGATCCCGGGGCGCAGGCGGCGAAACAGCCGCGCCGTCTCCGTCGCCCCGGTCAAGATCACCGCGTCCACTCGTGCATCCACGACGAGCTTCGAACCCACGGACTCGTGACAGGGGACGAACTGCAATACATCCCTGGGCACGCCAGCACGCCACAGCGCCTGCGCGCCGAGGTACGCGATGAGCGGTGTCTCTCCGGCGGGCTTGAGCAGCACCGCGTTGCCCGCCGCCAGGGCTGCGAGCACCCCTCCGAGGGGGATGGCCAGCGGGAAGTTCCAGGGCGGGGTGACGAGCACGAGCCCCCAAGGCGCCGTCTCGTACTCGCGCTCCAGCTCCTCCGCGGTGATCGCATAGTACTCGGCGAAGTCGATCGCCTCGCTGACCTCGGCGTCAGCCTCCTCCAGTCGCTTGCCGCCATCGAGGACGAGCGCGCGGACGAGCTCCTGCCTCGCCCGGCGCAGCTCGGCCGCCGCGCGGCGGAGCGTGAGCACCCGCTCCTCGGGTGGGACCGCGCCCCAGCGAGCCGCGCCTTGGCGGCCGTGGGTGACCGCCGCTTCGATCTCCTCCCCCGTAGCCGTCCGCGTCACGTAGGGCACCACGCCAGGTCGCGAAGGATCGAAGCCAGCGACCGTGGGTCCGTCCCAACGTTCACCATCCCCCAAGCTCACGGGCACCCGATCCAACGTCGCCCGGGGGACGAGACACTCCCGCAAGAACGCGCGATCTCCCGGGCGCGAGGGATCCGTGTCCGGCTCGTTGACGAACCCGCCCGCCCGGGGCTCACCGTCAGCTTCGCGCTCTGACCCGCGCACCGAGGCGCGAAACGGCGGGCGCTCCACGTAGGCGGAGAAGGCGCGCTCGAAGCGCTGACGCTGGCTCTCGAAGCTCGCGTCGCCCACGTCCATGGCGAAGCCGTGACGCAGGAAATTCTCCTCTGCGGCGTTCTCGTCGAAGCGACGCACCAAGTAGGCCACCGCGCTCGAGAACTCTTCGGGCTCCACCGCGGGCACGTACAGGAGCACCTGGCCGCTCACCCCCTGCACCGCCCGCCGCAGCGGCTCGGCCATGCCGTAGAGCATCTCGATCTGGACGCGATCGGGATACCGCGCGCGCTCCCGCAGGATCAGCGCATAGGCGATGTCGAACAGGTTATGGCTCCCCACCCCGACGGACGCCACCTCCAGCGCCTCATCTTCGCACGCGGCGCGGAGCATGTGTTTGAACTGCGCGTCCACCTCGGGCTTGGCCCGGTGCACGGGCGACGGCCAGCCGCGCAGAGAGGACTCGACGCGTTCGAGGTTCGCGTTCGCCCCCTTCACGAGCCTGAGGCGCACCGGCGCGCCGCCGAGGTCCTGACGCCTGCGCGCGAACTCGAGCAACCGGCGTTGCCACGCCACGGCGTCTGGCAGATACGCCTGGAGCACCAAGCCCGCCTTCACCCCGAGCAGCTCCGCCTCTTCGAGCAGGCTCATGAACAAGGTCGAGGTGAGCTCGACGTCCCGGTAGGCCTCCATATCGAGGTACACGAGCTTTGAGGGGCGCGCCGCCGCCGCCGCCCGATAGATGGGGCGCAGCCGCTCTCGGAGGACTGCCAGGGACTCCTCGAAGGCGTACAGGCTCGACTGGCTGTACAAGGACGACACCTTCACGCTGAGGGTCGTCACGTCCGGGCGGCGCGCGAGCTCCTCATAGCGGCGCCCATGTCGCGCCGCCTGCTCCTCACCCACCACCTCCTCGCCCAGGTGGTTGAGGTTCACCCGCAGCTCACCGGCGCCTTCCCGGCTGAGGATCGCCTCGAGCTCCTCGCGCCCGCTCACCAGATAGGCAGAGGCCTCACTGCCCACGGTGCGCTCGACCGCGAGCGCCGCCCACTTCGGGACCACCGCGCCGAGGCGCGGCAACGCGCGCAGGCCGAACCTCTGCCACCCCTCGAGCGCGTCCGGGATCCCCAATCGCTCCTCGAGGCGCTCGACGAGGGTGACCAGCCGCGCGGGGGAGGGGCGCCGACACGCCCGATCCGTCAGGGCCACCGTAAAGCGCTGAGCACGCGGGTCCTGCACCAGGCGCGCGGTGCGCAGTCGCTGACGGCGCTCCGGGAGCGTCTCCATCCGGCGAGCGGCCTCCCACAGAGCGGTGGCGAGCTCGTACGTGAGCGACGGGTGCGCCGTCGGAGGAGCCTCACGAGCGCGCTCCAAGACGCGGCGCGCCTGGCGCAGAACCCCGAGATCGTCGTCCGTGAGAGGGGCCATGACTCCAAATCTGTCACGGACCACGGAGTTCGTCACCAAGGGCCCCCCCGCCGCGCTATAGGGACACATTATGTCCACCGCAGCCATCGCCGCCCTCATCGATCACTCCGTGCTGCGCCCGACGGCGACCCTCGCAGAGCTCGAGGCGGGCTGCCTGCTCGGGCGACGCGTCGGCGCCGCCAGCGTCTGCGTGCTGCCCCATTTCGTCCCCCGCGCGGCGGCCTTGCTGCAGGGCTCGCCCACACGCACCAGCACCGTGATCGGCTTCCCTCACGGCGGCCACACCCTGTGGGCGAAGGTGCGCGAGGCCGAGCTCGCCCTGGAGCAGGGCGCGACGGAGCTCGACGCCGTCGTGAACGTCTCCCTGGTGAGCTCGGGTGCCTGGGAGCTGGTCGCCGACGAGATCCACGCCCTGACGCGGACCTGCCACCAGGGCGGCGCTCGGCTGAAGCTCATCTTCGAGACCTGCTACCTGAGCCGCGATCAGAAGATCCGCCTCTGCGAGCTCAGCAGCGCGGCGGGTGTGGACTGGGTCAAGACCTCCACCGGCTTCGGCAGCGGCGGCGCCACGCCGGAGGACGTGCGGCTGCTGCGGGAACACTGCCCTGCCACCGTGTCCGTCAAGGCGTCTGGGGGGATCGGCACCTTGAGCGCGCTGCTCGAGTTCCACGAGCTAGGCGCCAATCGCATCGGCACCAGCCGCACGGAGGAGATCCTGCGGGCGGCGGCCGACGGGGAGGCCGCGCTGCTCCCTTCCCTGCCCCCTTCCCCCGCCCCTGGCGCGCACGACCGATGAGCGCAGAGGTTCAGGGGAGGCCATCGGCGGCCGTTCCCCCATCGAGCTCCACATGGAAGAAGCGGATGTCGTCGTCGTCGGGGCAGGGATCGTCGGTCTGGCCACCGCCCACCAGCTAGCTCATCGTTATCACGGCCTTCGCATCACCCTGCTCGAGAAGGAGGCGGGAGAGGCGCACCACCAGACGGGCCGCAACTCGGGGGTGCTCCACTCCGGCATCTACTACAAGCCGGGCTCTCTCAAGGCCGAGAACTGTCGCCTCGGCAAGAAGGCCATGGAAGTGTTCTGCGCGGCCGAGGGGATCCCCTACGAGATCTGCGGCAAGGTGATCGTCGCCACCGTGGACGGTGAGCTCGCTGCGCTGCAGAACATTTACCAACGCGGGATCCAGAACGGCGTCTCCTGCAAGCTCATCGAGCCCGCGGAGCTGCGGGAGCTCGAGCCCCACGCCAGCGGCGTGCGGGCCGTCCATGTCCCAGAAGCGGGCATCGTGGACTATCGCGCCGTGTGCCGACGTCTCCGGGAACGCATCGGCGAGCACCCGGGCAACCGCATCGTGTTCGGGGCGGAGGTCCGCTGCCTCGAGGCGAGCCGGGAGGGGGGCCGGGAGCGCGTGCGCATCACGACGACGGCCGGAGACTTCCGCGGTCGCTTCGTGGTCAACTGCGGTGGTCTGCAGTCGGATCGCCTCGCGGCGCTGGGAGGCTCAGCGCCCAACCTGCGTATCGTGCCCTTCCGGGGCGAGTACTACCAAGTCGATCGGCAGGCCCGCTCACTAGTTCGCAATCTCATCTATCCCGTACCCCGACCGGAGTTCCCATTCCTGGGGGTCCACTTCACCCGCATGATCGACGGCTCCGTGGAGTGTGGTCCCAACGCGGTGCTGGCCCTGGGACGCGAGGCCTACGAGAAGTACGAGGTGAACCCCGAGGATCTGCTCGAGGCCCTCACTTACCCGGGGTTCTTACGACTGTCCGCCCGCTATTGGCGCGTCGGCCTGGGAGAGGTGCACCGCTCCGTCAGCAAGGCGGCCTTCGTGGCGGCCCTGCAGCGGCTCCTCCCAGCGATCCGCGGCGAGCACCTGGTCCCTGCTCCGGCAGGCATCCGCGCTCAGGCCGTCGCCCCCGACGGCTCCCTGGTGGATGACTTCTTGCTCCACGAGAGCGAGCACGTGCTCAGCGTCGTCAACGCGCCATCACCAGCGGCGACGGCCTCTCTCAACATCGGCAAGCTGATCGCTGGGCGCGTCGCGGCCCGACTCGCTCTGGAGACGAGCCCCACGCGCGCCGTCAGCTCCCGCGCCGCCTCCGAGGCGCCGCCGAGCAGTCAGGCGACGCCCGCCATGGAAGGCTGACGCTCGCTGCTCAAGGGCACCCCGGCTTCCCGCAGAGCTCCCGTCAGCGTGAAGAACAACGCGTTGCGGACGTCCGGTCGCCCGCTGACCACACCGATCCTGTAGCGGACGAAGGCACCCTCGACCCCGAGCACCTCCACCTTGACCCGCTCCCCGACCTTGGCTGCCGCCTCCCTCAAGAGCTCTGCGGCCCGCTCGCTGTGATCGGCGACACAGAGCTCGAGGCTCGTACGAGGCCGTGCACCGACGATGCGCGTGCTGTGGAGGAACGAGAGCAGGTGCGGCACCCGCACCTCCAGCCCCTCCGAATCCTCCAGCCGAACCTCCAAGAGGCTCAAGGCAACCACCCGCCCCGAGCGCCCGCCGAACTCCACGAAATCGCCGATCCGCAGCCTGCGTCCGAACAAGACCCCAGAACCGGCGATGGCCGAGGCGAGCATGGGGGTGCTCGCCAGCCCCAGCGCCGCCAGAGCGATGACCCCGATCTTACCGAGGGCACCCTCGTCGTCTCCGGTCACGACCGGCGCCGCGAACACCACGGCGCCGAGCACGATGGCCACCCGGAGCAGGATGCTCGTGGGCGCCGCCAAGTCCGGCGCCACCCACCTGAGCTTCGTCTCCCCCCGGGCGACCCCCGCGAAGAAGAGGTCGATGAACCGCACCAGCACCGCGATCGCTGCGATGGCGATGAGCGCCACGACCACCACTGGGAGGGACTTGGCGACGCGCGCCATCAAGCTCGACAGGGGCGTCAGCACGATCCCAGTGAGATCTTGCGTATACTCCCGCGTCGACTCGAACAGGCTGAGGGTGAGCAGCAGCCACAGATAGACGAGCCCCAGCCGGAGGACCCACTTGAGCACCTCGACCCCGAGGGCGACGGCGCTCCGGATCGTGGCCGCGTCCACGACCTCTACCGACTGAAGGCGGATGCCAGGGATCCTCTCCCGATGCGCCACGACCCAGGCGCGGACGCGCTCCGTGATCTCGCTCGTCTTGCGGAGGAGCAACAGCGCGGCCAAGGTCAGCAACGCCGCCAATGAGAAGGCGAAGATCGTCGTGGCGATCGCGCTCCTCTTTTGCTCAGCACGGATTACGTCGCGGAGCTCGGACGCGACCCGGTCCGCGTGGACGCCGAGTGACGCGTCTCCTGCGGCGGTGGCATCCTCGGCGGTGAGGCGCAAGAGGGGGAGGGTCCCCGCATACACCACGGTGGCATCGCTCAGGCTCTCGACGCGGACCGACTCCGCCTTCTCCGTCTCCACCGCCTTGCGGATCGCCTGCTCCGCGCCGCGCGCGCGCTCCTCGATGCTCGTCGCGCCCTGAGGCACCCGCACCAGGTAGACGTTCTTTCCGCCGATCCGGATAGCGACCGGTTCGCGTTTCGGTGCCTCTTCTTCGGGAGGGGCGGCCTCCGCGGGGCGCGCCTGCTCCGGGGCGCCAGAGGCTGAAGGAGGCGGTTTCGGGGCATCTGCGCCGACGCCGGGCTCCTTGGACGCCTCTGGAGGCGCTCGGGGGGCCTCGGCGACGGGGCTTGCAACCTTCGCTGAGGGAACGCTGGCTGACGGCGCAGGCGCGGCGGGAGCCGTTGCCGGAGCCGCGACAGAAGAAGGCAGGGCGGTGGAAGGGGGGGCGGAGGGCCCCGCGGAGGGCGCCGTGGGCTCCGCCGCCCGCGCAGGGGGAGACCCGCTCACCTTCGGAGGTTCGCTGGCGGTCGGCGTCGTGCTGGGCTTCGACGCTTCGCTGGACTTCGACGGCTCGCGGGCTGCTGCCGGTGAAGCGCTGGCCTTCGGAGCCTCCTGCGTCGCTCCAGAGGTGGGCGCAGGCTGGCTCGTCGCCGGTGACTTCGGAGCCGCCGCAGGCGGCTTGGTCTGCCCCCCGCCATCGCTCGAGGTCCCGCTTTTCTGGGGGGGCGCCGTAACCTCGCCGAGGGACGGCTGGGACGTCTTCGCCCCGTCACCGTCCTGTGCCAGCGCACCACCCACGGCGAGTCCCCCGATGGCGAGCAATGCGGTCACCGACACCCACAGACGGAAGCGTCGTTCCATGCGACCGGCCGAGGCCCGACCCGCATTCTTCTCGAAGGATCTCTGGAGACTCACGGGGCCAGCATTCACCGAGCTGGGCCAGGAACGCAAGGAATCCGCAGTCGCCTACCCTAGGCAGAGAGGTACCAGAGCGCAGTCCCCACCACACCGCCCCCCGCTACGATACCCCACAGCCACTGTAGCCACTTGCTCGAGGTCTCCGCCGGGAGCCCCTCGAACATCCTGTCGATGACCTCGCCCTGTGTCTCTCCGAACGCACCTCGCGGCACCCACAGAGGAGGCCTGTCGCGAAACCAGAGAAACCACCCCTCGCGCAACCTGGAGACACACTCGATCTCTACCCGAGTGACGTCGTGGACACCCCCGGCCGAGCTCACTCGAAGCCCGTCGAGCTCCAGCTCGAACCGGACGTGACGCTCTGCTGGGGTCCAGAACCCAGCGATCTCCCGGGCGCGCCAGCTCGGCCACAGGTGCGCCAGGCTCAGCATCACCGCGACCGCGTTCAGGAGCGCCGCAGGCACCCCGAAGTACGCGACGACCCAAGCCCCCACGAAGAAGCTCGCCGCCCCAGGCAGGAGGAAGGGAAAGGCTCGATGCCACCCGGGGAGCCGACGCACGTGACCCACGAGGTCCGGATGCAGCATCCAGGCGCCCCCCTCCGCGCGGAGAGCTCGTGGCTGCCCGGCTCCGGAGAGATCACCGGGGGCCTTCGGATCCGGAAAGGAGGAGCGAGCACACATGGCTCTCGAGAGCGGGCACCTTGCCAGGCTTTCGGCAAACGGGAAACACTCCACCGCACCTGCCCGCCCTGCCCGAAGGTAGCGACGAAGCGCCATGGCCGCCGCGCGCTGGCCCAATACGTCGTCCGCCGTCGCCTACTTCACTGCCGGACAGTTGCCCTCGTTGGTCGGCGATCACGCGGACGGTCGTCCGTCACCGCGGCCTGGGTCGGGAGGACGTATCGAGGCCGGGTCGAGGGGCAGGGTCGGGGGGTAGGGTCGAGGGCCCAGCGCGTCGGACCTGGCCACCTGCCTGCGTTTTCCGGAGGTAGGAGCTCCACCCACCATCGACTCACGCCACGTTCATGCGCGTCCCCCGACGTGAGCCGGGGGGTGTATCTGTGGGAGTTGGCGCGAACTCTGCAGCAGAGCGCGCCATGACGAATCCCCCCCGGTTTCGCCTCCCCCGCCTCTCCCATCCCCACGTTTTCCTGGCCGTCGCGACCCTCTCGATGTCGGGCGTGGCGGGCTGCACGTCGACGAGCGGATCGGACGAGGCAGAGCTGTACGTCGATCCCATGCCCGAGGGGCGCTACACCACCGTCGAGGCCGAGCACGTCGAGTCCGATCCCGACGCGGACATCGATCTCGGTGATATCCCGGTGACCGTCGAGAGAGCGACCTCTTCGCGGGTCGAGCTCTCTTGGAAGGTAGACGGCGCCAGCGAGATCCGCATCTTCGCAGGCCCCGAGCCGAAGGGCGACCGGAAGACCATGCCCGTAGAGCAGGAGATCGCTCGTCTCGACGGCACCGTCAAAGGCCACCTGATCGAGGGTATCGCGGCGAGCACGGACT
>JAEWOQ010000455.1 GCA_023460875.1 Pseudomonadota bacterium
CGCCGCTCCCCGGTCGAGTCCGCGCGCGCTCACCGCAGGGCGGGAGAGCGGACGTCGGTGCAGGGCTGGAGAGCGGGAGCGAGCCGGGGCTTGGAGGAGATCATTCGATGTCAATCCAAGCCAAGAAGGAGAACCAAGAGGAGTTCGGGCCACGGGCGTCCCGAGACCCAAAGGAGGAAGAACCGGCTTCTCGGGAGGTGCATGGCCCCGGGCGCCCGGGGCCTTCGGAAAAAGATCGAGGCCGAGCGACGATCCTCGCGCTGGTCGCCGCCGTATAGTCCATGGATGGAGGCAGGAGGCGATTGGCTGCTGTATGGCGCCAACGGTTACACGGGGCGCTTGATCTTGGAGGAGGCGACGATTCGCGGGCACCGCCCCGTGCTCGCCGGGAGAAACCCGGACCGGCTGCGCCCGCTGGCGGAGCGGGCGCGGTTGCCGTGGGTGGCCTGCGATCTCGACGACGCGGCGGGCCTCGACCGCGCCCTGGCGGACGTGCAGCTCGTCGTGCACGCGGCGGGGCCCTTCGTCGAGACGAGCGAGCCGATGATCGCCGCGTGTCTGCGAGCGGGGGTCAGTTACCTCGACATCAGCGGGGAGATCCCGGTCTTCGAGCGGGCGCTGGCGCGCCATGAGGAGGCGCTCGAGCGCGGCGTCCTCGTGATGCCGGGGGTGGGCTTCGACGTGGTGCCGCTCGACTGCCTGGCGGCTTACGTCGTGGGGCAGCTCCAAGAGCCGCGGGAGCTCGAGCTGGCGCACTTCAGCACCAGCGGGGCGAGCCGGGGGACGGTGCTCTCCGCGCTCGGGATCTTGCAGGAGGGAGGCAAGGTGCGCCGAGGCGGGCGCCTGGAGTCGAGGCCCTTCGGGCGCGGCGGCAAGACCATCCGCATGTGGCGGGGAGAGGGTCACGGGACGCTGCGTCGCCTGCGGGCGATCCCCGCGCCGATGCCGGAGCTCGTCGCCGCGTGGAAGACCACGGGCGTCGAGAACATCACCACGTATTTGACCCTGCCGCGCCACCGAGCGTGGCCCGTCGAGCTGTTCGGGCCTTCGCTCCCCGGTGTCCTCGGGCACCACGCGGTCTCGGAGCACCTGCGGCGCCGGGTGGAGCGCAGCGAGCTCCGCCCCAAGAACGATCATCGCGCCCAGGCTTGGGCGCGGGCGCGCAACGAGCGGGGCGCGCTGGCTGAGGCTTGGCTCGATCTGCCGGAGCCGTACTCGTTCACCGCGAGCAGCGCGGTGCGGGCCGTGGAGGCGTGCTTCGCGCTGCGGCCGAAGGGGGTGAAGACCCCGGCGGGGGCGTTCGGTGAGGACCTCGTGTTGCGGGTGCCCAGCGTGGAGCGCCACTTCGAATCCGGCGCCGCCCGTCGTTGGGAGCCCGCGCGGGATGGCTGTTCGAACCGGTGAGGGCCGGCGCCCGCCGAGGCTCGACGTCGGCGGGGACCGCCATTAGGGTCCGGGCTCCCCATGGCGCTCCATTTGTACGACACCCTGGCCGTCAAGAAGATCCCGTTCGAGCCCTCCGAGCCAGGGCACGCGCGCATCTACGTGTGCGGACCCACGACGTACGATGACGCGCACATCGGCCACGCGCGCCCGTGCGTCGTGTACGACGTGCTCGTGCGGCACCTCCGGCGCTCCGGCACGAAGGTGACCTACGTGCGGAACGTCACGGACATCGACGACAAGATCATCAAGCGCGCAGCCGAGAACGGCGAGGCCCCGGCGGACTTGGCCGAGCGCATGTTCCGCTCCTACAGCGAGGACATGGATCGCCTCCGGAACCTCCGCCCCGATCGGGAGCCGAAGGTGAGCGAGCACCTCGACGACATCCGCGCGTTGATCGGGCGCTTGGTCGAGCGAGGCCACGCCTACGAGGCCAGCGGCGACGTGTACTTCAGCGTGAGCTCCTGCCCCGACTACGGGAAGCTGTCCCACCGCAAGCTGGAGGACCTCGAGGCGGGGGCCAGCGAGCGCGTCGATCCAGAGGAGGCGGAGCGTAAGCGGCACCCCTCCGATTTCGCTCTCTGGAAGGGCAGCAAGCCCGGAGAGCCCGCCTGGGAGAGCCCCTGGGGACCCGGGCGACCGGGCTGGCACATCGAGTGCTCGGCGATGAGCATGCGGTACCTCGGGGAGAGCTTCGATCTCCACGGCGGCGGCCTGGACCTGGTGTTTCCTCACCACGAGAACGAGATCGCGCAGAGCGAGTGCGCCACCGGCAAGACCTTCGCTCGCCACTGGATGCACAACGGCTTCGTCCAGGTGAACAAGGAGAAGATGTCGAAGAGCCTCGGCAACTTCTTCCGGCTGCGGGAGGCGTTCGACAAGGTGGAGCCGGAGGCGGTGCGCTGGGCGCTGCTCACGGTCCACTACCGGGCGCCCTTCAACCTCGAGATGGATCTCGACGAGGCGGGGGACCTGCTCGGTTTTCCGCAGTTCGACGAGGCGGAGTCCAGGCTGCAGTACGTGTATGCGTCTCGACAGCGCCTGGCGGAGCTCCCCCCCAAGAAGATCGTGGCTTCGAAGGGGCCTGTGCCGAAGGAGCTGGCGGAGTTCTCCGAGCGCGTGGCGCGGGCGCTGGACGACGATCTCAACACGCCGGTGGCCCTGGCTCACGCGGCGGCCTTCTTGAAGCACGTCAACGAGCTCTGCGATCGAGCGGCGGCCAAGGGCGGACAGATAGGAGGGGCCGCCCACGCGGCTGCGCTGGAGGGCTTCCGGGTGCTGGACGAGGTGCTCGGCCTCGGCGGCGACGACCCGAACGCGTTCCTCGAGCGGGTGCGGGATCGGCGCGCGCGGGCCCTGGGCATCGAGCTCGAGGACGTGGCGCGGGCGATCGAGGAGCGGGCGGAGGCGCGCAAGGCGAAGGACTTTGCCCGGGCCGACCGCGTGCGTGACGAGCTGGTTGCGCAGGGGGTCGAGATCCTCGATACGCCCCAAGGGACCACCTGGCGCCTCGTGCGACGCTGAGCATGCGGTTCGCGACGGAGCTCGTGGAGGGCAGGCTGCTGCGCCGTTACCAGCGGTTCCTGGCGGACGTGGAGCTGGACGACGGCAGCGTGGTGGTGGCCCACTGCCCCAACACGGGGTCGATGAAGACGTGCCTCGAGCCAGGGACGCGCGCCTGGCTCAGCCGGGCCCGCCCGGAGCGGAAGCTGGCGTACACCTGGGAGGTCGCGGAGTGCGGCGACGCCCGGATTTACGTGCACCCCGCGCGGGCGAACGAGCTCGTCGCCGAGGCGATCACCGGCAGCGTGATCCGAGAGCTCGCCGGCTACGAGACCCTGCGCAGGGAGGTCCGCTACGGCAAGGCCAGCCGCATCGATCTGCTGCTCGGTCGCGGGGAGGAGCTCTGCTACGTCGAGGTGAAGAACGCCACGCTGCGCGTCGCGCCGGGCAGGGCCGCGTTCCCGGACGCGGTGACCGTCCGCGGCAAGAAGCACCTCGAGGAGCTCACGGAGATGGTGCGGAGCGGGCACCGGGGCGTCGTCTTTTTCGTGGTGAGCCGCACCGATTGCGCCAGCTTCGAGCCTGCGGACGACATCGATCCGGCCTACGGCGCGGCGCTCCGGGCAGCCCTGGCCGCTGGGGTGGAGGCGCTCGCCTACGGCGTGTCGATCGACCACCAAGAGGTGCGCCTCACGCGGCGCCTCCCGATCCTCCTCGAAGACGAGGTCGGCGCCTCGAAGTTCGGGACCTGAGCCGCGGCGTCGTCGTGTTCGGAGCGCTGCGTATTCGGAGCGCTACGTATTCGGAGGGATCAGCGGCGGGAGGAGGGCGGCGTGTGCCCGTCCGCCTCGAGGCGCTGGGCGGCGCTGTGCAGGCTCTGGGTGATGGCCCACTCCACGAGCGAAATGCCCCCGAAGCCGTGGGAGTTGGCGAAGGCCATCGCCCCCGCGACGTGGAGCTCCGTGGCCAACACCAGCGGCCTCTCGAAGGAGAAGCACTCGACCGGCGTGTCTCGGCAAAACACGTCGCTTTTCGAGACTGACTCAGGCTCGTTCAAGTATCCGAACAGCATGTCTGCCTCCCCCCCGGGTGAGCATCCGTTGTCGAGACCCTAGCACCGGCTCGTGGGGGCTCCACGATCTCGTGACGATCCCGTACGACGAACACGAGCGCGTCGCGCAAAGATTCTCGAGCGCTCGCGCGCCGGGTGGATGCGGGCATCGAGGGGTGGCGACACCCTCCCACGGATCTGGGTTTCACGGAACGGTTGAGCGGATGACCGATCCATGGTCTCCCGCTCGCGTCTCGTCCCGAAACGTCTTTGTGAAAAGAATGCGTCGCGCCGAAGGACATCGTTCCGGAGAACGAAGCAGGTTTCATGCCGCCACGTTCCCGCCGCGCGCGCCACGTTCTCGCCGCGCGCGGTCACTCGTCGGCGTCGGGGCGTAGCCGACTCGCGGCGACGGCAGTGAGCCCAACGCCGATGAAGAGGAACACGGCGCCCAGGGGGACGAGCAGGACGCTCGGGTTTGGCTCGCCACCGACGAGGACCGTGCCTGCCGCGAAGAAGCCGCCAGGGAGGAGGACGAGCGCGACGAGGAGCGCTCGCGACGCGAGCGAGGCGCTCCGCTGGGGGGCGCCGTGTCCCCACAGAAAGGGCGCCGCGAGGCCGAAGGCGACGTGCACCAGGGCGAGCAGCGCGCCGTGCGCGTGGGCGAGGCGCCACATCAGGCGCCGCATCGTCGCGTCCCCGCCGAGGTAGCTCGGGAGTTTGAAGCCGTGCAGCACCTCGAGCCCCACGCCGACGCAGAGGAAGAGCAGGAGGGACCACCACCCGATCGCGAGGTGCCGCCGGAGCAGCCGTCGCCCGGGAGGCGCTGGCGTCTCGTCGCGTCCGCGAAGGCGCGTCTCATTCGGAGATGGTGATCGGGGTGTCATCGCGCTGCAGAATCAGGGCGTCGAGGTCTCGCGGGGTCAGCGCCCGGGCAGGCGCGGCGGCTCGGCTCGTCGGCGCGGCCTCCTCGAGGCGCCGCAGAGACTGGCGCGCCACGTAGCGGACGGCTGCGTAGGGATCGTCGAGGGCCCGCAGCAGCGCGTCCCGCTGCCAGCCAGCGTCGGACGCTGCGAGGGCGGGCTCCCAGGCCAGCGCGTCCGCGAGCAACACGCGCTGCGCCGCGTTCCCGGCGAGCAGCCACGTCACCGAAGCCGGGAGCTCGCCCGGCTCCACCACAGGAGCCCCGTCCGCGGGGTGCTCCGTCGCGGGATGCTCCGTCGCGGGGTACTCCGTCGCGGGGTGCTCCGTCGCGAGATCCTGGTGCGATCCTCCACCCCACCAGCGGGCGAGCCAGTGGCTCGTCCAGGAGAGCCCCCGATCCAGGTGGCAGAGGTTGCAGGCGTTGGGCGCCGCGCCCGGCGTGGTGTCCACCCGCGGGCTCGTGATGCGGTGCGAGCGGATCCCCTTGAGCAGGGCGTAGGTGGTGCGCGGCATGTGGCAGTTGTAGCAGTCGCTCCCCGGAGAGGAGGGGCGGTGGTGCGTGTGCTCTTCGACGCGCTCTGCCAGCGCCGTATGGCACTGCGTGCAGGCGCGAGCGCCGTCCATCCCCTCCGCCAGCTGGTCGTCGGGATCGCTGGCGTGCATGGAGTGACACGACACGCAGCGGATCCGTCGCTCGTCGCTGGCCGCCTCGAAGCAGGGGCTCTTCACGAGGCCATTGTACTCGCGCCCTCCCACGCGGATCGTCCCGTCAGGCCAGAATACGCTGTCGAGGTCGCGGCTGAGGAGCGCGGGGACGCCGCGGTGGACCTCGTAGTCGAGGACGAGGCGTGAGCCGTCGAGGTCGTCACCCGGACGAAAGGAGTCGGCGAAGCCGTTGCTCCACCAGTCCTCAGCGTCCCTGGGCACGAAATAGGAGTGACACTGCCCGCACGCGGCGCTCGAACGCACCGCGTCCAGGCGCGCGGGGTTCACGATCGCTCGCGGGTTGCCGCGCCCCACGTAGCGGGTGAGGGGGCTCTGGTAGTGAGCGACGTGGGCGGCGCCCGGTCCGTGGCACGCCTCGCAGCCGATCCCGAAATCGACGACGGACGTGTCGTAGGTCCCCGCCGGGGCAGGCTCCTCCGCGTGCTGGGGGCGGCCTCCGACGCTGTGACACTGCACGCAGTTGGCGTTCCAGCGGGCGACGTGGGGCAAGGCGTCGGGCGGTTGGAGGAAGGCGTCGCGGCGCGGGATCCAACGCGCCTCCTCCGCGACCGCGGGAACGAGGAGGTAGACGAAGCGGAATTGGCTCAGCTCGCGCCCCTCGCCGCCCTCCACCC
>JAEWOQ010000456.1 GCA_023460875.1 Pseudomonadota bacterium
CGGCCGAGCTTGACGGGCGGCGCCCGCGCCTAAGGTATCGGGGATGGAGTGATGGGGGACTGACGGAGTGAGGTGCGTGTGGGGGCCGGGTCAGGGGGAGAGCGCTGGCGCTCCCTCGGCGCCGCGCTTGCGCCGCGCTACGTGGAGGGCGCCGAGCAGCAGCAGCGCGCCGAAGTAGACGTGGGACTGCAGGAAGTTCCATGCGCTGTCGTGCAAGGCGAGCGTCACGGAGAAGCGCACGGCCATCAGGACCCAGCTGAGCCCCAGCGCGGCCCAAAGGAGCGGTGACACGTTTCTCCGAGAGAGCAGCAGCGGGATCACCACGGCGAACACGACGGGCACGAGGCCGTAGTGGTGCTCCCAGGCGATGGGCGACGCCATCGTGAAGCAGAGCCCCGCCAGGACCAGGTTCAGGGCGGGCAGCTCGCGGTGCGACGCGCGCTTGGACAGCAAGGCGAACGCGACCAGCGCCAGGGTGGACAGGGTCGTCCCCGCGTGCACCAGCGGGTGATACGGCGCGAAGCGATCCGCCTCGAAGGTGACGTTCGTCCCCAGCTGCAGGGCGCGCAGCAAGAGGCCATTGAAGGAGTGATTGGCGTAGTAGGATTCGCCGTGGCGCGACAGCGCGCTCACCACCCCGACGTACTCGAGGTGGGGCGCGAACCCATAGCGGATCAGCGACGTCGTCATGATGACCGCCGCGCAGCCGGCCATGCCCTTGGCGAGCGCCCAGTCACGACGCAGCAGGGCCCAGGGCAGCACCAAGGCCAGCTGCGGCTTGATGGTGGCGATCAACCCGAGCAGCACGCCCGCCGCCAGCTTGCGGTCCTTGCAATAGAGCAGCACGGCGACGGCGAAGAGGGCGTTCAGCCAGGTCTGGATTTGCCCGAGCTCCACGGCCTTCAGCACGGGGTAGCAGGTCACGGTGAAGAGCAAGGGCACCGCGTGCTGTCCCCAGCCTCCCCACCCGGCGGGCAGGAAATGCATGTAGATCTTCCACACGGCGGCCAGCATCAGGCCGAGCATCAACAGGGAGATGACGTTGAGCGTGGCGTTGTGGAGCACGCCGGGACCGAAGAGGGCGCTCGCGAAATCCAGCAGAAGCAGGCTGGACGGCGGATACTGGAACTTGATGCATTGCTCGAAGATCCCCGCGTAGAGGGGCTCGTCGGCCGCTCGGGGGATGCGCTCGAGTCCCGCGCGCATCGCTAGCCAGGAGTCCTCGTTGTCGAGGAACAAGCGACTGAGCAGGCGATTGGAGGACGACGGCGGCGGGGAGCCCGCGGTGGCACAAGCTGGGCGAGCGTCCGCTGACGAAGCGCTCACCTCTGGGGTCGTCTGCGCGGTGCGCGTGACGCTGGCAGGCTCGGCGAGCGCTGCGGGCGCCTCCGACCCGTGCAGCTGCGCTCCGGCCGGCTGCTGTGCGACGAGACCGATCGCCGCGACGCTGGTCTCCTGAGGGCGCCATGACCACGCCGCCACGAACACTGCGAGGCACACGAGCCAAAACGACAGTAGATTGCGAGTCGAGCGGCGCGCCGGTCGAGAGCCCTGAGTTTCGTCGTTCATCACGCCTCCTGAAGGCCTGCTGCGAGACCCGCGGTCGTCTGGTCCCGCTCGTCTAATCTCACTCGTCCGGTCTCGCTCGTCTGAACCCACTCGTTCGAACCCACTCGTGCGACGGACTGCGCCAGGCTGTGCGCCAGGCTGTGCGCCAGGCTGTGCGTGGGCTCTCGCCCTCGGCATGTGAAGACGGGAAGGGAGCTCTGGTCAAGTAGGCTCCTCCGCCGACCGGCTCGCGAGCGCGCCGCTCGTGTTTCCCCAAAGAGAATCGATCCACGGCGCGGTGCTCACTCGTACAACCGGACGACGCGCGAAGCGTAATCGGCCAATGTGCCCGATTGATCCAGCCGTCCCTGCCGCGTAATAAGGGAGCGGTGACCGAACCCACGGAATCGGACGAGGCTTCGGCGCGGGAGGCGACCCGATCGAGGCTCGAAGGCCTCGTCCTCGGCGCCGTCTTGGTCGTTTTCGGTGCCTTTGCCTGGTGGGCGGGCGGGCAGTTCGCGGAGCAGGGGCTCTTCGACCACCAACACAATCAGCTCTTCGACGCGGATCCGAACCGGGTCATCTACAACTCCACCAGCTTCGATGGGCCTTATCAGCGCTCGCGCACCCACCCGCTCCACGTCTTCCTGATCGCACCGGTCGGTCATGTCCTCGCCCGGCTGCTGGGCTCCCCAGCGGACGCCGTGCTCGCCCTGACCGCCCTCTTCGCGGCCGGCGTGCTCTGGAACGTGAACCACATCCTGCGCCAGCAGCTGCGGCTGGGGCGCGCAGATCGGGTGCTCCTGCTCGGGCTGCTGGGCGCCTCCGCCAGTCAGGTGACGTTCACGATGGTGCCCGACACCCACATCCTGTCCGCCCTCGGGCTGAGCGGGATGGCCCGATCCCTGGGATCGATGGACCTCGGGGAGCTGCGGCAGGCACGAGGGGCCGTGCCGTGGCTGCGCGGCGGCGGGGCGAAGCTCCTGGCCTGGGGCGTCTTCGCGGTGGGCATGCTCGTGACCAATGTCCTCCTGGTCGCGTGGCTCTGCTACCTGCTTTGGCCCCGACGCGAGAAGGAGCGGTGGCGGGCCGTGGGGTCCGCCGGGCTCGGCGCCGCGTCCGTCCTCGTGGTGGTGGGGGGGCTCCATGTCGTGCAGTCCCTGGCCTGGCCGCCCCCGCGCTCGGAAGCAGAGGCGGCCCGGGATGACGCCGCGTTGCAGGCGCTGGCCGTGGAGCAGGCGCGAAGCTCACGGGAGCTACATCAACGCCAATATTTCAGTATAGCACAGGAGCTCGCCCGCGCGCCGGCCTCCGCCTCCGTCGCCGCCTCGGGCGCGGACCCGGATCCGGAGGACGCCCTCGCCATCCAGCCAGCGAGCCTCTCGAAGGTCGTCGCCCAGGCGCAGGAGCGTATCCGATACAACGCGACCTATTTGACGCCCGTCCGGGAGTTGCCGACGCGGGCGGTCCACGTGGTCACCGCGATTTTCGTGAACACCTTCTATGCGCCGAGCTTCCGCGTGACCCATCGCTGGTACCCTCCGGTGACGGTCGCGACGAACGCCACCTTCGAGCCCTGGTGCACGGATCATCGACTCTGGGGCGGGCTCGGCGCGGTGGCGTGGCTCTCCTGGTTCGCTTTGGCGGGGATGGTTGGCGGGCGGCGCGAGCGGACCCGGGGCGGCGCGGAGGTCCTCCTGAAGTTCTCCCTGATGGTGGTGCTCGCTTATGCGGGGATCGTCTGGGTCTATGGTGACGAGCTGTTCCTCTACTCGCCGAACTGGGCGTTCGCCGTGGTGTTGGTAGCGGCTTGCTGGTACGCGCGGGTGGGCGAGGCGAGGCGAATGCGCCCCTGGCTTCGGGCTGCGCTCGCCGTCGCGGTGGTGGCCCTCTGCGTCAACACCGCGTCGCACGTCGGTGCCCTGTTCGCCCTATTTCTGTGACTCACGGGCCGTCCGCCTGCCCCCAGCCTGCCCCCTGGAGCTCCCCGGCGCCGCGCGTCACCCCGCCGTGAGCCCAGGGCCGCCGTCCGCTCGGCGGGCGCGTCGGTGATTCCCTAAGTGATTCCCTGGAGAAACAGCCGGTTTCCGATCCCCATGCAGCCACCGAGGCGGCCCGAGAGACGCGGTCCGCGCTCTCGTCGTCATCCGTGCGGACGAACTCCGCGCGCTGCTCGGCCGGTAATTGACGGTCTCAGGGGGGCCTGATAACTCAGTCGACGCGGCAGACACAGCCCGCGAGGCCTCCGGCGCGCCATGGTCTTCAATTCGTTCCACTACCTGGCGTTCTTTCCCGCGGTCGTCGTCGGCTACTTCCTGCTGCCGCAGCGCGCCCGCGTTGCCTGGCTCCTGCTCGCCAGCTTGTACTTCGTGGGGGTCGCGAGCCCCGTCGCGGCGCTGCAGACGCTCGCGATCGTCGCGCTGGGTTGGCTGATGGGGCGCGCGATCGACTCCGCGGCGGACAAGGAGCGAAAGCACAAACTGCTCACCCTCGGCGTGCTCGCGCTCGTCGCGAACTTGGTCGTTTTCAAGTACGCGGGTTTCCTCAACGAGTCGCTGCGCTCCTTCTTCGGATGGTTCGGGAGCGACTATCCGGTCCCCGTCCTCCAGCTGCTGCTCCCCCTCGGCATCTCGTTCTACACGTTCCAGGTCATCGCCTACCTGGTCGACGTGGCGCGCGGAGAGAAGCCCGAGCGGAGCTTGACCAGCTTTGGCCTCTTCGTCACGTTCTTCCCGAAGTTCGTCTCGGGGCCGATCGAGCGGGGGAAGAAGCTCCTCCCGCAGCTGCGGGTGAAGCACGAGCTCGACTACGCGCGGATCGTGGGCGGCGTCGAGCTGATGGCGTGGGGGTTCTTCAAGAAGATCGTCGTCGCCGATCGCCTCGGCCCCTTCGTGGCCCGTGTCTACGACGACCCGCGGAGCTTCGACGGCGTCGGCATGGCGCTGGCCACCTGGCTGTTCGCGTTCCAGGTCTATTGTGACTTCAGCGGGTACACGGACATCGCGCGCGGTTCGGCCAAGGTGATGGGCTTCGAGCTGACGGAGAACTTCAACAGGCCTTACTTCGCGACCACCGTGTCAGATTTCTGGAAGCGCTGGCACATCTCGCTCACGAGCTGGCTCACGGACTACATCTACACGCCCCTCACCCGCCAGCGGCGCATCAAGCTCAAGTTCTACTACACGATCCTGATTAGCCTGTTCATCACCTTCGTCGTCAGCGGGTTCTGGCACGGCGCCGAGTGGACCTTCGTCGTCTGGGGAGCCTTGCACGGGGCGTACCTGGTCTGTTCGATGCTCACCCAGAAGTGGCGGGCACGGGTCGCCAAGTCGCTGAAGCTCCAGCAGGTGCCGCGGCTGCACAGAGCCTGGAAGGTGGGGGTGACCTTCTCCCTCGTGTGCTTCGCGTACGTCTTCTTCCAGGCGGACAGCATGAGCGACGCCTTCTACATCGTGACGCACCTGTTCACGGGCTGGGGGAGCGCTCCCGCGGGGGTGAAGGCCGTCCTGGATGGCCAGTGGATCGAGCTCGGCTTCGGCCTGTGCGGGGCGGCGCTGGTGCTGCTCCTGGAGTCGGGGCAGACGACGGGCAACGTCCAGGAGCGGCTGGCGGCGCGGCCCGCCTGGGTGCGCTGGTGTTTCTATCAGGTGTGCGCCATTGGCATCCTGCTCTTCGGCGCGCTGTATGACACGAAGCAGAGCTTCATTTACTTCCAGTTCTGAGATGAGCCAGACCCCCTCAGGTGCTCGCTCGACGACGAACCCCGCGGCGGAGCCGACGGCAGCGTCGGGCTCGGAGGCTGCATCGGGCTCGGAGGCTGCATCGGGCGCAGGCCTGGGGGCGAGCTCGGGACCTGCGCAGACCTCCGCGCCCGCGTCGTCGGGGGCGGCAGCGGGGTCGGCGACCTCGCCGAAAGGAGCCCCGCCAGCGGCGCCGAGCGCCGCGCCGCTGCGAGGGTGGAGGGCGACCCTGCGCCTGCTCTCGCTGGGGACGCTCTTCCTCGTCGTCCCCGCGGCGTTGGCGTTGCTCACGGTGTGGCTCGTCCCCGAAGGCAACGACTACGCGCTCGCGACGCGCATGAAGCACGAGAGGCTCGCGGGCGCGGGGGCGACGCGCAGCAAGGTGGTCCTCGTGGGCGGCTCGAACCTGGCTTACGGCCAGGACAGCGCGGCGCTCGCGGCGGCGACGGGTCGCTACGTCGTGAACATGGGCATGAACGGCTACTTCGGCGTGCGCTTCATGCTCGAGGAGGTGAAGCCCGATCTCCGCGCCGGCGATCTGGTCGTCTTGGCCTTCGAATACGACAGCTATTACAAGTCGCCCGACGGCACGGCCTCGGATCTGCTGATGGCGGTGAAGGCGCGCCCCGAGAACCTCACGTTCTTGACGTGGTCGCAGCGCCTCGAGGTCCTGCAGGCGGTCCCCTACGTCGCTCAGCACAAGCTGGTGCGCCTCGTGCGCGAAGCGGGGCGCGGGGCGCGGGACTGGGCGCGCGGTTACTCAGCCGAGGATCCGACGGCCCTCTTCGATCGAATCGAGTCCCTGGCGGGCTTCGAGGCGCACGGCGATCTCGTGAGCCACCGGGGCGTGGAGTGGGAGGACGCTCCGAACCCGGGCTACGACCTGAGCAACCTGGAGGTCGACGCGGGGGTGGTCGCGCGCATGCAGGAGTTCGCGCGGGCCATGCGGGAGGTCGGCGTCACGGTCTTCGTCTCCTATTCCCCCGTGGCCGAGAGCTTCTACGGAGAGCACGAAGGCGCGATCCGTCGTCTGCACGAGGTCTTGCGGGCGGCGCCCCTCGAGGTGCCGAGCGCCCCCGAGGCGTTCGTCATGCCGGACGCCTGGTTCTTCGACACCGTCTACCACCTGAAGGAAGAGCGCCGGCACGAGCGGGCCCGCCGCGTCCTCGGTGACATCGAAGCGGCGCTGGGCGCGGTCACCGCGCCCGGAGTGGTGGCGGTCGATGCCTCGGAGGCGCCGTGACCCACCGAGCGCGCGGACCGCGACCTCGCCTGGCCGGGGCGAGCCCGCTGTGCGGGGATCGCCGAGCCGTCTGTTGGCTTGGTTCGAACGGGGAACCCACCGATACTCGCGGTAGCGTGAGCCCACTTTGAGCCCACTTTGTTGGAGGAACGAGCAATGGAAAAACAAGAAGTCTTGAATGCGATTCAGAAGCTGGTGACGGACATCCTCGAGCAGAAGGGGCTCGACGTCGTCGCCCTCGACGCGTCGACGGAGCTGCTCGGCGGTGAGCTGGGCATCGACTCACTGGATCTCGCTACCTTGGTGCGTGAGCTCGAGGAGACCACCGGGCGGGATCCCTTTGGTGAGGGGTTCATCGAGTTTCGCACCGCCGGTGAGCTCGCCGACCTGTACGTGCGATGACGACGGCGCCTGGATTGCCCCTCGAGGAGGGGGACGGCGCGGCGCTGGTGGCACGCGGCGCCGCGGTCGTCTCGAGGGGGGAGCTCCGGCGTCGCTCGGACGAGCTGTCGGAGCGGCTACGTCGTGAGGGGATCGAGCGGGCGATGGTCGTCAGCGACGATCCCGTGGACGTGCTCCGGGCGATCGACGCCTGCGCGCGCGCGGGGGCCGATCTCTGGATCGCGCACACGAACCTGTCCGGGGCGATGCTGGAGGACCTCTCGACGGAGTTCGGCGTCCAGCTCCGGATCGGCGCGCGGGACGAGGTCCTGGCCGGCGCAGGGCCGGGCATCGACGCCCGAGGGCCAGGTGCTGGGCTGGCCGGCGCAGGGCTGGCAGGCGCCGAGCAGGCGGGGCACGGGCGCGCTAGCTTCGACGGACCCCGGGCGCGCGTCTTCATGATGACCTCGGGCACGACGGGGCGCCCCAAGGTCGCGGCCCACACCCTCGGCTCACTGCTCGCGAAGGTCCGCACGAGCGTGAGCGTGTCCGCCAACCGGGAGGGCCGCTGGTTGCTCACCTACCAGCCGACGGGCTTCGCGGGGGTGCAGGTCATGCTCACCGCGACTTTGTCCCACGGGCTCATCGTCGTCCCGGAGGAGCGGACCCCGCAGGGGTTCTTCGAGGCCGCGCGGCGCTGGGAAGTCGGTCAGATCAGCGGCACGCCGACGTTTTGGCGTTCCTTTCTCATGGCGACGCCCCCCGGGGCTATCGAGCTGCGTCAGATCACGCTCGGCGGGGAGGCGGTGGACCAGGCGACCCTCGATCGGCTGAAGGCGCGCTTCCCGGCGGCGCGGATCACGCACATCTACGCGTCAACGGAGGCGGGCGTCGTCTTCGCCGTCCACGACGGCCTGGAGGGGTTCCCCAAGGGCTGGCTCGAGCAGCCGGTGCAGGGAGTCGAGCTCCGGTTGCAGGACGACCTCCTCCAGATCAAGACGCCGAACGCCATGCAGGGCTACCTGACGGAGGCGGCGCAGCCGCTCCTCGAGGGGGGCTGGGTGGCGACTGCGGATCGTTGCGAGATCATCGGCGATCGTGTGCGGATCCTCGGCCGTCAGGACTCGACGATCAACGTGGGGGGCTCGAAGGTCTATCCCCTCGCGATCGAGGGGTTCTTGTTGAGCTTGCCCGGCGTGGTCGAAGCGAAGGTTTACGGGGTCCCGAACCCCATCAGCGGGGCCCTCGTCGGCGCCGACGTCGTGCTCGGGCCGGGGTCGGAGCCGAGCGAGGCCAAGAAGGCGATCCTCGCCCGCTGCCGGGCGGAGCTGGCGACTTACCAGGTGCCGCGGGTGTTCCGCGTAGTCGATGCGATTCAAGTGGGGACCTCCGGCAAGAAAGGATGACGATGCAACACAAACACGTCTTGGTGACCGGCGGCAGCCGCGGGCTCGGCGCGCACCTGATTCGAGGCCTCTTGGCGGACGGTTACCGCGTGTCGACCTGCAGCAGGACACGGACGCCGGTGATCGAGGAGCTGCTCGGCCAGCCCGAGGTCAGCGAACGGTTCTTCTGGGGCCCGTGTCAGGTGGGCGTCGCCGAGGAGGTGGACACCTTCGTGCGGGACGCGGTCGCCTGGGCGGGCGCGGACGGCCTCTACGGGGTCATCAACAACGCTGGCATCGCCCAGGCGGGGATCCTCGCTTCGTTCCCGAACGTGGAGAGCGAGAAGATCCTCCAGGTCAACCTGCTCGGGGCTATCCAGGTGGCGCGCGCTGCGTCCCAACACCTCCTCAAGGGCAAGGAGGGCGGGCGCATCATCAACATCAGCTCCATCATCGGGACCCGCGGCTACAATGGGTTGGCGGCCTACAGCGCGTCCAAGGCGGGCATGGACGGGCTCACGCGGGCGCTGGCGCGGGAGCTGGGACGGCGCGCCATCACAGTGAACAGCGTCGCCCCCGGCTACATGAAGACCGACATGTCCTCGACCCTGAACGCTGGCCAGCTGGCGCAGATCGTCAATCGCACCCCGTTGCGGCGCCTGGCTTCGGAGGACGACGTGCTCGGGCTCGTGCGGTTCCTCCTGAGCGATGGGGCGGCCATGATCACTGGGCAGACGATCCTGGTGGACGGTGGAGTGAGCTGTTGATGCGCGCGACGGCGGAGCCGAACCTCCGCCGGGCGGTGAGGAGCTGATGCGAGCCGTCGCGATCTACGCTGGGTATTCGATTGTCTGTCTCGGGCTGTTTCTGCTGCAGGCGCGCAGGGCCGGCCGGCAGGGGCGCCCCGGATCGATCTGGCCCCTGGTCACGGCGGCGGTCGTGGCCCTCTCGGCGGGCATGTTCGTCGTGTCGGAGCCGCACCGGCCCTTCGAAGACTTCGTGGAGGCGTACTACGCGGGCGGCGTCAGCGTGCTCGAGGGGCGCACGCAGATGGAGGAGCTCTTCGCGCGGGGTGTCCACGGCTTCGTCAACCTGCCCATCCTGGCGTTCGTGTTCGCGCCGTTGGCGATCTTCCCACCAGACGTCGCCAGCGTCCTCTTCACGGTGGCCGGCGTGTTGGCGTGCATGGTGGCCTGGCGGCAGCTGGTGCTCCTCGCCGACCTCGACGACGCCGGGGCGGTCACTCTGGCGTTCTTGTTCGCCCTGAACGGCCCGCTCATGAACAGCCTCCGGGAGGGGAACACCAGCCATTTCGCCTTGGCGGCGTTCACCGCGGCGCTCGTCGCCCTGCGCCAGGATCGGCAGGTGCGGGCCGGGGCGCTGCTCGGGGCGGCGGCGCTCTTCAAGCTGCCGCTGCTCTTGTTCGGGGTTTACTTCGCCCTGCGGGGACGGCTGCGCGCCGCCCTGGGCGGGGGCTTGGTGGTGGGCGGCGCGGGGGCCCTCTCGATCCTGATCTTCGGGCTGGACGCCCACGTCCTGTGGCACGAGCGCTTCGTCGCCCACGCGGCAGATCACCCAGTCAGCGCGTTCAACGTGCAGTCCGTCCCCGCCCTGGTGGCCCGTTGGGTCCGGGAGGGAGGTGGTCTGTACGACTGGGACGGCTACCCCGTGGGATCGTCCCTGCGGCGCTGGGCGTCCCTGCCGACGGCCGCGTTCTTCGCGAGCGCGGCGGTGGCGGCCGTCGTGTCGAAGGGGCCGCCGGCGCGTTGGTTCACCGTGTCAGAGCGTGAGCGGGAGGCCGAGCAGTTGATGGTGCTCGTGCTCGCGTGCATCGCGAGTCCGCTCGCCTGGTCCCACTACTACGCCTGGATGTTGGCGCCGGCGGCGTTCGTCCTGGCGAAGTCGAAGGGGCTCGTGCGCGCCCCCGTGGACCGCGGGCTCGCTTGGGGGGCTATCCTGGTGGCCTCCCTGCCGGTCGTGTGGCCTCCCGCGCCCCCTGGAGGCCTGCTCGAGCGCGTCTACGTCCTCCTGCTGTCTCACTACCTCTTTGGAGGCGCCCTGCTGTTCGCGCTGTTGTGCGCGTGGCGCTGGGGGCTCGGGCGCGCCCGAGCCTGAGGGATCGGAGGTGGTAGAGGTCAGTCTTGGAGCTTCTCTGGCGTGAGTGATGGGTGGGAGGGCGCTCGGGGGCGGACGCTGTCGTAGCCTCGCACGCGAGCCACGCGCAGGCGGCGGAGCCGCCACGCGCCGAGGGCGATCAAGCCCACGACCACGGCGAGCCAGAAGGTCACGAGCCGAACCAAGATCGTGAGCGCGGCCGCGACGCTCAGGGTGGAGCTGGATCCAGCGAGCACCACGAGCACGCCCGCCATGGAGGCCTCCGTCGCACCGAGCCCCCCTGGGACGAGGGCCAACGCGCCGGCGAGGAGGGGCGCGCAGTAGGCGACGATCCCATCGACCACGGAGATGGCGAACTCCGGGAACGCCTGAGCGAGCAGCCAGACGGTGACGCTCTGGATCCCCCAGGCGAGGAGCGAGAGCCCGAGGGCAGGGAGGTAGGAGCTCGGCGCGACCAGGGCGCTGAGGGCCTCGAAGGAGCTCTGGAGCTTCGCGCGGCGAGGCGCCACGAAGCGGGCGTTCAGGATGCGCGCGGGGATGTAGTCGAACACGCGCGGCAGCACCGCGATCAGCAGGGCGAGGACGACACCGCCCGCCACCGTGACGATGCCCGGCGCCAGCGCCGCGGGCACGAACATGAGCGCGACCCCGCCCAGCAGCACGACGGCGACGAGGTCCGCGAGGCGCTCGAACATGACGATGGGCGCGCTCTGCGCCACGGGTACTTCGAAGGAGTCCTTCAGCAGCAACGACTTGATGACCTCGCCAGCCTTGGCCGGAGTGATGGTCATCGCCAAGCCCACGAAGCTCACCAGGACGCTGTCCGTGAAGGGGACATTCGAGCGGACCTTGCGCAGGAGCGCGTGCCAGCGGATCGCCCGGAGGAAGAAGCTCAGCAGCGAGAGCCCACAGGCCAAGAGGATGGCTCGGCCGGAGACGCGGCTCATCTCCTGGACGGTGGCGTCCGCGTCCGCGAGGAGGAAGAGACCGACGTAGGCCGCGATCGCGACCACCACGATGGGGACGAGCTTGCGGCCGAGGTGTCGGGGAAATAGGTCCTTATCATCGACCAGGGTTGATGGTGTCTCCATCGAGTCTCCCGAGTTAACCTGACCTCTCCACATTGACGATCGTCAAGAGAGCGTCTCGTGCGCTACGGCACCGGTCAAGCGTTTTCAAGCCGTCTCCCCAGGGAAACGATGAGTGCGGTGGGGCGCTCTCTTCGAGCGATCGGACGCTGGTGGCGCTCGTTGAGGGGTGTTTTCCACGACGACCCATGGCAGGACTCGAATCCCGGTTTCGAGCACCGCGTTGAGAGGGCCGACCTGCAGCCCTGGCACCGCGAGCGCAGACCCGCAGCGGAGCGGTCCCACACGCAGATACCGAAATGACGGCGCATCACTACTGCTTCTTCGCCGAACGCCAGGTGGGCATCGGCAGCGCGGCGCAGGCCATCGAGCCCTATGTCCGAGCGGCTGGCCATACATGGTGCGACGTCACCTATGTCGAGGAGGGCGGGCTCATCGAACGACTCCCGGGGCCCGATCGCGGCAAAGGCACGCTGCGCGGCTTCGTGCAGGTGGCCCGCGCGTTGCGGCGTCGGCGCTATGACGGCCTCTTCTTCTTGACCCACAATCCCGCGGTGTTTCACCCCTGGGCGCTCACGCGGTGTCCGACGCTGCTGTGGACCGACGTGACGCCGGCGCAGCTGGATGGGCAGGCAGAGCAATATGGGCACTCGGTCGATCGGGTCGAGCTCGTGCGCAGGATGAAGCGAGCTGCCGTTCGGAGCACGTTCCTCCGAGCTCGGCTCGTGGCGGGGTGGTCGCGCTGGGCGCGCCGCTCGTTCGTGGAGGACTACGGCGTCGCCGAGGGGCGGACGCGGGTGGTCCACCCGGGGATCGATCTGGCGCGCTGGCGGCTCCCCGCGCGGGGCGCGAGCGACGACTTGCCGCGCCTGCTGTTCGTTGGCGGAGACTTTGAGCGCAAGGGCGGGCGGCTCCTGCTCGAGGTGTTTCGGGCGCATTTCCGCGGTCGCGCGGAGCTGGATCTCGTGACCCGAGACCCTGTGGTCGAGGAGCCTGGCGTGCGAGTTCACAGGGGGCTCACCGCTGGGAGTGAGCCGCTGCTCGACCTCTATCGGGCGGCGAGCGCGTTCGTGCTGCCGACCGAGGGCGACTGTTTCTCGATCGCGTCTCTCGAGGCGATGGCGATGGGCTTGCCCGTGGTGGTGTCGGACGTCGGCGGGATCGCGGACATCGTCGAGGTGGAGCGCAGCGGGTTCCTCATGCCCCCCCGGGACGGCCAGGCGCTCCGGGAAGCGTTGGAGCGCCTGGTGGAGGATGGTGCCCTGCGCCAGCAGCTCGGCCAGCGGGGGCGCGCCCTGGTCGAGGAGAAGTTCGACGCCAGCAGGTCCGCGGAGACCCTTTTGTCGCTGCTGCGACAGGTCGTGGACTCGGCGTCTCCAGGCGTCGGAGCGGGCGCGGAGCCGACGGCACCGAGCGACGTGCTTCGTGCTAGCAGGTGAGCGATGGAGTCTGTCGAGCTGAAGACCACGACCGTGGTCCCTCCCGCGTCCGACCGGAGCGCGACCACCCGCCTGGTCGCGAAGAACACGCTCTGGCTCGCTGGCGGTCAGATCATCGGCATGCCCCTCGGCATCCTCACGAGCGCGCTGCTGGCGCGTTGGCTCGGCGCCGAGGATTACGGCTTCTTCTTCCTCGTCACCACCATGGCGGGCTTCGCGGCCACCTTCAGCGAGTTCGGGCAAGGGGGCGCCGCTCAGCGCGCCGTGGCGCGGGATCGAAGCGCGGCCGGCTCCCTCTTGGGCAGCGCGCTCGCCCTGCGGTTGGGGAGCTTCGTCGTCGCACATCTCGTGCTCGCTGGGGCCTATCGGCTGCTCGACTATCCGCCCCAGGTGGGCATCGCCTTGGCGATCGTCGCCGGGCAGACCTTGCTGTTCCAGTTCGGGCAGACGGCGGCGCTGGCCGCGCGGGCGTACGAGCGCTCCGAGTTCGTCGCGCGCAACATGCTGATCCTTCAGTTCGCCACGTTGGTCGCCATCGTGCCCGCGTTGCTGCTCGGCGGGGGGCTCGTCGGCGTGATGGTGGCGCAGTTGGCGGCGGCTGCCTTGGCCAGCTGGATCGACTGGCGCTTGCTGGCGCGCTTGGGCATCGAGCTGCGGCGTGCCCAGATGGCCACGGTGCGTCTGCTCGCGCGGGAGGGGATCGGGTTCCTCGTGCTCGGGGGCGTCGTGGTGCTCCAGTGGAACATCAACGCCGTGATGCTCTCGAAGCTCGCTGGCCCGGAGGTGATGGGTTGGTACGCGGCCGCCCAGCGCTTGGTGGGGTTCCTCATTTTCCCCTGCAGCGCGGTGATCGCCTCGCTCTATCCGACCTTGTGTCGGCTCCTCGCGGAGGACCCGGAGGCGGCCGCGGCGACGACCCGCTCGGCGCTGGGCGTCATGTCTTGGGTGGTGCTGCCGGTGTCTTTGGGGTGCGCCTTGTTCCCGGACATCGGCATCCAGATCTTCAGCCGAGAGAGCTTCGAGCCTGCTGAGGACAACCTCAGGATCTCCGCGCTGGTCATCTTCTTCCTGTATTTCGTGATGGTGCTGGCCACCTACGTGAACGCGCTCGGCCTGCAGCGCGTGTGGGCTTTGCTCCAGCTCGGCAGCGTGGCGATCAGCTCGGCTTTGAACGTCGTGCTCATCCCGGTGTTCCAGGATTCCATGGGCAACGGCGGGCTCGGGGTCGTCACCGCGACGGTCGCTTCCGAGGGGTTCCTCGTGGTCGCCGCGCTCCGCCTCAGCCCGACGCGCCTGCTGGACGCGTCGTTCTTCCGCCCCTTCGGCGGGGCGCTGCTCGCGGCGGCGTGCATGACGGCCGTGGGGTTGGTGTTGCGCCCGCTCGTCACCTCTTGGGTGGCCGCCCCTGTCGCGGTGGTCGCCTACGTGGTGTGCCTCCGGATCACCGGCGTGCTGAATCCGGAGACCATAGCCTTGGTCCGCGACATGGTGCGTCGGCGGAAGGCCCGGGCCTGAAAGGCCGTGGAGGCAGGGCCTCGGGGCCCTACGAGACGGGATCTTACGAGGCGGAGTCTTACGAGGCGGGGCGGCGTGGGCGCCGGTCTCTCAGAGGCGCCACGGATTGGGGCGGTAGGTGACGCCGGCGAAGGCCATCCAGAGCGTCGAGGCGGCGATGTTCTCCCCCCCGAACAGCTGCCGGCTCGCGGTGATGTTGGCGTCCACGGACACCTCCCGGGACCAGCGCTGGGACGCTCCCGCGGCCAGCGCGGCGATCGTGAGCGCGTTCGGGCTGCTCCGATCCAGGGACGTCATGCCGCTCCCGCCCACGTACCAGGTGAAGCGACGGCGCTCCTCCGTAAACGTCAGGTTCACATAGCCGCGCTGGTCGAGCCGCCCCGACAACCAGTCGACGGTCGGCGCGACCCCCACGGCGGTCGTGAGCGCGGCGCGGGCGCCATCTCCCGTCCAGCGGCTCATGAGGCTGCCTTCGCCCACCGGCAACCACGTGTCGAGCCCCTCGCGGTCATCGCCTGGTAGGTCGACCTCACGAGCGTACGCGAGGCCAGCGGAGAGCTGCCCCGAGGTGGCGCTGGAGAACACGTGCGCCCAGGTCTCACGCAGGCTCAAGACGTAGACCTCCGCCCGACCCGACGTGGAGGTCCGCTGGGCGTCCAGGCCGTGGGTCAACGTGTCGCGACGGGAGAGCGTTTGTCCCAAACCCGCGCCGGCGGCTTGTTGATACTGGCGCGGGTAGAGGGTCTCGGTCGCTGAGCCCAGGCCCCCATGAGCGGAGTAGGAGACGTACTCGTGGAGGCGGAGCCGTTGGCTCAAGGTCTGCCCAAGGGCGAGGGAGGTCCGCGTCGAGCCGAACCAGACGACCGTGTCGTAGAGAGCGCCCCCGCTCGCGGCGCTCCCCGGCGGCAGCGGCACCGTGGGGGTCTGGTCCGTGGGGCCCGAGGGATCGAGCGGTTGAGGGACCAGGGTGAGCCGCAGGTTGTTGCGGGCCAGGACGGAGCTGTGCTGAAGGCTCACGAAGCCGCGGCGATAGGTGTGGGTGGCGGTCCCATTGAAGGTCTGCGCGAAGCCCACCGCTTGCTCCGGAGTCCCCACCGAGAGCAGGAGCAGCATGGGGGCGTACCCGATCGTGGCTGAGTTGCGCTGCCCGGAGATGGAGAGCTGCAGGCTCGCGCTCTCGACGAGGTCCACGCGGGGGATTCCATCCCCGAACGTGCGCACGCGGGTCTCGACGCGGTCCTCGAAGCCGACCACGACGAGCGGCGCGAGGAGGACTGCCAGCGATCCCGTCATGACGTCGACTTCACTCGACCACGACCACGTCGCCGGTCATCATCAAGAAGTCGCGAGCGTGGGGCGCGCCTCGGATGATGTCGTCGTAGGCGAAGCGGATGCGCTGGTCGCCGCGGAGCACGTAGATGGATGACTCGTCGGCGAACTCGTTCAGGCCGCCCGCTTGAGCCAGCACTTCGATGAGGCGCACCGGGCCTTCGAGCTTGAACCGCCCGTTGCCGCGCGCCTCGCCGATGACGGTCACCACGACAGGGGACTGATCGATGGTCACCGTGACGTGGGGAGTCGTGACGTAGGCGGCGAGGGCCTTCTTCAGATCCTGAGCGAGGACCTGGGGGGTCTTGCCAGCGGCGACCACCTCGCCGAGCAAGGGGAGGGTGATGGTGCCCCGGGGGGAGACCCGCGCGCCCTTTGCGGACAGCGCCGCTTCTCCGAACACGACCACGGAGACGTCGTCGCCGACGCGCACGACCTCCGGTGGTTGGGGCGGCGGCGTTTCCGTGGGCGAGTAACGAAAACCGTCCACGTAGACGCCGCGGTCCTTGCAACCCCCCAGGGAAGTGGCCGAGAGCGCGGCGAGCAACAGGACGGTCGAGCGCAGGACGGTCGAGGACGGCAACGGGCGGCGCTGGGAGAATCGCATCGGGAGCTCGTGCTGCAGACTCTAGCGTCTACCATGGTCACCGGAGCGGGCGCGAGCGGGTGCCGGAGGACTCGTCCGGCCACCCTGCCACCGGCCACCCTGCCAGCGACCTCTTCGATTCCCGCTGGCTGATTCCCCAGGGCAACGAGCCCCTGCAACGAGCCGGGGCAACGAGCCCCTGCAACGAGCCCCTGCAACGAGCCGGGGCAACGAGCCGGAGCGCGAGCCCCTGCGCCGCGCAGGACACCCCGTCGCTCGTGAGACCGCGGGACCGACCCGCCGAGCGACCAACGCGCCGGGCTCGGCTACCCCGGGATCGAGGGCAGTGGCTCTCGACCGAGCGCGCGTGATACGTTGCCGTCGCGCGAGTAGCCCATGGAGCGCTGCGCCATCGACGCATGACGGACGACGATCTGGACCTGGAAGAGCAGGGCGGGGGGGAAGGCTCCCCGATTCACCCGCTCGAAATCGCGGCGTTCGTGCTCTCGGCCACGCGCCGCCGGTGGTGGTTGGCGGTGCTGGTGTTCCTGAGCGTCGCGGCGCTGGGGATCACCGCGGGCGCTCTCCTGCCGAAGAAGTATGAGACCCTCACCCGCGTGCTCGTCGGTGAGGGGGCGTTCATGGTGCACGTGAACCCGGAGCGGAAGGTGCCCCGGGTCGACGAGTTCCGCGGCCTGCAAGAGCGGATCTTCCGCCAGGAGAACCTGCGCGAGATCGTGCGGGAGGTGGACCTCGAGCGGCTCTGGACGGAGCGTCGGCCCCCGTTGCTGAAGTTCAAGGACTGGCTCCTCAGGAACGGGCTCGATCGCCAGGACGAGAGGACCCGCATCCGGACGCTGATGGCGACCCTCGGCCAGCGCCTGATCGTGGAGACCGACCACTCCACGACGATCACCATCAAGGCGATGTGGTCCGATCCCGAGACCGCCGCGCGGATCGTGGAGGTGACCCGGGACCGCTTCTTTCAGGAGCGGCTCGACGGTGAGCTGGACGTGCTGCGAGAGGCGCTGAAGATCCAGGAGGAGCAGGCGAAGGCCGCTGCTCGCGACGTGGACCGGTTCCTCAAGCGCGTGGAGAAGGCGAGCTGGTACGAGCCGCCCGCTCCAGAGGCGGACGGCGCCGATGCGAAGCCGCGCGTGGTGGAGGTCGTGAGCGCGGCGCGGAGCGAGGTCAAGCTCGAGCCGGATCCGCTGCTCGTGGGCAAGCTCGAGAAGGTGCGGCAGCGGATCCGCGAGACGAAGGAGCCCTGGCAGCGGCGGCTGACGGAGCTCAAGCTGCAGCTGACCGATTTGAGCGCGAGCTACGCCGAGAAGCACCCGCTGATCATCCATCAGAAGGCTCGCATCGAAGAGGCGTCGACCCCGCCTGCGGAGCTCGACGCGCTCAAGACAGAGGAGAGCGAGCTGCTGGCGAAGATCGAGGCCTTCTCCAAGGCGCCCACCGACGATGGCGGAGCCAGGCGGACGGTGCGCCTCAACGCGCCGGATGCCGCCGCGCCCACCAAGTCGGGCCCCGTGCGCATCGAGCAGTCCGCGGCGATCTCGGCGGAGCAGGCGAAGCTGATCACCGCGATCAACAAATACAACGAGCTCAGCGAGCGGGTGGCGAGCACGCACTTGGAGATCGCGACGGCGGAGACGGCCTTCAAGCACCGTTACCTCATCACGGTGGAGGCAGAGGTGCCGATCGCGCCCCTCAAGCCGAAGCTGCCCCTGCTCATCGGGGTGGGCAGCGTGGTGTTCGGCTTTCTGTTGAGCTTCGCGGTCGGCCCGCTCCTCGAGCTCCTGCGGGGGCGGTTGCTGGCGCCATGGCAGGTCAAGACCTTGGGGCTGCCGCTCTTGGGTGAGGTGCCCATGGATCGCAGCGGCGGGCGCTGAAGGCGGCGATCAGGCGCCGCGGTCCGTGCGCTCCCACTCCCCGTGGGCGCCGTGACGCGCGAAGCTCGCGTACAGGGGCAGCTTCCACAGGACGTAGCGGGGGATGCGCAGCACCTCCGCGGGCGGGAGCAGGCGGCGGCCATCGACGGCCCAGGCCAGCACGACTCCAGCGCCGAGCACGACGCAGCCCCCCGCCGCCAGCACGAAGGGAAGGACGGGGCCCCCCACGACGGCGATCCCGGCGGTGCCCAGCGCCGCGCCGGTCTGCAGGAGCACGAGCAACGCGAGGGGCGGGACGGCGGCGTCGAGGCCCTGGGCGATGAGCCCCGGGTTGGCCCGCAGCACGCCGTGCAAGAGCAGGCGTGGCGAGGTGCCGAAGAGGAGCGCCAGCCCCCCGTGCTCCCAGCGCCGGCGCTGCTTGAAGCTCGCGGGGGCGTTCTGGGCGAGCTCACCGACCACGAGGGTATCTTCGTGGAGCAGCGGGGGCGCGCGGCGCAGGGCGAGCTCGTGCCCCAGCAGACGATCTTCTGCGAGAAAGCCGTGGGTGGCGGGAGCGTCCCGGTACACGGGCCACGGGAACGCCATCCCCGTGCCGGTGAGCTCGCAGGGCAGCCCGAGGCGCCGCAGCCCCCGGGGTCGAACGAGGTTACGCACCAGGAACGCGAAGGCAGAGATCCCCGAGAGATCGTTGCTCCCCACGGGCCTCTCGAGGAGGTAGACCGCTTGGGTGGGGCGCCCGCTCGCCAGCGCCTCGAAGGCGAGTCCGCGTAGGCTGCCGCGGGCGACGCGGCAGTCGGCGTCCATCACGACGACCACGTCGGGCGGATCCGCCGTGAGGTGGTCGGCGCCGTAGCTCAGCGCGTAGCCTTTGCCGCGTCGCTCGGCGTCTCTGCGCTCCAACACCTCTGCGCCCGCACCCCGGGCGAGCGCAGCCGTCTCGTCCGAGCAATTGTCCGCGATCACCACGAGGCGGTCCGCAGGTCCGAGCTCTGCACGCAGGTGGTGCACGGTGGCCTCGATGCCGGTGGCTTCGTCATGGGCGGGCACCAGCACCGCTACCCGGAAGTCTTCCGTGGGCAGCGCGCGGCGTGCCTTCCTGCGGGGCAGGTACGAAGCGAGCACTTCGGTCGTGAAGATCGCGGAGGGCGCCGCCAGGAGGGCAGCGCCCAGCGAAAGTCCGATCGAGAGCAGAGGCGCGGGCATGGCCCCAACATATCAAAAGGGCGTGCCCTGCGGCGCAGGGAACGGCACCGGGATCGGCACATGGGATCGGCACATGGGATCGGGACGGCGGGAGCGGCACGGCGGGATCGGCACGGCGCAGCGGCCGCGTCCTGTTTCCTTGGTGGAACGCTCGCCCGGGGGCACGGCCGAACCGCCTACGGTCCAACCGCGGAGGGCCGAATCGCCTACGGTCCAACCGCGGAGGGCCGAATCGCCTACGGTCCAACCGCGGAGGGCCGAACCGCCTACGGTCCAACCGCGGAGGGCCGAACCGCCTACGGCCCAACCGGGCGCGAGCTCCCGGAGGTTCAGACACCGCGAGGAACGCGGCAAAGAAACACCGCGAGGAACCGGCAACGATAGCGACGAGCCGGTCGAGCTCTGGAGCCCGGAGATTCTGCGCGGGGGGGCTTGTCAGGGTCCCCGACTTCGGGTGAGGTGGGCTGCCATGACCCTCGAAACACCGCGGGTGCGCATCGGTCAGGTGCCCCTCGACCCTGTCACGCTGACGGAGGCGGTGGACCGCATCGTGGAGCTCGCGCGCTCAGGGCGCGGTGGGACCGTCTACACGCCGAACGTCGATCACATCGTCGTGGCCGAGGAGAACCCCGAGTTCCAGGACGCTTATGCGGATGTGAGCCTGTCTCTGGTGGACGGGACGCCCGTGTTCTGGGCGGCGCGCTTGTTGCGCCTCGGGATCCCCGAGAAGGTGTCCGGATCGGATCTGTTCGAACCCCTCGTCGAGCGGGCTGCTCGGGAGGGCTTGCCGGTGTTCCTGCTGGGGGGGCTCCCAGGGGTCGCCGAGGTGGCGCGCGACAACCTCGTGGCGCGTCACCCTGAGCTCCGCGTCGTGGGCCTGTGCGCGCCGCGCATCGACGCCGGCGGTCGCGCGGAGGACGAGGCCGCCCTGCTCGAGGTGATCCACGCCGCCGGGCCCGCGATCGTGTTCGTGGCGTGCGGTGCGCCGAAATCGGAGCTCTTCTCCCACCGCAACCGCGCCGCGCTCTCCCCGGCGGTCCTCGTCTGCGTGGGGGCGGCCATCGATTTCTCCGCGGGCACGGCCCAGCGCGCGCCGCGCTGGGTGTCCCGAGCGGGCCTCGAGTGGGCCTATCGGCTCGTGCGGGAGCCACGTCGGCTGGCACGGCGCTACTTGCTGCGGGATCCGAAGTTCTTCTGGATCTTTGGGCGGCAGCTGGTGGAGGCCTTCGGCCCGGGAGCGCGTGGGCGCCTCACGCCGCCCGCAGAACCACAGGCGGTGTTCGCCGAGGAACCTCCGCGCTCGGAGGTCCGCGGCCCCGCGTTGCTCGCCGAAGAAGCCCCCGCCGAGAGCGGCCTCACGACGTTACACTCCGTCCCGGGCCAACCGGGCGCCGGCTCCGCGACGTCTGCGCACACGACGGCCGCGCAACCCCTGCAACCCGCGCAGTCGACGACCGCGCGCTCCGCCGTCGCCTCCGACGAGAGCCAGGTCCCCTGAGGGCGCCCCGCCGCCCCCAAAAGCAGCGGCCTCGGCTCAGCCGGCCGCCGGCAGGCGGAGCGTGCGGATCACTTTGTCTTCGAGGCGACGCCAGTGAGCGGCCCGGATCTTCTCTGACGTGCCCTCGGCGCTGATGGCGAGCGCCGCGTCGCAGACGTCTCGGAGCGCCTGCTCGTCCACCGACGACGGCCTCGCCGGGGCGACGAGCAAGACGAGGCGATAACGCCTCCGGAGCGCGTCGATGACCTCGGGGAACTCCTGGGACCAGAGCAGTCCTGGGGAGCGGATGCGCCCCTCGAGCAGCAGGTGAAACCCGAGCTCCGCGTCCATCACCGTCCAAGGGCCAGACTGCCCAGTACGCACGACCCCGTGGATCTGCTCGGACAATCCCTTGCCGAAGGGCACCTCGACGCCGAGCCACTCCCGCAGCCGTGGCCGCTCGAAATCCGTCTCTCCGAGCACGACGTCACCGGGGCAAGTGGCGCCGACGTGGTTGGCCAACTCCACCGCTGCCCGCACCAGGAGATCCGAGTCCGAGGGGGGAGCCGTGAGCAGGACCACACGCCCGGAGGTCGTGGTGGGCTCGAGGAGCTCGCGCGCCACCCCGCGCAGGTGTGTCGCGAGCTTCGTCCGAGGCAGCGTGGCAGGGCGAATGTGCTGGACGGAAATTACGCGCGCTGGAGGTGTGGAGGCCGACGTCGTCTGCTGCCCGGGCCAGGGGCCCGACCCCGGGATGCTCGAGGTATTCGAGGTCAGGGTGCTGGAGGTCGGGATGCTCGAGGTCGGGCTGGCCGGGGGCCGCGCCAACGGGGTGCCCGCTTCGTCGAAGAGCGGCGCCGACACACCCCACTTCAACGTCTCTTTGCCGACGGCGATCCCCGAAGAGGCGGACCCAGCGGGAGGGAGCCGGGGCGCCTCGCGAACGTCGGCCCCTGGAAGCTGTCCGCCTGGAAGCTGTCCGCCTGAAAGATGGGAGAGCGCGTCGAGCACCTCCGAGGGGCCGATCCCACGCACGGTGCGGTTGAGGGGATTGCCGCCCGGGGGAGCGACGCTGGGGGATCGGAGCGACCCGATGCCGCGCACCGTTCTGCTGGAGGCCGAGGTGAGCGGTTGGTGATGTGTCGAGTCCCCGAGCGGCCCCGGCGGAGGGCTCGGGATCCCGAGGCCACGCTGCGTGCGCGGGCCCTCCGGCGCTTGAGGGAGAGGATCCAGGGGAGGGGGGGAGAACTCCGTGGGCACCCGCGGCGCCCGAGGGACGGGGTCGCTGTGCGGTGGCGCTGAGGAGGAGTGACGTCCATCGCCGGTCCCATCGCTCGGAGCGTGAGACGAGAGTGAGTAGCGCCCCGCGTCGACGTCGACGGCGCTCTTCAACCCCAGGCCGCGGGGCGACGACGAGCCCCTGCGGTCCACGGTGAAAGGGGGCGCGGAGCTCGGTCCCTTGCCAGCGGGGGCGACCTGCGGGGGCCGACTCGAAGCGTCCTGAGCACCTCGGGGACTTTGGACGGTGGCTTCCCCTGGCGCGCTCTGTTTGGGGGCGCTC
>JAEWOQ010000457.1 GCA_023460875.1 Pseudomonadota bacterium
GTCTCAAAACGTCGTGAAGGGCAGCGAGGCGCTCTGAGCGCGCTGAGAAAAAGAGACCGATCGGTCTCAAAACGTCGTGAAGGGCACCGAGGCGATGTCCGCGGGAGAGAAGAGCCGACGGGGCCGGAGCGGCCCTCACCGCACGCCCACGGTCTTCGTGACCGTCATGTAGCTGCCGGCGAAGGGCGCGACCCGCGCCGCGCGGAAGCGCGCCGCGATGCAACCTCCGGTCGGGGTCCCCGCGAAGGGAGCACCGGAGACGGTCGCCGTGGTGACGCGCCCCGAGGGCGCAAACGTCACCACGACGCGCGCCGTCCCCGACGGATCCCCCGCAGCCCGGCACGCTCCGACTTCCGCCTCAGCGGCGCCCAGGGCGGCCGCGGCGGCGCCCTTGTCGAAGGGCTGTGGCTCCCTCTCCAGCTGCTCTCCCGCGGGACTCACCGTGCCCAAGGCTGGCGCCGTCACCTCGCTAGGCGCCGTCACCTCGCTAGGCGCCGCCGCCCTGGCCACCCGCGGCGAGGACGGTCGCGTCGACCGCGCGGGCTCGAGGACTCGCTCCGGTGAGGCCGGCTGCGCGGCGTCGACGCGCCCCGAGGCGACCGGCGAACTCGACGAAGCGCCGCGCCCCGAGGCGACCGGCGAGCTCGACGAAGCGCCGCGCCCCGCGTCGACGATCACAGCCTCTTCCGAAAGCGGCGCGGCCGGGGACGTGAGCGCCGGTGGTCCGTCCGCTGCGCGCTCCGCCTCACGTGCTCCTGAATCGCTCACGACGTCCCAGCTCGGGATCGCCCAGGCGACGGCGACCACGACGCCGACGAGGAGGAGCCCCAGAGCAGCCACACGAGCTCCCCGGCGCCTCGCTGGGATCAGAAAAGAGGCGGGATCGATGGGCCTGAGCGGTGGGATCGAGTGCAGCCAGGACGTGGTGGGGGCCTCCGAGCTGCTGCCCGGAGACAGAAAGGCCTCGTCCGTGGGCACCTCGCTCCGCCGCAACGTAGGTAGGTCCTCCTCCTGAAGCTCACGGGCACGAGGGAGAGACGCTACGGCGAGGCCCCAGGTGTCTGCCGTCAGCGCGGGAGCCGCGGAGCCGTCAGAGGGGCCTGCGCCCTCCGCATCCCCGGCGGGAGGCGTGGACCCACGATACGGTGTGACCCGTACCGTCTCCCCCGTCGCGTCCACTAGCAGCGAGCCTCGGCAGCCTTTGCACGGGATCTTGACGCGCCGTCCGCTCATCCTGCGGGCGAACAGCTCAACGGTGACCCTGGTGGTGAAACTGCAGGAGGGGCAAACGAGAGGGTAGGCCATGGTCCGTCCGTGAAGTGGCAAGCGCTGAGCTCGCAGCTTGCCATGTAACTATCACGGAATGTCCCACTCCTACCCACAAAACGCCATCCCTCCGCCATCCTTGCAGCAACGATGAAAAGGACCTTGCGCGCCCTCTTACGGCGCTGCGGGAATTGCACCGCGCCTGGCAGCCTGGCGGCCCGGCCGCTCGGTGTCCCTTCGCCCCCCGGCTCCCTTTCCCTCGCTTCGTATCGACCGTTGGCGTCCAGCCGAGGCCACTGCACGAGCGCTTGCCAGCTTCAGGCAGCTGGCGCAACGTTTGACGAACCGCACCAACCCCGGTGCCGGTGCTCGAAAAGTAGGCACAGCGTGAAGAAGATTTTCGTTGGTAATCTCCCGTGGTCTGCCACCGATCAGGACCTGGTGGACCTGTTTACCCAGTTTGGTGAGGTGTTGTCGGCGCGCGTGATCGTGGATCGCGACACGGGGCGCTCGAAGGGCTTCGCCTTCGTCGAGCTGGACGACGGCGCGGCGGACGTCATTTTGTCCACAGACGACGCGTTCGAGTTGGATGGTCGCCAGCTGCGAGTCAACGAAGCGGAGGAACGAGGCGCGCGGGGCGGGTTCCGCGGTGAGCGCGGGGGCCCCGGCGGCGGACGTGGAGGCTTCGGCGGACGCGGCGACGGCAACGGCAGCAACGGAGGAGGTTACGGAGGGCGCGGGGCAGACTCCGGCGGACGCGGCGGACGCGGTGACTTCGGGAGTGGGCGCGCTGACTTCGGCGGCGGGCGCGGCGGACGCGGACGCGACGGCGGCGGTTACCGAGGCTGATCCTCCAGGTGCTTCTCTGATCGCAGCGAACGGTCCGCCTCCGGCAAACCGTTCGTCGCTCGAGGACGTGCGATCGGCGACGATCGCGCGTCCTTCGTCTCTCAGCCGCGGGCTCGACGCTCGAGGCCGCTGAGTCGCTCCGCGCCCCGAGCCCTCCGCGGACAGCTGACCGCTCCCCTCAGCGTTGCACGCGCGCCAGCAGGCGCCGCGTCGCGCGAGCGCTGAGTCGAAACCTCAGGATCCCCATGCCGAGGGCGACAGGGCTGAGGACCGCGAGCGTGTAGCCGATCACGACCAGGAGCCGATCATCGAGCAGGCGCGCGCCGGTGAAGCCCGCCAGGAAGAGCGCGAAGGCCGTGCGGATGTAGGCGAGCAGAGTCCGCTCCGCGGCGAGGAACGTGCGCTCCGCGGCCAAGCCATCCGTGACCGGCACGCGATCGTACCAGCGTTCCCTTGTTCTCTTTATGCTCTTCATGCTCGCCACGCGAGAGCTAGACACGCCGGGCTAGCCATCACAAGCAACTCACTTTAGTGACCAGCTCGAGCTGACGCAACAATCCCCTCGAGGATCCTGCGCTGCGTCGTGTCTTCCCCCCGTGGAAACGATAAACGGGGACGACGATGTCCAGCCCACCGTGTGAACCCCGCTGCCCGCGGGCCCGCTCCTTCGGACCCACGGCGCCCGATGCGACCACTCCCTGATCCGCGCGTGAAGGCGGCCTTCGGCGGCGCGTCGTTGCTGTGCTTGCTGGTGCTCGCGTCCTCCGGCTGCTCGACCTACGGCTCACACCTCACCGCGACGCCGACCCCGCCGGGGCGCCAGGAGGTCGCGGTCCACGCGAACGCCGTCGTCAACAACCCAGGCCCCGAGCAGCGCACCCGGCCGAGCGCAGAGCTCGGCCTGCGTTGGGGTCTGACACGGGACATCGACATTGGCGTCCGTGGACATGGCATGGGCGGTGAGCTCAACTCACGTCTACGGCTGGCGAGCGGCAGTGGTTTCGATTTGACGGCCTCTCCGTTTGTCGGCGGAGGCCTCATCCCGAGCCACCAGGACAACGCGGGCGCCCTGCGGTTCCCCATCGGCATGCGGGCCCTGCTGGGGTGGCACGCTCCGAACGGAATCGAGCTCACCCTCGGCGCCGTGGGCACCTTCGAGCCCCAAGCCAGCCTGCTGAGCGAGACACAACGCTCACAGCTCCTCGCCGCGCCGGGCGTCCTCTTCAGCACCGAGTTTCCCTTGAGCGAGACGCTCCACGTCAACCTCGAGGTGAACGCACACCTGCCCTACGCTCTGGGAGAGTCCACGTGGCAGGCCCCCATCCTCCAGGGCGGCGTCGGCCTCAAATGGCTGACGTTCTGAGTCAGTCCGGGTCGGCGCTGGGTCAGCGCTGCCCGGGTCGCGCGGCCGCGGCGCACGCGTAGCGGGGCCGGGCGCACCGCCGGTGGCTCGCTTGGCGGGCGGGGCGACCGAGCGTAGCTTCCCGCCATGGCCGAATTCGTCTTCACGATGCAGGGGGTGACCCGTGTGCACCCCCCCGACAAGAAGGTCCTCGAGAACATCACCCTCGCCTTCCTGCCAGGCGCGAAAATCGGCGTCATCGGCAGCAACGGCTCCGGCAAGAGCTCGTTGCTGCGGATCATGGCGGGCGTCGATCAGGACTTCATCGGAGAAGCACGGCCACACCCGAGCATCCGAGTCGGCTACTTCGCCCAGGAGCCAGAGCTCGGCTCGGCCCGGACGGTCGAGGAGGCGGTCGAGGTCGCGGTGGCGGGGACGCGCGCGCTGCTACGGGAGTTCGAGGAGCTCAGTATGCGCTTCGCCGAGCCGATGAGCGACGAGGAGATGAACGCCCTCCTCGAGAAGCAGGGCAAGCTCCAAGATCGCATCGACGCCATCGACGCCTGGAACCTGGACTCACGGGTCGACATCGCCATGGAGGCGCTCCGCTTGCCGCCGCGTGAGGCGGAGTTGGCGCACCTCAGCGGTGGGGAGAAGCGACGAGTGGCGCTGTGTCGCGTCCTCCTGGAACAACCGGACATGCTCCTGCTGGACGAGCCGACCAACCACCTCGACGCAGAGTCCGTGGCGTGGCTGCAGCGATACTTGCACGAGTACCCCGGCACGGTCGTCGCCGTGACGCACGATCGATACTTCCTCGACGAGGTCGCCGAGTGGATCCTGGAGCTCGATCGCGGGCGCGGCTATCCCTTCAAGGGGAACTACTCCGGCTGGCTCGAGCAGAAGAGTCAGCGCCTCGCTCAAGAGGAGAAGCAGGAGAGCGCACGTCAGCGCAAGCTCAGGCAAGAGCTCGAGTGGGTCCGCGCCTCACCGCGCGCCCGGCAGGCCAAGAGCAAGGCCCGCCTGACCGCCTACGAGGAGCTCATGAACCAGGCGAACAAGAGCGCCCGCGACGGACACGAGATCAGCATCCCACCAGGCCCGCGCCTCGGGGACCTGGTCATCGAGGCGAACGGCCTCCGCAAGGGGTTCGACGATCGCTTGCTCATCGACGACCTCACGTTTCGGCTGCCGCGCAGCGGCATCGTCGGGATCATCGGGCCCAACGGCGCCGGCAAGACGACGCTCTTCCGCATGCTGGTCGGAGAGGAGAAGCCCGACGCTGGCACGCTCACGGTGGGGGAGACGGTCCAGATCGCCTATGTCGATCAGTCCCGTGAAGCGCTCGGGGCGAACCACAGCGTCTGGGAGGAGATCTCCGGCGGCGAAGAGACCGTAGAGCTCGGCAAGCGCGAGGTCGCGTCGCGAGCTTACTGCTCCTGGTTCGGGTTCCGCGGGAGCGATCAGCAGAAGCTCGTTGGCACTCTGTCTGGAGGGGAACGCAATCGTGTTCACCTCGCCAAGCTGCTGAAGCAGGGGGGCAACTTGTTGCTATTGGACGAGCCGACCAACGATCTCGACGTCGACACCCTCCGCTCCTTGGAGGACGCCCTGCTCGAGTTCCCCGGCTGCGCGGTCGTCATCAGCCACGATCGGTGGTTCTTGGATCGCATCGCCACCCACATCCTCGCCTTCGAAGGGGACAGCCAGGTGGTCTGGTTCGAGGGCAACTACCAAGCGTACGAAGAAGATCGCAAGCGCCGGATGGGCGAGGACGCCGACCGTCCGCGTCGAATCAAGTATCGCAAGCTCAAGCTCAACTGAGCAGAGCAGACCCGAGCCGCCCCCCCCGTGCCGATAAGCAGTGAGACAGCGGCGCGGCGGCTCGGCGAAGCGACCTACAGCGGCGACCACTTCCCCCAGGCCCTGACCCCATCCCCGATACCTTAGGCGCGCGCGCCGCCCCCTCGAGCTCGTGGGCTCGGCGCCGTCGGCGCTCCCCCGCCCCGCAAACCCACAATAGTCATATAATCAAATACTTATGGGGCCACGATTGACAGCGTCTCTGGAAGCCTGGGAGCATGTCCGGTGGCATGTCCAAACTGCGCGTCGCGGTGCTGGGGGGAGGCGTCGCCGGCATGACGGCGGCCCAGGAGCTCGCCCTGCGCGGCTTCGATGTGGCGCTCTACGAGAAGCGTGACCTGGGCGATCCCGTCCTGAGCCTCGGAGGGAAGGCCGCGTCGCAGATGTTGGCTCACGGCGCCGCCGTCTACGCCGGAGAGCACGGGTTCCGCTTCTTTCCAGCGTTCTATTGGCACACCCCCGACACGATGAGCCGCATCCCCCTGCGCGCGTCGGAGCGGGGGCGCGCTCTGGGCCCCTTGGAGTATCCGCGCGGCCCCAGCGTCGCCCATCGGCTGAAGGAGTCGATCCACCTCGGCGTCGGCTACCGCGGGCGCAGGATGCGCGTCGTCGAGCGAGACCAGCTCGAGACCTTGAACGACTTCAAAGGCATGCTCCGCTTGCTCACCGCTGACTACACGCTGCCGGCAGCGGACATCCACCGGATCGTCAATCGGCTCCTGCTCTATTACACCTCCGGGAACCGACGGCGGCGGGAGGCTTGGCAGGATCGAACCATCGGAGAGTTCCTCCAAGTGGATCGGTTGTCCCCCGCCGGACGGGAGTTCGTCAGCGACCTCCCCAAGGCGCTCGTGGCGATGGACTCGGAGCAGGGCAACGCCAAGACGCTGCTCGACGTCGCCTACCTCCTCATGCTGGATTTCGTTCGGCCCACTCAGTCCGACCGCATGTTGTCTGGACCGACGAGCGAGGCCTGGATTCGCCCTTGGTACGAGCACCTACGAGCCTGCGGCGTGGAGTTTCACTTTGGCAGCGAGGGCACGGTCACCGGGTGGGACGTCGACGGGCGCCAGGTCCGGAGAGCGCTCACGGCCACCGGTGAGGTGCAAGCGGACTACTTCGTGTGCGCCTTGCCCATCGAGGCGCTGTACGAGGACGCGGCGCGCGCCTTGGTCGCAGCTAGCGCTCCCCTGGCGCGCATGACCGAGCTGCCCTTGGGGGAGATCACCCAGTGGATGGCGGGCTTTCAGTTCTTCCTGCGCGGGAGGCGTCCCATCGTCCACGGGATGCTCAACTTGGCGGACTCCCCGTGGGGGATCACCGCGGTGGCCCAAGGGCAGTTCTGGGATCCCCAGGTCTTCGACCTGAGCAGCCAGCCCTACGACGAGGTCCTGTCGGCGATCGTGACCCGCTGGGATCGCCCCTGGCGCGGTCGGATCCCAACGCACTGCTCCGTCGCCACCCTCCGGGATCTGGTCGGCGAGCACCTCGCGGAGTACCTCACCCCCGACGGCATCGAGGGACAGCGAGGCGGCGACCCCATCCTCAATCTCGCGAACCTCGTCCACGCCCACGCGGACACCGCGCTCACGGACGCCCCCGCCGGGCTGGCCAACACTGCTCCGCTCCTGATCCACCCGCCAGCCTTTCAGCGCAGGCGGCCAGACACCGACGCGGGCCTCGACAACCTGGTGCTCGCGGCAGACTACGTGGCGAACGGCACCGATCTGGCGACGATGGAGGGGGCCAACGAGGCCGCGCGCCGCGCCGTGAACCGCCTCCTCCTGCTCACCACGAGCTCGGCGCCGCGATGTCACGTGGTCGATCACCTCGAGCGACACGAGCCCGCGTGGCTCCAGGCGATCAAGAGCTTGGACGACCGCGTGTACCCCGCGCGCAATCTCTACGAGCTGTTCCTCCCAGCGGCGCACCGCACGCAGAGCCCACCAGCGAACCTCACGCGCGCAAATCCACGGGCGCCAGCACGACATCGATGATGGCTGCCAGGCGCCCGGCGCCGCCCTCCTCCAGCCATAACCGCCAGGCATCCGGTGGCTCCAGGGGGCGCCCCGTCAGCTCCGCGAGCCGTGCTCGCGCAGCGTACGCGTGCAGGCGCATTCCCCCTCGCTCGAAGCATATCCTCGCCTCCGCGAGCCGCTCGCGGGCGAGGTCCTGGTGACCTCGACGCAGGGCGAGGAGCCCAGCGTTGGCCGCAGCGAGCCCGGCAGGCCAGTCTCCTTCCTCCCGCTCGAGGCGCCGGATGCTCGCCGCCGCCCAGTCCAAGGCTGCGCTCCCGCCGCTCCGGGTCGCCAGGGTCAAGGCGCAGCGAGCCCGCAGATCGTGCATCTCGACCCGGACGGTGCGGAGCCGAAAGAGGAAATCGGCGCGACAGGTCGCGTAGGCGTCCTCCGCCAGCCTCCACGCTCCCTGCGGATCGTTCGACGCCAAGGCGAGGGCGGCGCGGGCCCACAGCTGTTGAAAACGATAGTACCCGCGGAGCAGCGCCTCCTCCGCGGAGACCAGCTCTTCCTGAAGTCGTTCTGCGCGCCCGGCGGCGATCCAAGCCACCGAGCACAGCCCGCCCCGCAGCAGCAGGCGCTCGAGGCGGTCCTCCCCCTGCTCGGTGGCGCCGAGGGCGGAGCGGACCCAGTCCGCCATCTCTGGGAGCTTCCCGGCGTGGAGCAAGGCGATGGCGCGGAGGCTCGCGAGCTGCGCGACCTCCCAGTGCGCTTGGGGACAGAACTCCTCGCAGTAGGCGAGGCCGAGCGCGCTCACCTCGAGGACGTCCTGGGAGCGCTCCTCCGCGGACGCGATGCCCGCGGACATGACGTAGAGGTGCGCGCGAACCCGTGGATCCGTGGTCGCCAGCGCGCGCTCCTCCGCGGCCGCCAGCGCGCGGCGGCTCTGCCGACGCTTCTGCTCACCGCCTTCCCAGGCCAGGATGAAGCTCTCCGTGGCGCGCGCCAAGGCGATGTGCTCGGAGCTGCCCTGTTGCTCGGCGAGCAGCGCGTGACGGACCTGCAGGATGAAGGCGTTCAGAGGATCGTAGAGGGAGAGCCCCACGCCCAGAGACCAGAGCACGGCCATCCGTAGGCGAGCTTCTGCGGAGAGCTCGCGTCCCCGCCCGGTCCCTCGGCGCCGCTGCAGCCAAAGCTGCCCCCGCAAGCCCAGGAGCGTCGCCAGGGCGATGGACTGCCTCCGGTAGAGGGTGAGCCCCAGGGCGCGCAGCAACGGATGGAGGTGCTCGAGCGCGCGAGCATGCTCGGCGCACCGAAACAGGGACTCCACCCCCAGGGCGCGCAGCTTGATCGCCTCGCCGGGATCCGGGGCCAGCTCCGCTCCCTCGATGATCCGCTCGGCGCCCTGCAGCCCGTGGCCGGCCGCGACCATCACCTCCCCGAGGTGCCGCAGCACGTTGCATCGCTCTGCGGGATCGGCGCAGCCATGTCGTAGCGCGATCTCGTAGAGGCGCGCCGCGCGCGCGAAGGCGAGGTGCTCTCGCGCCTTCGCCGCAGCCACGAGGGCGCTGTCCACCGCTCGCGCCGGGTTGCCCGCTCCCAGGTGGTACTCGGCGATGGGCGACGACGAGGCGCGCCGCTCGCTCTCCACGGCTCGCGCCAGCCGAGCCAGCAAGGGCGATCGCTCCTCTTCCTGCAAGAGATCCAGCACGCCCGCGCGGGTGCTGTCGTGGTCGAAATCGAGCGCCACGTCCCCCCGCGAGGTCCGATGGGCCACGACGAGGCCCTGCGCCCGCAACCTCCCCACGTCACAGTGGAAGTCCGCGTCCTCCTCCAGGGCTCGACGCACGATAGCCTCGGGCAGCGGCCCGCCCGCGACCGCGAGGAGCTTCAGCACCCAGGTGCCGCCCGCAGCCGCGCCGGCGAGGCGCAGCCCCACCGCCTCCTGCAGCGTTCGAGGGCTCTCAACCGCTCGCGCCGCCCGCGCGAGGTGGATCACCCAGTTGGGGTTGCCCCCGCCGAGGCCCAGGAGGCTCGGCGAACGCCCCTCGTCCACGGGCATCCCCGCCCTCTCCGCCAGCTCGACGCAGCACTCGTCCGCCAGCGGCGCCAAGGACAGCTCCTCGACGGCGCCGTCCATGTCCTGCCGCAGCTGCGCGGCGATGTTACCCTCGTCGCGCAGGGCGAGGACGAGCAGGAGCCCCCGCGGCAGGGGCTCCTGCCAGAGCCGGGAGAGGACGCGCCAGCCGTCCTCATCGCCCCAGTGCGCGTCGTCGACGAACACCGCGATCGGACGATCGCGGACGAGCTGAGCGAACATCGCGCGCAGGGCGACGCCGAGCTGACCGACGCTCCGGCTCAGATCCCGACGGCGCCGGCTGCTGCCCTGCCCCACCAGACCATCGAGCACGGGGAAGGCCTGCGCCAAGATCTGGAGATCGTCACGAGCGAGCAAGCTCCGCTCGGCCGGCGACAAGCGGAGCAGTCGATGTCGCAAAGAGTCCATCACCCCGTCCAGGGAGGCGAAGGGGACGAACTCGCTCGGGTAGCAGCGCCCCTGGAGCACCCAGTCCCCACGGCCGCGCCACTCGGCGCCGAGCTCCGCGAGCAGGCGTGTCTTCCCCATGCCGGAGGCGCCCCAGAGCACCAACACCCGCCCTCCGTCGCTGCACGCCCGCACGGAGATCCGCCGCAGACGCTCCAGCTCCGCCTCGCGCCCGACCAGCGGGAGCGGAGTTCCCTGCGGCGCCACCGGATCTCCCGCGGCGTCGCTGGGCGAGTCGAGCCGCGGACCCTTGATCCGGAGCACCTGCGCGTAGTCGACCCCATCACACAGATCCATCACGACGAAGGCCTCGCGCTCCGAGACGTGGAGGTAACGCGGCCGCGGCAGCTGAGGTGCCCCGGACTGCAGCTCGCGAAACTCGGCCTTGAGGCGCTGTACGCGCTCGGGCGTGGGGCGGCGGAGCGCCCGGATCGCCACCTGTTCGCCGGACTTCTCTTCGCAGCAGGCGAAGACGGCGTCATCGACGGCCCCGGCGAGGCGCGCGACGACCACGTAGCCGCCGATCAGATCGCCGGGAGCATACGCATCGGCCACCGCCAGCAGGGGATCGTTGCCATCGGTCAAACGTCTCGCGAGATCAACCAGGGCCGGAGATTGCATCAGTCGCTCTTTCCAAGCGGATCTGCTTCCCTGCACCCCTCTCGATCCGATACTCTAAACGGAAGACTTCTTTCCTTCGCCACGACTCGAGGTGTTCTCCGAGGATGTAGGGCGTGTCCGGTCCGGAGGGCACCCAAAAGCGGAGGGTCTCCCCAAGTCCCAACGCTGGCAAGTAGGTCACCCTGCCCCGAACGGGGACGTCGTGGAAGACCAGATAGCTGCCGGCGATGTTCGAGTCACTCCTCCTGGTGCTCAACGTCAGCCCCCCGGCCGGTCCGTTCCCGAAGGCGAACACGGAGCACTTGTTTCCGCTCCACAAGGGCAGGCAAACGGAGAGGAAGGACCGCCGCCGCCGCCCCTCCTGCACGCGGATGGTGCGCAGGGCGGCCACATAGAAAATTGTGCCCGGTGCTCCGTCTTCGGGGAAGAAGCGGACCCAAGTGCGATAGTCGGGGGTGCCGTCGTTGTCGATGTCGAGATCCCCATAGTGGCTCTGCATGGCGCGGGGGATGCGCGTGGCGCCGGGCACCGCCAGCTGCTTGAACACGTGGCTCGCCAGGCGGGTGTACACGGGAGCGACGTACCCGAACGGGCGACGCCAGGTGACCCGCTCGAGCAACAGGTTGAAGGCCGCGGAGTCCTGATAAAACTCGCGGATGAGCGGGTGCACGAGGGAGGGGTCGAAGAAGTCGTCTTCGATCCGATCGAAGGCGGGGATCAGCGCCGCGTGCGCCGCGGGTCCGTGCCCCGATCCGAAATGTTCGTCGAAATAGCCGGGCCCGACGCTGAAATCGTCATCACGAATGTCTGACGCGAAGGGAACGCGCTGATCCAGCACACCCACGCCCCAGGACGGGAAGCGCTCAAAGAACCGACCACGGTCGGATGTCAGCATTCGTCAATGAGGCGCCTCGCGACAAGCAAAGAGCAAGCTTTCCGGGGCCCGTGAGCTGTGCGTGACGCGATTTGGTGCGCAGGGGTGGGCGCATCGATTACATCCGCGGATCACCTCCGAGAGGTGCGGGGGCTGTGAGAGCTGGCAGGACGGCTGGGCTGCTGAGCTGGACCGCTGAGCTGGGCTGCTGGGCGGGGCTGCTGAGCTGGACCGCTGGGCGGGGCTGCCGGGCGGGGCCGCTCAGCGGGCGAACGGGATGCGGCTCGGACGCGGGTGGAGTACAAGCGGCATGAGCTTCTCGACGATGCAGAAGAGCGTTCCCACGTCTTTGGACGACCCGACCGCGGCGCTGACGAACCGCACCTCCGAGCGACCCTGGGCCGGCTTACCGACGGGTGAGGAGGCGGATGCCCTCCTGGGCCGGAGCTTGAACGATACCTACGTGATCGAAGCCGCCTTGGGCGAGGGCGGCATGGGACGCATCTACCGGGCGCGCCACACCCGCATCCCCCAAAAGCTCTTCGCCATCAAGGTGTTGCGCCCCGAGCTGGCCCGCAACCCCGGGGTTCAAGCCCGCTTCCAGAGGGAGGCCGAGACCGCGGCCTGCATCTCCCACCCGAACGTCGTCGGGGTCTACGACGTGGGGCGAACCCTGGATGGGTGGTCCTATCTGGTGTGTGAGTTCCTCGAGGGCGCTGATCTGGCCGCCCACATCGAGCAGCGAGGACGCCTGGACACGGCGACCGCCGTCCACATCGCGTTGCAGGTCTGCGACGCGCTGACCGCGGCCCACGAGCGCAACGTCGTGCACCGCGACCTCAAGCCGCACAACGTCTTCCTGCTCGCCGACGGCACGAGCGAGGTCCCGGATCGACCCACGATCAAGGTGCTCGACTTCGGGCTGTCGCGCTTCCTGGACACCTCCGACGCTCAGCTCACCCGAACGGGGGTCATCATGGGCACGCCGGCGTACATGGCCCCGGAGCAGGCCCGCGCCGAGCGGGGGGATCATCGCGTCGACATCTACGGTCTCGGCACCGTCCTCTACGCGACCCTCACCGGACAGGCTCCCTTCAAGGAGGACAACCTCCACGCCACTGTGCTCGCCGTGATGACCGGCGATCCGGAGCGCCCGAGGGCTCTGAACCCTGAGATCCCCGAGGCCCTCGAGCTCGTCATCCAGCGGGCGATGGCCAAGGACGCCAAGGATCGCTACGCGACCATGGCGGAGCTGCGCGCTGCCCTCGAGCCCTTCGACGCCTCAGAGCCGTCGCGCGGCAAGCCCCAGAAAATCGCCAAGGCGACGAGCCAGCACCGCGGCTCCTGGGCGATGATCCAGACCGACGATTTCGAGCTCGGCACCAGCCGATCGCGGCTCCTCTTCTACATGCTCGCCGGGGTCGCGTTGTGCTCGGTCCTGCTGGCCTCGGCGGTCAGCGGCGTCGAGCTGTTCACGGGCCCCATCTCCTTCACGCGCACGGAGCTCGGCCTGCTCCTCCTGGCGGGGTTCGGCACGTTGCTCACCCCCGTGATCCTCTTGGTGGCGCGGCTACGCCAGACCGTCTGGGGGAACAGCGTGCGGGTGCTGGAGCTGCTCGAGAGCGTGCGCCGTCCCGTGCTCGCGACCATCGTCGCCTATGGGCTCGCCACCCTGAGCCTGCGCTTCGCGGACGAGGTGCTGAGCCGCTTCGGAGTGAACCCGACGTTCGCCCCCGTACCGGGCTTGGCGTGGCCCGGGTGGAGCCTCGTGCTGCCGCCGGTCGCGGCGCTGGCGGCGGCGGTGAGCCTGCTCCGAAAGCGCTGGGACGGGCCGGACACGCGGAGGTGGGTCCGCCACCTCCTGGGAGCGCCGCTGCTCGCTCTCACGGCCCTGGCCTGTTCGACGCTGCTCATGATGGGGGCGAGTTGGCGAGCAGCGACCGCGCAAAGGCCCCTCATCGGCCCGGACCCCTCCGTCCAGGGTGCCGTGGGGGCCCAAGACGCCATCCCCGTGGACTCCACGGCGGGGGACGACGTCGCAGCTGGTGAGCCCGGAGCGCCGGCGCGAGAGCCCACCGAACCCTCCCCGGAGGAGCCGCCCAGCCGCGCCAGTGACGAGGCCCTGGCGGCCGCGATCGCCAAGGGGATCGACGGTTTGCTGCCCCTCTCCGAGAAGCACCCCAAAGATCCCCGCGTGCTCGAGCCCCTCGTGATGGCGTTCGCCGCCCGCGCGACGAGCCTCGCCGACGCGATGGACACCGCCAAGCGCCTCTTCGTGGTGGCACCCGAGCGTGTCGCGGATGGCGATCTCCGGTTCTTGGTGCGCCGGGCAGCGACGACGCCCGGGGACGCTTCGAAGATCGCCTACGAGCTCATGACCCAGCACATGGGCTCGGCGGGCCCCGATCTCCTCTACGAGCTCCTCGGCACCGCCAAGGCCAGGGAGCGAGCGGACCAGCTCCTCGCCACCCCGAAGGTGCGCGAGCTCGCCTCTCCCGCGCTCCGCGTCGCCTACGATCTGCGCGCGGCCAAGACCTGCGCGGCGCGCGTGCCCCTGCTCGAACGCGCGAGCCAGCTCGGTGACGAGCGGGCCATCGGCATCCTGTCCCCCTTGAGCGCCAGCAGCAAAACCGGCTGCGGCCGCTGGAAACGCAGCCCCTGCCAGGCGCCCTGCGCCAAGGAAGCCCCGGAGTACCTCAAGACCATCCAACAGATCTCCGCACGGGTGAGCAAGCCGTCGAAGTAACGCCTCTCGGAGTAACGGCCACCGAGCCCCCCCGACGAGCCCTCCGCGCGGCACCCTTGGCTCCGCCCTGGCTCCCGCCGTCGAGCCCGACCCGGAGATCGGCCCGGCGGAGATTCTGCCCCGCTCGCCGCCTAAGGCGGGTATGATACCCCGTACAGGAGGGAGGCGAATGAGAACCAAAGCTGCCGTCGCATACGAGCCAGGCAAACCGCTCGTGGTGGAAGAGGTCGAGCTCGAGGGTCCGCGAGCGGGTGAGGTGCTGGTCGAGCTCGCGGCGACGGGCGTCTGTCACACGGACGAGTTCACGCGCTCGGGCGCCGACCCAGAGGGCATCTTCCCCGTGATCTTCGGTCACGAGGGGGCAGGCGTGGTGGTCGACGTGGGCCCGGGGGTGACGAGCGTCGCGAAGGGCGATCACGTCATCCCCCTGTACACGCCCGAGTGCCGGGCCTGTAAGTCGTGCCTGAGCCGCAAGACGAACCTCTGCACGGCGATCCGCGCGACCCAAGGGCAGGGCCTGCTCCCGGACGGGACGACCCGCTTCCGCGTCGGTGCGACCCCCATCCACCACTACATGGGCTGCTCCACCTTCTCGCAGCACACGGTGCTGCCGGAGATCGCCGTCGCCAAGATCCGGAAGGACGCGCCCTTCGACAAGGTTTGTTACATCGGCTGCGGCGTCACGACGGGGATTGGCGCGGTGATCTACACGGCCCAGGTCGAGCCTGGCAGCAACGTGGTGGTGTTCGGCTTGGGCGGCATCGGGCTCAACGTCGTGCAAGGGGCGCGCCTCGCCGGAGCCGACGAGATCATCGGCGTCGACATCAACCCTGCCCGGGAAGCCCTGGCGCGCAAGTTCGGCATGACGAAGTTCGTCAACCCGCGGGAGGTCTCCGGCGATCTCGTGGCTCACCTCGTCGAGCTGACCAAGGGCGGCGCGGACTACTCCTTCGAGTGCGTGGGCGACGTGCAGCTGATGCGGCAGGCCCTCGAGTGCTGCCACAGAGGCTGGGGGGTCAGCGTGATCATCGGCGTCGCGGGCGCTGGGCAGGAGATCTCCACCCGGCCTTTTCAGCTGGTCACCGGGCGCGTGTGGAAGGGGTCGGCCTTCGGCGGCGCCCGCGGGCGCACGGACGTGCCGAAGCTCGTCGACTGGTACATGGACGGCAAGATCGCCATCGATCCGCTGATCACCCACAAGTTGCCCCTCGAGCGCATCAACGAGGCCTTCGATCTGATGCACTCCGGTGAGTCGATCCGAACCGTGGTGGAGTACACGTGAGCGAGCACCGAGTCCGCAGCGAGCACCGCGCCTTCGACGGCGTGCAAGGGTTCTACGAACACACGAGCCGAACGTGCGACGGCGACATGCGGTTTGGGGTCTACCTGCCTCCAGCCGCGCTACGCGGTACTCGCGTGCCCGCGCTCTACTACCTCGCGGGGCTGACCTGCACCGAGGAGACCTTCGCCATCAAGGCGGGCGCGCAGCGGCTCGCAGCAGAGCTCGATCTCGCCCTCATCATGCCGGACACGAGCCCGCGGGAGGCGCGCTTCCCTGGAGACGACGACCACTGGGATTTCGGGCTCGGCGCCGGGTTCTACCTCGACGCCACGCGCGCCCCCTGGTCAGCCGCCTACCGCATGGAGACCTACGTCACTGACGAGCTCCGCGGGCTGGTCGAGGCGCGCTTCCCCGTGAGCACCGACGTCCGTGGGATCTTTGGACACTCGATGGGCGGTCACGGCGCCCTCACCCTCGCCCTCCGGCACCCCGATCTCTACCGCAGCGTGTCTGCGTTCGCTCCGGTCGTCGCTCCCTCCCGCGTCCCTTGGGGGCAGAAGGCCTTCTCGGGCTACCTCGCCGACGAGGCGGAGTGGGCCGAACACGACGCCGTGGAGCTCGTCCGCACGCGGCGCTTCCCGGGGACGCTCCTCATCGATCAGGGGACGCAGGACGCCTTCCTCGAGCGGGAGCTCCGCCCGGAGTCGTTCCGCCAAGCCTGCGAGGCCGCGGGCCAGCCCCTCGAGCTACGCATGCGGGAGGGCTACGATCACGGCTACTACTTCATCGCGACGTTCATCGAGGAGCACCTGCGCCACCACGCCGCGGCTCTGCACGGCTGAAGCACTGAGGCGCGTGTCCACCCTGGCCCTCTCGGCCTCGGCCGGGTCTCCGACGACGCATCCCGCGCCAGCCCACCCGCGCGACAGCAGGCCGCCGCGCCTCCCTCGCGCCGTCCCCTCATGCGACAACGCCCCTCGACGGGTCGTCGAAGGGCGTCTTGGAGCGGGAGAAGGGATTCGAAACCTTCTCGAGAGCGGGAAAGCCGAGGAAAAGGCCAGAAATGATGTTCTCGCGGCAGGTGGTTTTTCCGCGGAGAAACCGGCCCCGGGAACACTTGGCGCGCACCGTCGCCAAACCGGCGTGACCGACGAGGACCTGGCCTGGGCGTTCCAGGCCATCCGCGAGGCGGAGTCTTCGCTCTTGCTGGGGGTGGCGTCGTGACGGGCTCCGCCAAGCGCGGGCACCCCGCCGGGGACGTGGCCATCTTCGACCCGCGGGAGCAGCTCCCGGGGTGCGCCACGGAGGAGCCCTTCGTGGGTCAGGTGACGGACCAGGACGGGAGGATCCTCGGCGGAGTGGTCGTCATGCTCGCCTGCAGCCGGGGCCTCCCGCTGGAGGGCGTGCCCGCCCTGTTAGCGGGACAGGCGAGCCTGCTCCGAAGGCTCGCGGATGTCCTCGAGGCGGACGAGGCCACGCCCCCGGCCGCGAAGGGGGTGCTGTCGTGATCGGTCGCGTGTCGGCGAGGCTGCGCCGGTGGTGGGCTCCAGCGCTCCCGGTGAGCACGCTGGACCTCCTGGAGGCCTGGGAGAGATCGACCAGGACGTCCGCCTGGCTGCTCCTGGGGCTCGCGTGTCGATTTGCGGCCGAGGCCGCAGACAGCGCGCTCTGGCTCGTTCTTTGCGTGCTCGCTGGGCTCCTGAGTGTCCACGAGTTCGGCCATCTGCGACGGGTCCGGCTGATGATTGGCGTGGCCGAGCGGAAGGCGGCCCGCGAAGTTCGGGTCAACGATCGGTGGCTCCAATGACCGTCGTCCTCAATGCCCTGACGCAGTCCTTCGAGTGCCGCGTGTGCGGCGCGACCCGATCGCTCGACCTGCCGGCACCGGTGAGGGCGGTCGTGCTTGCGGGGCAGAGTTTCGCCTCCGAGCACCGATCTTGCCGCCCCAAACAGCACCTGGGTTACGAGCTCGAAGGAGGCGCCCGTGGCTGACGCTCTCATCCGCTGGCAGGAGCGCTGCCGCGTGGCGAGTTCCACCGGAGAGGGGCTCGAAGACCTGCGCAGGGACCAGCGTCGGGTCCGGGCTGGGGTGAAGGCAGCCGTTCGCGCTGCCTGCCGCGGCAACGGAGCAGGCGACCCGTTGCGATGCCTGGAGCGCGCGTCCGTCGTGTTCGGCAAGCGGCTCGCCTGGGACAAAGACGTGGCCTGGACTGGCGGATACCGAGTTGCTCTGCGCTGGCTCCGTGAGGAGATTGCGAGGGGAGGAGCCCCCGTGGCTGATTGCGCCCACCAGAGCCCAGACCTCTGCGTGTCCTGGGACTACCCCATGATCACGGTCGACGGCACCGAGTACCAGATAGCTGGCTGGTGCTGCGAGTGCGGCGCGCTGCGGGTGTTTGCCGCCGACAACCTGGACGAGGAGCGCTGGCTCCTGCCGCGAAAGGGAGCCCCACGTGGCTGACCGCGTCGCCCTCATCGTCACCGGCACGCACCATGACCTGAGCCGTGCGGACCGCGAGACCATCCGCAAGGCCCTGCTCGTATTCGTCGGAGAGCACGGCGGGTACCCGAAGGTCGTGATCCACGGCGCTTGCAAGACCGGAGTCGAGGCGTTCGTCCACTCGAGATTTCGCGCGCCGATGTTGCGCGTGCCCGCGGACTGGCACCGCCACGGACAAGCTGCTGGTCCCGTCCGCAACACCGCGCTGGTCCAGCTCGCCAAGTGCCTCCGAGAGGGGTCGGTCTACGACGTCCGCTGGCTAGCTTTCCCCAGGGGATCATCACCCGGCACCCGTGACTGCGCGCGCAAGCTCGAGGCGGCTGGGTTCAGCGGGCGGGTCGTGGAACTCGAACCATGAGCAAGGACGTGCGCCCGTGCCGCGCGGCCCGTTTGCGTCGGTCGCTACGAGGGCGCGTCACCCTCGTCCATAACTTTGTCTTCAACCCTGGCAATTGCCAGTCTTAGCCACCACCATCACCCAACGGGACACGACGTGAAGCAACAGGTCATCGCATTCGCTCCGTACTTCGACGCACGCAACAGCGTCGACGTCGTTGCCGACGGTCGCTGGACGTATCTGGAGCACGAAGGGAAGCGTCACGCTCTCGGTCCGCGCCAGGTGCTCAGCGTGCTCGATGCGCTCTACGACCTGCGGCGCCGGGGCTACCGGTACGACACCGCCGTGGGTGGCCTGAAGATCGACGGTGGGTTCCCGACGGTGCGGCTGAGCTGCGGGCATTGGAGCGTGGGGCTGTCGCGTCGGCAGTTCGCGACGCTGCTCAGTCAGGTGGATCGAAGGTCCAAGTCCCTCGAGGGGCGGAAGGTTGCGGGGGCGCGGTGAAGGGCATCGTAGCTGACCTCTTTGCCGGTGCCGGCGGAGCCACCGTAGGCATCGAGGCCGCCCTGGGGCGCCTCGTCGACGTCGCGATCAACCACTCCGCCACGGCGCTCGCGGTCCACGCAGCGAACCACCCGGAGACGACCCACCTGTGCGGCGACATCTGGAGCTACGCGCCCCTCGAGGTCACCAAGGGGCGACCGGTCGACTTCCTCTGGGGGTCTCCCACCTGCACGTTTTTCAGCCGTGCGAAGGGCGGGCCCCTTGATCGGCGGAAGGCCTTGAAGGTCCGCTCGCTCGCCTGGGTGCTGGGACGTTGGGCGCGTGACCCACGGACTCGTCCACGGATGTGGATGGTCGAAAATGTTGAAAGTTTCGAACACTGGGGGCCTCTGCTCGTAGACGGTAAACCCTGCCCGGAGCGCAGAGGGAAAACGTTCCGGCGCTGGGTCCGTGAGCTGGAACGCTTCGGCTACGACATCGAGTGGCGCAACCTCTCCGCCTGCGACTACGGCGCACCGACGACACGACGGCGAATCTTCGTGGTCGGCCGCTGCGACGGTGAGCCCATCGCGTGGCCCGAGCCGACCCACGGCCGCGGGCTCTTGCCCTACCGAGGGGCCGCCGATGTCATCGACTGGAGCATCCCGGTGCCCAGCATCTTCGACCGATCGAAGCCGCTCGCCGACACCACGCTGCGGCGAATCGCTCGAGGGATTCACCGTTTCGTGCTCAGCGGGGACCCGTACATCGTGGGCAGCAACGTCGCTGCGACGCTCATCCAGCGCGGCTACGGGGAGCGCAAGGGGCAGGCGCCCCGGTGCATGGACATCCGCCAGCCCCTCGGGACCGTCGTTGCTGGCGGCGTGAAGCACGCGCTCGTGACGGCCGCCTTTGTGGCCAAGCACTTCGGCGGAAACGAGAGCCCGGGGCAATCGCTGCGCCAGCCGCTCGGTACCGTCACCTGCAGGGATCACCATGCCCTGGTGGTGGCGAGCGGGTACGGGGACCGGCGCGCGGAGGTGCGTGCGCTCCTGGACCGCTTCCCGGAAGGGCGCGGGGAGCCTTCCCTGTTCGCTCCGGCAATCGAGATCGCCGACATCGGGATGCGGTGGCTGACCCCGCGGGAGCTCGCGCGCGCTCAGGGGTTCGACGACTCGTTCCGGCTCGACATCGAGGTCGACGGGAAACCGCTGGGTGTCACTGAGCAGGTGAAGCTCATCGGCAACAGCGTGTCGCCCGTCGTGGCCGAGGCGCTCGTGCGGGCGAACCTGCGCCGCGGGGAGGTGCGGGCGGCATGACGCAACCCTCCCTCTTCAGCAACGACCCCAAGCCCGAGGCGGTGTTCTCGGAGACGGGCTCGCATCGCTACCTCCTGCGCTGGCCTTCCGGCGCCCCGGGCTTCCGCGTCCTCGTCTGCTGCGCTGCCAATCCATCAAAGGCCGGGCAACCCGACGGGCGCGGGGGAATGCGGTCGGACCCCACGGTCTCCCGCATGCGGAACCTCGCCCGGGAGCTCGGCTACGCCTGGCTCTGGATGGTGAACGCCCGGGCCTACGTGGCGACGGACCCGCGGGATGTGCCCCCGGACCCCGATGCCGTGGGCGATCTGAATGATCACTGGCTCACGTACGCCTTCGAGCACGCCGACCTGGTGGTGCTCGCCTACGGGCACCTCGCAGGGACCCGGGCCCCTCGGGTTCTGGAGCTCGTCCACGCCGCGGGCAAGGTGCCACACGCGTTGGCGCTCACGAAAGACGGTGTTCCGCGACACCCTCGTGGCATTCCGTCGAGCGCCCGCCCTTTCCCGATGGAGGCGATCGATGTCTGAAGAACTACGCGAGCGGTGGGCTGCAGTGTGCGCTGCGTTCCCGTGGGAGGACTGCGCTCGCATCTTCGCGGAGCGAGGCTGGGTGTACGGCACGAACCTCTGCGGCGACGTCGAGCGAAAGCCGAGCGCCGAGGACCTGCGCGCGTGCGCCGACAGCTGCTTCGAAGCATGCGCGAGAAACGAGGAGGCGCGGGCGCGTGGGGAACGGGTCTTCGGAAACCCCAACGCGGTGTCCACAGGACGCTTCATCGTTGCCGTTGAGGACGGGCAGCCGGAGATCATCTCGCAGGCAATCCACCCCGAGGTCTATCTCCAAAGGGGGTTGGCCCTGGGCTTCTCCTACTGGACCGAGGAGTGATGCCCGTGGCTGACCCGCTCCAGGGTTCTTGGTGGCTCGACGACTCGCCTTGGCGACAGGTGCGCCGGTGCCATCCTGCGGCCCGCGCGTTGGCCGATCGCCACTACTCGCGGCAAACGCCGGGGGCCGTCGACTTCATGGCGAGCGGGCGGACCTTCGTGCTCCTCGCCCACGACCACTCTGCGGTGTGGGGGGCGATCGAAAACCTTGACCCTGCTGGCAATCTGCGGTGGCGCTGCTCGATCTTCCGCAACGAGGGCCATCTCCGATCCTCCGAACTGGTCCGGTCGGTAACTGCGCTCACGCTGGCCTACTGGGAGCGCAGGTGGGGGTTCCCCGCGGTGCCGCTCACGACTGAGGTCGACCCGTCCAAGGTCCGTCGCAAGCGCGACCCAGGCCGCTGCTTCCTGCGGGCGGGCTGGCGCCGCGTCGGCGTGTCTCGAGGACTCGTGGTGCTGCAAGCGCCTGCCGGGGAGGTGACAGGTGGCTGACGAGCTCAACGCCCCCTTCCCCTGGTTCGGGGGGAAACGTCGCGAGGCGGCCACGATCTGGCGCGCCTTCGGCCCCGACGTGCCGAACTACATCGAGCCGTTCGCGGGCAGCGCCGCGGTGCTCCTGCGGCGCCCGGGGGGCCCGGGCAAGATCGAGACGATCAACGACATCGACCGCTACGTCGCCAATTTCTGGCGAGCCATCGCAGCGGACCCGTGGGGCGTGGCGGAGTGGGCAGACGGCCCGGTGAACGAGGCGGACCTCCATGCTCGGCACCTCTGGCTCGTGAACCAGACCGAGTTCCGCGAGCGCATGCACTCCGACCCCCACTACTACGACGTCCGAATCGCTGGTTGGTGGGTCTGGGGAATCTGCCAGTGGATAGGCGGAGGCTGGTGCGCGGAGCCCAAGAACCGCAAGCACCCGAAGCTGGACGGCATTGGCAAGGGAGTCCACAGCAACGCCGGCAATCCGGTCAACGTCCTGGACCACAAGCGGCCGCACCTCGCCGGCATGGACAAGGGCGTCCACCAGAAGCGCCCCGTGATGTCCGGCGACAACCAGGGGCGCGGCGTCCACTCCGACGAGGCCCTTCGCGCGGCGTACTCGCCCGGGCGCCGCCCGGCGCTCAGCGACGCCGGGTCTGGTGTGCACCTCCCCTCCCTCGGCAACGACCGCGGCGTCCACGGCGTCAGCGCGCGATCCGGCACCTTCCTGCACACGCTCGAGCAGTTGACGGTCCCGGACGCACCTCCCTGCTTCGAGTGGTTCGCCCGGCTCGCCCTGCGGCTGCGGCGCGTGCGGGTGGCCTGCGGGGACTGGCGGCGCGTGCTCGGGAACTCTGTGCTCGGCAAGGGCAAGAACGTCGGCGGGCGCCGCCCCTGCGCCGTGCTCCTCGATCCCCCGTACGACCCCGACCTGCGCTGCCGCTACCTCTACACCGAGGACCAGGTGGGCATCTCGGCGGCTGTCCGCGAGTGGGCTCTCGAGCACGGCGACGACACCGACCTGCGGATCGCGCTCTGCGGGTACGAGGGCGAGCACGACATGCCCTCCAGCTGGCGCGAGTACGCATGGACGGCAGCCCGCGGCTACGCCGCCGAGGGCAACGACAACCGCGCCAAGGAGCGCATCTGGTTCTCCCCGCACTGCCTCCCGCTTGAGGGTCCAAGGCAGGCATCACTCTTCGAGGCATCATGAGCGAAGACAGATACCCCACCCTCCACGCCATCGGCCTGGGCGACCAACTGGACGCGATCGAACGCATCGCGGCCCTTGGGCAGGCTGGCAAGTACGCCGGTGAAGCGGTGGCCAAGAAGAGCGCCGATCACCACTTCAACAAGGCGGACTCCCACATGGTTCGCGCCGGCTCCCACTACCAGGAGCGAGACGACGAGACTGGCGAGAGGCACCTGCTGCACGCGGCGCTTCGACTGCTCATGGCCGACCACAGCGCGGAAGCGGGAAAGGTCACGGACGAGGAATGAGCAAGCGAACCTTCTACCGCGCCAGCGACGCCCACCCCTACCCGATCCCCGTCCAACTCGACGAGGACCCGAACGACGGGCGGCACTTCGAGGACCTCGCCGAGGCTTGGGACGCGCTCGATCGGGAAGCCAAGGCGTGGATCGGCTTGGCCTCTGGGGGGTTGAAGCGGTGCGAGGAGGAGCGCCAAAAGCTCCTAGCTGACCTCGCCCGGGCGGCAGAGTTCGCGACGGCGGTGTTCTGCAATCGAGAGAGGAGCGAAGGGTGAGCAGGCGTTTCGAGTTCTTCGGTGGCGACGGGGCGATCCAGGACCTGGACAACGGGGACAAGGATCTCAGCCCGGAGGAGTTCTGGGAGCAGGTTCCGGAGCGGTGTCGGCTGGCGCTGGCCCGGGCCGCCCCCAAGATCATCCCCCCGTGGCAACCGTACACTCTCCGCAACCC
>JAEWOQ010000458.1 GCA_023460875.1 Pseudomonadota bacterium
CTCCGACACCGCTCCCGCAGCCGACGTCGACGACGCGCCGGGGACGGCCCGCGGCGCGCTCGAGCAAGGCGCAGAAGCGGTACGTGTCGGGGCCGAAGAAGACCGCGTCGGCGTCCGTCGTCGGGAAACCCGCGTGCGCGAAGAGCCGGGGCGGGGAGCCCGCGAGCGCGATGGTCGAGAAGCGCACGTGCGCCCGCAGCAGGTCGTCCTCCTCCGCGCAGAGCTCCGCGGCCTCGAGGGAGCGCAGCATGTCCGGAGGGAGCAGCGATGGCGCGAAGGGTTTGTTCCAACCGAACACGTCCCGCAGGGTCCGCGCCTGACCGCAGCCTCGCTGTGTGTCTCGTTCCAGGACGCGCCTGTGGGTCTCGGGCGTGACTGTGACGAACCGATACCCCTCTGCGCGCAGCGATCGGCCAAGGTTCACCAATGCGGCAGCAGCGACATCCATACAGTGGTCGTCTGGCATGTCGTACCAGAGCGGACAAGTGAGCCGAGGGACCATCCGGTCCGTCGGGCGGTGTCGTCGTCGTCGTTGAGCGCGCGCTGGAGAGATCGTGACCGACTTGCTCGCTGCCCGCAGCCAAATGGCTATCTCTTTGGGGTTTCACATTCTGTTCGCGGTGGCTGGCATGGCCATGCCGTTGTTCATGGTGGTGGCGGAGTGGCGCCACCTGCGCACGGGCGAAGCTGTGTACCGCGATCTCGCCCGACGTTGGTCCAAGGGCACCGCGATCCTCTTCGCCGTGGGGGCGGTGTCCGGGACGGTGCTGAGCTTCGAGCTCGGCCTGCTCTGGCCGCACTTCATGGAGCACGCGGGGCCGCTCGTGGGTCTGCCCTTCAGCCTCGAGGGCTTCGCGTTCTTCCTCGAAGCGATCTTCCTTGGCGTCTACCTGTACGGCTGGGATCGGGTCTCGCCCCGCGTCCACCAGCTCAGCGGGGTGGCGGTGGCGATCAGCGGGGTGGTGAGCGGCGTGTTCGTGACGGCCGTGAACAGCTGGATGAACACGCCGACGGGCTTCCGCGTCGAGGACGGCGAGATCGTCGACGTGAACGTCTGGGCCGCCTTCTTCAGCCCCGCCTTCCCGACTCAGGCGACGCACATGGTGCTGGCCGCCTACACGAGCGTCGCGTTCATCGTCATGGGGATCCACGCTTGGGGTCTGCGCAGGGACCCACGGAGTCGGTTCCACGAGCGCGCGTTCGGCATCGTGTTCGTCGCCGCGTTGGTTGCCACACCCCTGCAGATCCTCTCGGGGGACTTCGCCGCGAAGCACCTGGCGAGGCATCAGCCGAGCAAGCTCGCGGCGGCAGAAGCGCTCTTCCAGACCCGCGAGGGCGCGCCGTTGATCCTCGGCGGTTGGCCGGACGTGGAGGCGCGCGAGGTCCACTTCGCCCTCGAGGTGCCGCAGCTGCTCAGCGTCCTGGCCACCGGAGCTCCGGAGGGGAAGGTGCTGGGCCTCGAGGAGTTCTCCGAGGACCTCTGGCCGCCAGTAGCCATCGTGCACGTAGCGTTCCAGGTGATGGTCGCTTGCGGGGTCGTCCTGCTGCTGTTCGTGCTCTGGGGCGCCACGCTCTGGTGGCGTCGACGGCGCGAGGCGAGCTGGGTGGACAGGCGGTTTCTGGGCGCCGCGATGGTGGTCGCGCCCCTCGGGTTCATCGCGTTGGAGGCGGGCTGGGTGGTCACGGAGGTCGGACGACAGCCGTGGATCGTGCGGGGGTTCATGAAGACGGCGGACGCCGTGACCCCCATGCCGGGGCTGATCGTGCCCCTGACCGCCTTCACGCTCCTGTACCTCGTGCTCGGCGCGGTCGTGATCGCGATGCTGAGGGCGCACGTGTTCCAGGCGCCCCCCGAAGGTGCTGGACCTCTCCCCGGCGGAGGGAGCGCCCTAGAGCCGGGGGAGCGGCGATGAGCGCGGTGGAGGCCGCGTGGATCACGATGGGCATCGGGCTCGTCGCCTACGTGCTCACCGGGGGCGCCGACCTCGGCGGGGGGATCTGGGATCTGCTCGCCAGCGGCCCCCGACGCGAGCAGCAGCGCGTCGCGTTGGCGCGAGCCCTGGCCCCCATCTGGGAGGCGAACCACGTATGGCTCATCTTCGTGGTCGTCGTGCTGTTCACGGTGTTCCCGCGGGCGTTCGCCGCGATCAGCATCGCGCTGCACATCCCGCTCACGCTCGCGCTCGTCGGCATCGTGCTGCGCGGCTCTGCCTTCGTGTTCCGCGCCTACGGGCTGGGCGGTGAGCGGGAGCGCGTGACGTGGGGGCGCACCTTCGCCTGGGCGAGCGCAGCGACTCCGCTGTTCCTCGGTATGTCCCTCGCCGCCCTCGGCACGGGTGAGATCGACTGGCGGCAGGGGGTCGTGCGCTCGGGCTTCTTCGCGGGTTGGACGACCCCCTTCGCCGTCGTCGTAGGCGCTTTCGGGGCGGTGCTCTTCGCGCTGCTCGCGGCCGTCTACATGACGCTCGAGACCACGGGCGAGCTCCAGGACGACTTTCGGCGGCGCGCGCTCGCTTGCGAGGCGCTGGCTGCCCTGCTCGCCGCGGTGGCCGCCTGGCGCGCCGCGGTGGACGCGCCCGTGTTCTTCCAGCGGTGGGCGGGGCCCGCCTCGATCTGGGCGCTGCAGCTCGTCACCGC
>JAEWOQ010000459.1 GCA_023460875.1 Pseudomonadota bacterium
CCGCGCCCCCCCCCCCCCCCCCCCGCGCCCGCTTCGGGCACGTGACACAGGAAGGCACCGAAGGCTGCGAGGCGCGGCGCGAGGGCCAACACGCCGAGCACCAGGAGGTAGCCCACCAGGGCCACCACGGCGTAGGACAGCGGTGGTGGCTCGCCCCAGATGCTCTTCAGGGCTAGCCCGAGCGCTGCGAGGCAGCTGCTCCAGAGGATCGCGCGGCCGATGCTCACGGAGGTCTTATAGCGAAGGCGCGCAGGGACGCCGACCTGGGCGGGTGCTCGACAAGGCGCCGCCCGTCGTTTTAAGTCCTGGGCCGTGCTCTTCAACACCCTCGACTACGCGAAGTTCTTCGCCGTCGTGTTCGTCGTGGCCTGGGTGCTGGTGCACCGACGCTGGGCACCGCTCCTGCCGTGGTTCGCCCTGGCGGGTTACACGCTCGCCGTCCCGTCGCCCCAAGGGGCGTTGATCGGCGCGAGCGCCTGCGCGATCAGCCTCGCCCTGTGCCGTCGCAGCGAGGAGCCGTCCCTGCGCACCGCCGCCGCGTCCGTCGTCGTCAACCTGACGGGGCTCGGCTTCCTGACGGTGCGCGCCGAGGGGCTCGATCCCATCAGCCTGGGGCTGCGCGCCCTGGGCGTGCCGGTGGACGCCTTGGGTCCGGGCACGTGGGCGCTCGGCGTCCTCGGCGCGGTGCTGCTGGCGCTCCTCGTCCAGGCGCGGAAGATCCGCCTGCTGTTCATCCTCGGGGCGAGCTACGTCTTCTACGCCCACTGGGACTGGCGCTTCTTGCCCCTCATCTGGGGCTCGTCGACGGCGGACTGGCTGCTGGGCAACGCCATCGCTCGAGCTCGGGATCCTCGCCGCAGGAGGCTCTGGCTCATCGGCACCGTGGTCATGAACCTCGGTGTGCTGGGGTTCTTCAAGTATTTCGACTTCGGCGTGGAGTCGATGACGGCCGCCCTGACGGCCCTGGGCATCGACGCGCCCGAGGTGATGCTCCGTGTCGCGCTCCCCGTCGGCATCAGCTTCTTCACCTTCGAGTCGATGAGCTACGTCATCGACGTGTACCGCGGCGAGATCGAGCCGCAGAAGAGCTACTTCGAGTATCTCGGCTTCGTCGCGTTCTTTCCGCACCTGGTGGCGGGGCCCATCGTGCGCCCGCGGGATCTACTGCCGCAGCTCGCCGGGCCGGCGCGCTGGAGCTCCGCCGAGGCCAGCGAGGGGCTCTTCTTGGTGGCGGTCGGCCTGTTGAAGAAGGTCGTCATCGGCGACTACCTGGCCCTCAACCTGGTCGATCGGGTGTTCGACGCGCCCCTCATGTACTCGGCGCTGGAGTGCTACGCGGCGATCGTCGGCTACGCCCTGCAGATCTACTGCGACTTCTCCGGCTACACGGACATCGCCATCGGCTCGGCGCTGCTCCTGGGCGTGCGCTTCCCCCTGAACTTCAACGCCCCCTACAAGGCCCACAACGTCGCGGACTTCTGGCGGCGCTGGCACATCTCCCTGTCCACCTGGCTGCGGGACTATCTGTACATCTCCCTCGGCGGCAACCGCCGGGGCAAGGTGCGCACGTACCTGAACCTGATGATCACGATGCTGCTCGGCGGCCTCTGGCACGGCGCGTCCTGGACCTTCGTGGTCTGGGGGGGCCTGCACGGGGGGGCCCTCGCGGTGACGAAGATGTTCCAGGACTGGCGCGGTCGGCGCGCGCGGGCGAAGGACCCGACGGCGTCGTCCCGCACGACCCAGCCCGCCGCGGGCTTCAGCTGGGGTCGGCTCCTCGGCGTCGTGGCGACGTTCCATTTCGTCTGCGCCTGCTGGGTCTTCTTCCGAGCGGAGACCTTCGCCCAAGCCCACCTGATGTTCTCCCAGCTGGGCACCCTGACGACCTTCCACCCGAACCTCCACCCGTCCATCCTCGTGGTGATGGGGCTGGGGCTCGCCAGCCACTTCCTCCCGCACCGCCTCTACCAGGGGATGCTGAAGAGCTTCGTGCAGCTGCCCGCGCCCGCCCAGGGTTTGGCCCTGTTCTTCGCGGCGGTGGCGCTCCGCCAAATGGCGTCCTCGAGCGCCGTGCCCTTCGTGTACTTCCAGTTCTGATGCTACGGTCCGCCCTCATGTCGTCCTCGGACGCGCCCGAGCGGGCTGAGCAGCCCTCCTCTGCACGGCCTCCCGCGCAGGCCACTCCGAAGGCCTCGGCAGAGCCCGAGAGCGCTCCGAGCCCGCGTGGTCCCAAGCCCCCTCACCGGGCGCGCTTCTTGGAGACGCTGCCGCCCCACCCGGAGCTGGCTGCCCTGGCGGAGGCCTTCGAGCGGGGGAACTACGCGCGCGTACGCGCCGAGGCGCCGCGCCTCCTCGAGACGGCCGAGGACGAAGCCGTGCGCGACGCCGCGCGGGATCTCCTGCGACGGCTGGAGCCCGATCCGCTGATGAAGTTCCTGCTCGGCCTCGCCATCGTCCTGCTGCTCGCAGCGACGGCCTTCGCCTACACGACCCACGGCCATGGCTGACCCGCCGCCGCGCCGTCTTCGGCGCTCCTTCCGCGCGACCTCGACGGCGCGCCACCTCGGCCCTCTTCGCCACCTCGGCCCTCTTCGCCGCCTCCGCGCGGCGCCGCCGCTCCTCCTCTCGGCGCTCTGCGCCTGCGGCGGCGTCGACGGCCCGGCGCCGACGAACCCCGAGCGCCTCGTCGCGCCCGTCACCGCCCGCGGGCTCCTGCCCCTCGAGCACGACACGGTGTTCTCCTACGAGACGGAGACGGACGCGGGCGAGGTGGGGCTCATGATCCTGCAGATCCGCCGTCCGCGTTCGGACCTGGCGGAGCTCGACGTCGCGGGGCGAGTGCAGCGGCTGGACATCGACGCGACCAGCGTGATGCACGCGAGCGGTGGCTATCTGCTCAAGGATCCCATCCGCGCGGGGGCGACCTTTCAGGGCTCCTTCGGGCTCGTCACCATTTTGGAGACGGGCCAGCAGGTGCACCTCCCCGCGGGCACCTTCGACGACTGCGTGCTCACCCGTGAGCAGTCGGAGCGCCCCTTCAAGCGCGCGGACAGCACCTATTGCCTCGGGGTGGGCCTCGTGTCGTTGGTGGTGGAGGCGAGCGGCGACGCCGACGTGCTCCGGGTGGAGACACGGCTGAAGAGCCACGGACCGCGCGTCTCGCTTCGGTGAGGGCGCCGCGCGCTCAGGGCGTCCCCTCCTCCAGAGGGAGCACCTCCAGGGTGAGCTCGATGGGGCGAGTCACCACGCCGCAGCGATCGAGCGAGGGCTCGAGCTCCTGCTCCAGCGGCGGATAGGTGGAGCTCGTCACCCGCAGCGTCACCGAGGAGTCCGCCCACAGCTCGCACTCGAGGCTCTCCCAACCGGCGCTCGGCCCCGCGCCGGCGGGGGCGTTGGCCGTGCAGAACAGCACCTCGCTGTGGGGCTCGGGGCTCCCGAGTCGGTACGTCTCCGTGCCCGCCCCGTACACGGCGGTGAGCGCCAGATCCGCGGGCAGCTGCGGCGCCGCGGCGCTCACGTAAATGGTGAAGGCTGGCTCGGAGGGGCCGCAGCTGGGCCTATCGTCGAGGGGATCCCCGCATCCGCTCGCCGAGAGCGCGCCGAGGAGCAGCCCCAGGCACGCCACGGCGCCGCGGCAGCGCATCCTGCGGCGGATCCGGTGCGACTGGAAGCCCCTGACCATCGGAGCGGGACTCTACTCTTGGCCGAGAGCTCCGCCCAGAGCGTCGATCGGACCCTCTGCTCGAGCGCTGAACACCCGAGCCCCGCGGGGTGGCTCACGGGCACCGGCCTTGACTGTAGGACCGGATGATTCAAAGACTCCACCGCCATGCTGACGCGCACGGACGACCTCCGTATCGACCAACTCCGCCCCCTCATCCCCCCGGCCATCGTCATGGAGGAGATCCCCACCTCCGATGCCCAGAGCCAGCGCATCGCTGCGGCCCGCAGCGCCGCCAGCAGCATCATCGCGGGTGAGGACGATCGCCTCCTCGTCGTGGTCGGGCCCTGCTCGATCCACGACCCCGCGGCGGGGCTGGAGTATGCGCGGCGGCTCCGCCCGCTCGCGGATCGCTTGGCGTCCGACCTGCTCGTCGTGATGCGCACCTACTTCGAGAAGCCCCGCACCACCGTGGGGTGGAAGGGACTCATCAACGATCCCAACCTCGATGGGAGCTTCTCCATCAACCAGGGTCTCCGCATCGCGCGCACCTTCCTCCGGGACGTGGTGGACGTCGGGGTGCCGACGGCGATCGAGTTCCTCGATCCGATCACCCCGCAGTTCGTCGCCGATCTCATCGCCTGGGGCGCCATCGGGGCTCGCACCACCGAGAGCCAGGTGCACCGGGAGCTCGCCAGCGGGCTGTCCATGCCCGTGGGCTTCAAGAACGGCACGGGCGGGAACATCCAGATCGCCGTGGACGCGGTGCGCTCCGCCGCCCACCCGCACCACTTCCTGTCCGTGACGAAGCAGGGCCTGGCCGCCATCGTCCAGACCCGCGGCAACCAGGACTGTCACATCATCCTGCGCGGCGGCAAGACGGGCCCGAACTTCGACGAGGACGGCGTCGGCGAGGCCTTGAAGGCGCTGCGCAGCTCGGGCGTGGAGACCGGCGTGATGATCGACTGCAGCCACGCCAACTCCAGCAAGGATCACGAGAACCAGCCGAAGGTGGCGAACAACATCGCCGAGCAGGTCTCGAGCGGCAACCGCGGCATCGTGGGGGTCATGATCGAGAGCTTCCTCGAGGGCGGGCGGCAGGACGCGGCCCCGGGCAAGCCCCTCACCTTCGGGCAGAGCATCACCGACGCGTGCCTGAGCTTCGGCCAGACGGAGCCGGTGCTCGAGGTGCTCGCCGACGCGGTGCGTCAGCGGCGCGCCCGCAACGGACGTCCTCTGGCGGAGTGAGCGGAGTGAGCGGCGGCGGGCCGCGGCGGACACCCTTGGCGCTGTCCGCCCGCCCCCACCGCGACCACAGCAGGGCCAGCCGGCTCCATCGCGGAGTCGAAGCGCGGCGGAGCTGCGTCCGCGCTCACTGGATCTGGTGGGGCCGCGCAGGGGCCCGCGGCCCTGGCTGTCTACCTAGACGGCCCATCGACCGGAGCGCTCGGCCAAGGGGCGCCGAGCTGCCGCATCGTCATTTCTTCCGGCCGGCCGTCCCGGCGACGGACGCTTTCGCCGCTGCAACGGTGCAATGCGGATTCGTTTCACATCTGAAAACAGCACCAGGTAACTACTTGAAATCAGAGCCGTAGTTTTTGGCACACTACCTGCAGTATATAGAGGCAGAGACGGAGCAACGCTCCCCTCGCAGAACCCCAGCGGCCCAGAAAATCCCCCTCCTCTCCCCCCCTTCCCTTTTTTGGGCCGCTGCTTTTTCCACGCGGCCCGGGTCATCCCCGGGCCGCGTTTTTTTATCCATGGGACCGGCCCCTCTAGCGCCCCGGGGCTCGAGGTGGACAATCGACCGAGGGATTCCTCGTCCCGGACCTGCGCGTGAGGCGTAGACCGGGTAGGTTGTTCAAGTCATTCCTTATCGAGGTCGACCCGGACGGGGCGGCTTCCGACCATGCGTCCTCGAACTTACTTATCCCTCGCCTTGGCGTTCGGTCAGCTGCTCGTCAGCTGCACGGACACCACCGAGCCCCCAGCCGACGCGGCGCTCTTCCCTCCGACGGGCACCAATGGAGTGGGCGGCTCGTTGTTCGGCGGGGGAGACAGCGGCGCGGACCAGCTCTCGGAGCTGGTCCGCACCTGCGAGGCCGAGTGCCTGCATTTCCCCGAAGAGCCGATCCTCGTCGGAGTCGACGCGTCCATGATCTCGGTGTTTGGAGGCGCGGAGGAGGGCACCGCTCCGGGCGGCTGCGTCCTCGAGCCCCAGGACGACTCCATGGTGCCGCCGAACTGGCTGCGGCCCCGCTTCCGTTGGACTCCGCTGCCCGGTGAGACCCTCTGGGAGGTGCGCGTGCAAGCGGATCGCGAGAAGCACGATCTGCGCGCCTACACCAACGAGCCGCTGTGGACCATGCCCGCGGACATCTGGCGAGCCGCGGCCCGCAACGACTACGGCGACACGTTGACCGTCGTGGTGCGCGGCTACGAGCCGGCGAGCGGCGCCGTGAGCCGCAGCACGAGCCGCCTGCACATCGCCCCGGTGCTCGCGGAGGGCGCCATGGTCTACTGGGGCGCCGACGGCCCCGTCACGATGGGCGGCAAGAGCCACCTCTACGGCTTCAGCATCGGGGAGGAGGGCACCTTGGACGCCCTGCGCGTCGAGCAGGTCGCCGAGTTCCCGGTGCTCGAGGCCAACGGCGAGATGAAGCGTGAGGAGTTCGGTAGCGGCCCTGGTGAGGTGCGCTGCATCGGCTGCCACACCTCGACGCCCGACGGGGACGCGGTGGCCTTCACGGACGGCTGGCCCTGGAACACGGTGATCTCATCGATCCGCGAGGAGAACCGCGGCGCGCGGCCGAGCTGGGTCTCTCAGGCGAGCTCTCGGATCATCCAGCAGCCTTGGCTCGGCGCGCCGACGTTCTCGAGCGGCGACTGGGCCACCGGGCGTCGCTACATGGTGCAGTCCTTCGGGGATCCGACGAACGTCGGCTGGCCCGGCGCCAACCAGAACCAGACGGGACAGGATCGGCTCGTGTGGTTCGATCTGGCCTACCGCGGGACGCTCCCGGACTCGGGCCAGCAGCTGAACATGGACGTCCCGCCCCTCGAGGGGGTCGCCTTCGGCTTCCTGGCGCGCAACGGGGATCTGCGCGGCGCCGTGAACCCCGCCTGGAGCCACGACGGGACCACCGTCGCCTACACCTCGAGCAGCCACACCGCGGACGGCCACCCAGGGCCCGCGCGGGACGCGGACATCTTCGACGGCTCCCCCGAGAACGACATCTACCTCGTCCCCTTCAACGACGGCGCGGGCGGCGACGCGCGCCCCCTCGACGGCGCCTCGAGCGACGGCGTGCAGGAGTACTACCCGGACTACTCCCCGGACGATCGCTGGATCGCCTTCACGCGGGCGGCCGAGCTGAACGATCGGAAGGTGTATTACCGGGCAGACGGGGAGATCTACATCGTCCCCGCCCAGGGGGGCGCCCCGGTTCGCCTCGCCGCGAACTCGCCTCCGGCCTGCGGCGGGGAGGTCAGCCCGGGGGTGATCAACAGCTGGCCCAAGTGGTCGCCCGCGGCGCGCACCGACGGTGACCGGCGCTACTACTGGCTCGTCTTCTCCTCGGCGCGCTCCTACCCAGAGCAGTTCTCGCTCCCCGCCGATGAGTGGAGCCCCCAGGACACGCGCTCATCGCAGCTCTACATGGCGGCGATCGTCGTCGAAGGTGACCAGATCGTCGGCAACCACGCCGCCGTGTACCTCTGGAACCAGACCAAGGACACGACCAACCTGACCCCCGCCTGGGACGAATTCCAGATCCCGCCCGTGGTCGTGCGCTGAGCCCGCGGTCGCCCGCTCGGCGCCGCTCAGACCCGACAGCGCTCCAGCGCCGCCGGGAGCACCCGCGCCAGCCGCTCCGCCCACTCCTCCTGGCCCGCTTCGTGGGCGATCAGATCTTGGCGGATCTCCAGCTCCACGTAGAGGTTCCCCGGGCGCTCTCCGTACACGATCGCCCCGTAGTCGGTCTCCTCGCTGACGCGATAGGGCTCGTTGTCCCCGATGGTGAGCCCCTCCGCCGTGAGCAGCTCGAGCACCGGCGTGGCGAGCCGCCTGTCGGGGCCGTGCAGCACCCCGCCGTGCCAGCGGCGCGCGTCCCCCCGATAGATGGGCGTGAAGCTGTGGAGCGCCACGAGCACGGTCGGCTCACCCGCGGCGCTGCGCCGCTCTAGCTCCGCCTCGATGGCGCGGTGGTAAGGCCAGAACACCTCGTCGATACGCGCCGCGCGCTCCGCGGCGGACAACCCCACGTTGCCGGGGATGTCCGTGTCCTCGCTCCGCACGCAGATCGACGACTCCGACTCCAGGGGCCGATTGCAGTCGATCACGAGCCGGCTGTAGCCCTGCAAGATCAGGAAGGCCCCGAGGCGCTCCGCGAGCAGCTCACCCGTCGCGGCGGCGCCGATGTCCCAGGCGATGTGCCTCTCCAGCTCTTCCGGGGACACCCCCAGGGTCCCCAAGGCCGCGGGGATGCGCCGGCTCGCATGGTCCACCGTGATCAAGAACGGCGACCCTTGGCTCGGTCGAACGCGGAACGCGGGAGGCTCATCGGGAGAAAGCAGCATGCCCCCAGCTTACAGGGCCGCCCACGCGGTGGCCCGCTCCCAAGCTCTCGCGCGCTTTCCGGAGCCTCCCACAGCTCTCGCTCACCCTCCGACGGCGCCCCCCAGAGCCTCCCCCCCCGGT
>JAEWOQ010000460.1 GCA_023460875.1 Pseudomonadota bacterium
GGGGGCCCCCGCGGGGGGCGGGCGCGAGCCCCCCGCCCGAGCGCGGGTTTCGGGCTCCCGTGGGTTGAGAGGCACGGCGGCGGGTGCATCCCACTCTCGCGTGCGACCACTCCAGCGGGCGGGGTTCTTCTGCTGTGCAGCCTCATACACGGCGCGACGGTTGGCGAAGACGGCGAGGTCCGCGCCGCGATGACGCTGGTCGGGGGTCACGAAGCCGATGGCGCTGTGGAGATGCTCGTGGTTGTACCAGGCCACGAAGCGCTCGACCCACGCCCAGGCCGCCTCGAGGGACTCGAAGGGCTTCCGCGGGTACGCAGGGGCGTACTTGATGGTGCGGAACAGCGCCTCTGAGTAGGGGTTGTCATCGCTGACGCTCGGACGGCTGAAGGATGGGACGATACCGAGCGCTTGCATCGTTGCGAGCGTCGTTCCGCCCTTCATCGGGCTCCCATTGTCCGAGTGCAGGCGGAGCGTGTCGGGTTCGACCCCGTGCTCGGCGTACGCAGCTCGGATCAGCTCGGAGGCGGCGTCCGCGCACTCTGTCGCCCGGACCTCAGCCTTCATGATGCGCCGGCTCCACACGTCGACGAAGAGGTAGAGATAGTAGAAGGTCCCCTTCACCGCAGCCGGGAGATAGGTGATGTCCCAGCTCCACAGCTCGTTCGGGCCCTTCGCGATGATCTCCTCGGGGCGGATGACCGTGCGAGGACGGCACGCACCGCGAGGAACGATAAGATTGTTTTGGCGAAGAATCCGGTAGAACGACGACTCCGACGCGATGTAGATTCCGACGTCGGCGAGCCTGGGCACGATTTGCTTCGGTCCGCAGCCGCGATACTCCGGCTCGTTCGCGACGCGTACGACCTCGGCGCGTTCGGCCTCGGTCAGCGCGTGGCTGGGCTTCGCCTTCGGCCCGCGGCGCTGGTCTTCGCCGCCATTGGGCACGCGTCGCCAACGCTCGACCGTTCGAATGCTCAGGCCAAGCTCGCGACAGGCGACCCCGAGCCGGCAACCCGCCCCCACGGCCTCATCAAGGAGTGCCAGCGTTTCGATGCGTTCCCCAGTCATGTGTCTTCGCCCTCTTCCCCCCAGAGGGCCACGGCTTTTTTTCGCAGCACCAACAACGCCGCTGTCTCCGCGAGCGCGGCGTCCTTTCGCTTAAGGTCGCCCTCGAGCTCACGGATGCGCCGTTGCTCCGCCGTCTCCCCGCGCGTCTTCCTCGCCGACAGCCCCGCGATCGCCGCCGCTCGGACCTCCTCGCGAAAGCGAACGAGGTCTTCGTCATGGAGTCCCTCGCGTCGGAGGAACGCCCCGAGCTCGCTCTCCTCGAGGCCCGCTGCCGCCATCACGATGCGGAACTTCTCCTCACCCGTCCGCTCCGACGGGCGGCGGCGACGGGACGCCTTGGGCGTTCGTTGCTTCTTTCCTGACATCGCCTCCACTCTGGCCTTCCCGGCCTCGCGCAGCCAGCGCGACAGCGTCGGCTGGGAAATCCCAACCTCCGCTGACAGCGCCGTCGCCGTCGTACCTCCAGGACCGCTCATCCGCTGAACCATCCGCCTCCGGAAGGCTTCGCTGTACACCTGCTGCTCCATCTCGTTCACCTCGATGCCCCCAACTTGGATTGACCGAGGCGACAACTATCCTGACCCAGGGGGTGAGGGTCGATGTGCTTCACGCAGAGGATGGTGGTTTGTGAGAGGCGGCATGGTCCCGTAACGTCGCAAGCGAGCTGAGCCGGACGAGTACGCGCTATCCGCGTCGTCTCGGCGGGAGGAATCGTCATGACCACAGGGGATGGCGCGAGGACACGTGCGCGCTGGGCACGACTGCGTTTTCAGATCGTCGGACCGCTGCTTGCCAGGCCGCCCGAGGCGGGGGAGCTACGCCCGCGCCTCGAGGAACTTGCGGGGGAGCATTGGAAGCACCCCACGACCGGCGAGGTCGTGCGCTTCGGAGTCTCGACGATCGAGCGCTGGTACTACCAAGCGCGAAACGAGCCGAACGAGCCGGTGCGAGCTCTCGAGCGGCAGCTGCGCTCGGACGCCGGTCAGCAGAGCTCGGTGAGCGCTGCGCTCTCGCGGGCGGTCGCTCTGCAGCACAAGCAGCACCCGCAGTGGAGCTACCTGCTGCACTATGACAACCTCGTAGCCCTCGCGGAGCAGGATGAATCGCTAGGCTCGGTGCCGTCTTACACGACGGTGCGCCGCTTCATGAAGGCTCACGTGCATATTCCGGCGTGATCCGATCGCCGTTCCGGGCGCATTCGATCGCTGATTCCGGCGGGATCCGATCAGGGTTCCGGAGGATTCGATCGGCTGTTCCGGACATTCGATCGCCCATTCCGGCGATCCGATCAGGCATTCCGGAGCATTCGATCAAGACTGGCGGGCCCGTGCGACGGGCGGGGATGGTCGCGGCCCATGAGGCGACTATCCATGCGCAAGATACGAGAAGTCCTACGTTTACGGGCTGAGTGTGGGTGCACACACCGGCAGATCGCGGCCTCCTGCAGCATTTCACCAGCAACGGTCTCGGACTACCTGAGCCGCGCCGAGCAGGCAGGGCTCGCCTGGCAGGAGGCCCAAAGCCTCACCGAGGCTGACGTCGAGAAGCGGCTGTTCCGGTACCTCGGCCGCTCTGAGCCCTCGGCGCGGGCCGTCGTCGACTTCGAGTGGGTCTGTTCCCGCTCACGCTCTGCGATGGGCCTCGGTTCGCGTCCTTCGATGGGCCTCGTCGTGTGAGCAATGCGTCATGCCCATCACCGCGTGACTCGATGGAGCCACGGCGGCGATGGGCATCGCGTGGGGTTCAGTCTCCGGTGGCGGCGGCCTCGACGAGCTCGCGGTCGACCGCCTTGAGCTTGCGGCGAGCCGCTCGCTTGAGGGCGT
>JAEWOQ010000461.1 GCA_023460875.1 Pseudomonadota bacterium
ACGTCGACGAGCGCGAAGGCCTCTCCCCCTCCGGATACGCGCGGCGCAGAGTCACGGAGAGCCTGCGGAGCGGATCGGCCAGAGGCGAGGTCCGGCGCCAAGCAAGCGCGATCGTCCGATAAGGAACCGGCGCCGCCAGGGGACGCGCCCGAAGATCCGCGCGACGGAGCTCGGTCGCGAGAGAGAGCTCCGGCAGGAGCGTCACGCCAGCGCCCCCCGCCACCATCTGGGTCAACGTGGACAGGCTGGTAGCGCGGAACTCGAGCTCCCGCGCCTTGGCGCTCGTGCAGACGGCCAGCGCCTGCTCCCGGAAGCAGTGCCCGTCGTCCAAGAGCAAGACGCTCCGATCGTGGAGTTCGGGGAGCGTCACGGGAGACGCCTTCTGCCCGAGCGGATCCGCCGCCTCCGTGACGAGCACGAATGGGTCCCTGGCCAGCTCCTCCCAGGCAAGCTCGCCGATGTCCGCCTCCACCGCGAGCACAGCGGCGTCGAGCCCGCCCGACTCCAGGCTCTGGACCAACACGTCCGTCTTGTCCTCCGTCCACAGGAGCCCGAGCCGCGGATAGTCGTGGCGGAGCGCCGGGGCCACGCGAGGGAGCAGGTACGGCGAAATGGTCGGGATGACCCCGATCCGCAGCGTGCCCCCGAGCGGATCGGTCGCGCTCCGCGCGGCTTCGACGAGATCATCGCTGGCCCTGAGGATGAGACGGGCCCGCGCCGTCAGCTCCTTGCCCACCGCCGTGACGATCACGCGCCGCCGGTCGCGCTCGAAGAGCTGAACCCCCAGGACCTCTTCGAGCTGGGCAAGCTGCGCGCTCAGGGCCGGCTGGGACACGCGACAGCGCTCCGCCGCGCGCCGAAAGCTGAGGTGCTCGGCGACTGCCACGACGTACTGGAGCTGACGGAGCGTGAACGGGTGCGGCGCGTAGCTCATGATAACTTTTACTTATCACATCCATGCAGGGGATGTCTTGGACCGGAGGAGGCCCATCTCTCATGTTGAAGGCATTGATGGCCGCACGTGCGCGGTCACAGAAAGGAAACGAAACGTTATGTTGACAGTTGGTGACAAGATTCCCGAGTACAACCTTCAAGCCGTCGTCAGCCTCGAGTCCGGAAAGGAGTTCGCGGAGATCACTCACGCGAGCCACCCTGGAAAGTGGCAGGTCCTCTTCTTCTGGCCCATGGACTTCACGTTCGTCTGCCCGACAGAGATCGCAGCGTTCGGCAAGCGAAGCCGAGACTTCGCCGATCGTGATGCGCAGGTCCTCGGAGCCAGCACGGATACGCACTTCGTCCACCTCAACTGGCGCAAGAGCCACCCCGATCTGAAGGATCTGCCGTTCCCGATGTTGGCGGATACCAAGCGCGAGCTATCGACCGCGCTCGGCGTGCTGCACAAGGAGGACGGCGTCCCCCTGCGGGCGACCTTCCTCGTCGATCCCGACGGCGTCATTCGTCACGTCAGCGTGAACGATCTCTCCGTGGGCAGGAACGTGGACGAGGTGCTGCGCGTCCTCGATGCGCTGCAGACCGACGAGCTGTGCCCGTGCAACTGGCAGAAGGGCGAGCCCACCCTGGAGGTGGCATGACCTTACGAGCGCTCGAAGCCGTGAGGGACTCGCTCCCCGAGTTCGCCAAGGACATTCGGCTCAACCTGCAGGCGGTCCTTCAGGAGAGCTCGCTGACGGACCAGCAGCGCTGGGGAGTGGCCGTGGCATGCGCCGCGGCCGCTCGCAACGAGCAGCTGCGACGCGCCGTCATCGCGGACGCGCTCGCCGCCGCGGGCCCGGAGGCGGTGGACGACGGGCTCGCCGCCGCGACCTTGATGGCGATGAACAACGTCTACTATCGGTTCCGGCACGTCATCGGCAAGGAGACGTACTCGAGCCGACCCGCTCGACTGCGCATGACCCGCATCGCGCGGCCTGCGACCACCAAGCTGGATTTCGAGCTCTATTGTCTCGCCGCCAGCGCCATCAACGATTGCGAGGCCTGCGTCCGCTCCCACGAGAAGGTCGTGATCGACGGGGGCTTGAGTGAGGAGGCCGTCCACGACGCCGTCCGCATCGCCGCGACGGTGCACGCCGCGGCCGTAGCCCTCGAGCTGACAGGGTGACGGGCTACGCCCACATGCACCCACGACCTGCTCGCTCCTCGGCGCCGCTTTCGGCCATCGCAGCGCAGGTGGCAAACTTCGCCGACTTGCGAGCGAGCTTCCTTCGGCGGTAGTAGACTGAGCACTCCCCCGGGTTCGTCGGTTCTCCTGCAGGCCTGCGCTCCGCGACCTGCCGCGACCTGCCGCGACCTGGGCCATCGAGGAACTTCGCTCGCAGAGACGACGTGCACGCCCCAGGCAAGAGAACGCGCACCGATCCCGACGCTCGCTCCCTCACCGAGGAGAGCGCCAGCGGGCACGTGCACGAGCGCCTCGACACGATCCCGCGTCCCCCGTCGGTCCCCGCGGACTTCGCCGATCTGAGATACCGCGGTGGCCTCGTGGGCGCGCCCGCCTGGGCCCTCGCGGTGGTCGAGGAGATGCACAGGACCCGGGACGAGCTCTCGGCTGCGATGGGAGAGTTCGCTGACGCCGCGTCCTCCCTCGAACGCCAGAACCGCGAGGTCCTCGGGAACCAGACCTCGCTACGACGAGCGTTCGACGAGCTGCGGTCCGAGTTTCGCTCACGCGTCGGGGCTCACGACGGCGAGCTGAACGACCTGCGCGCCCGCCTCGACGACCTCGAGCGACAGCTCGCGA
>JAEWOQ010000462.1 GCA_023460875.1 Pseudomonadota bacterium
GGCGGCGCCGATGCGGGCGGCGCCGATGCGGGCGGCGCCGTTGCGGGGCGCGGAGAGGAGAGATCTGGAGGTGGATCAGGCGGCGGAGGCGCCGGCGGCAAAGGCGCGCCAGGGGTGCGCTGAGGGATCCCGAGCAGGGTCCGGCCCCGTCGTGACGGGAGAGAGAGCTCCGGCGGCGCCTGATCCGCGCCGCCGCTTGCGGGGCCGCTCGGCCCGGGTAGGGTCTGGCCCGGCGGCTGGGCGGGGCCCTCCAGGGGCTCGCCGCAGGCGATGCAGTGGTTGCGACCGGGCCGGTTCGGCGTACCGCAGCGCCGGCAGGTGTGCATGGCGGTGCTTATCCGATCCGCAAGGTTTTGTCCAAAGCGGCGGGTCTGCCGTATGGGAGAAGTCGAGTGTTAGCGAAGCGCATCATCCCCTGTCTCGACGTTCGTGAGGGCCGCGTGGTCAAGGGCGTCAACTTCGTCAACATCCGCGACGCGGGGGATCCCGTGGAGTGCGCCATTCGCTACGACGCGGCCGGCGCTGACGAGATCACCTTTCTGGACATCACCGCCACCCACGAAGCGCGCGGCATCCTCTTGGACGTGGTGGCGCGCACCGCGGAGGTGGTGTTCACGCCGCTGACCGTCGGCGGCGGCATCAGCAGCCCGGACGACGTGCGCTCCCTGCTGGGCGCCGGGGCTGACAAGGTGAGCGTGAACAGCGCGGCCGTGCGTGATCCTTCCCTCATCGAGCGGGTCGCGGGCGCTTGGGGCACTCAGGTGTTGGTCCTCGCGATCGACGCCCGGCGTAAACCCGAGGGCGGCTGGGAGGTGTTCACCCACGGCGGGCGACGGGGCACGGGCCTCGACGTCATCGAGTGGGCGCAGCGGGGCGCGGCGCTGGGCGCTGGCGAGATCCTGCTGACGAGCATGGACCGGGACGGGACCCAGGCGGGCTACGATCTGCCCTTGTTGCGGGAGGTCACGGCCGCCGTCGGGATCCCCGTGGTGGCCTCCGGCGGCGTCGGCACCCTCGAGCACCTGCGCGAGGGCCTGGTCGAGGGAGGCGCGGACGCGGCCTTGGCTGCGAGCATCTTCCACGACGGCATCTACACCGTCGCTCAAGCCAAGGCGTTCCTCCGGGACGCTGGCGTGCAGGTTCGGGTGGAGGACTCATGAGCGTATCACTCGCAGAGATCGTGGCGGCGTCCCGGCGCGGGGCGACCTCGTTCGTCGCGGAGAGCGCCGGCTACATCGTGCTCGGGTTGGCGGACGACGCCCTGCGCAAGCTGCTCGGCGCCGCGCCGGTGGTGGACGGTTGGACCGCCCGGCTCGACGCTCACGGCGGCTTGATCCCTGGCGAGGTGGCTCGAGGCGTCCCCGAGGTGGACATCGAGCGGAGCCTGCGCGGTTTGCTGGCGACGCTGCTGCAGGCGGTACGCTCACCGAGCCCCAACCTCGCGCGAGTGGCTGGGCGCCCAGGACTGACGGGGCTCGCCCATTTGGTGGTGGAGCTCGAGGCGGCGCTCGTCCCCGTGAACCGCAAGGCCGCGCGGCGGTCTCTGGCGCGCTTGTGCCGCGAGACGCAGCGCGCCTTGGAGCGGGGAGGGCTCTCGGTCGAGCCCTTGCTGCACGTGCCTGCGGAGGCGCCGAGAGGCCTCTTTGGAGCGCTGGACGAGAGCCCGCGGGGAGAGGCCGTGGCGCCGGAGCAGGAGCTAGCCAGTGGAGGAGGAGGCTCTCCAGCGAGCGCTTCGTCGCAGACGACGTCGGCGCTCTCCGGATTGCCACCCCGCATCCACTCCGTGCTCGCGCCGCCGCCGGATGAGCTGGACATCGACGTAACCGTCGAGGAGGAGCTCCCTGAAGGAGCGTCGTCCTTTGCGGCCTCCTTCGCGTCGTCGCCATCGCCCGAGCCATCGCCCGAGCCATCGCCCGAGGTACCGCCCCTCGAGCTCTCGAAGTCACCGCCCGAGACGAGGGCTCTGAGCTTCGAAGACACGCCATCGCACATCCTCGCGGCGGCGGCGGCGGCGGCCGCGGCGCCCGACCTCAGCGCCGCTCCGAGCACCAGCGATGCTCCGAGCACCAGCGATGCTCCGAGCACCGCCCCTTTGAGCGCTGCCCCTTCGACCACCAGCGCGCTCCCGCCCAGGGTCGGCGCGGTCCCCTCAGGGGACCTCCAGGAGGACGAACCTCCCGGAGAAGCCCTGGCCGAAATTCTGGAACCTCTCGAGCTCAGCGCGCCCGCTCCAGCGGTTCAAGGCGAGCTGAACGGGGACGACGAAGAACGGGACGAGACGCCGACGCGAGTGTGGGCTCCCGTAGCCCCCCGGTTCGGCTCCGATGCTCCGATGGACGCGGGCGCGGCCCTGGAGTGGAATGAGGCCACAGACGTAACCCCTCGCTACGAGCTCTCCGCCTTCGTCGACGAGGGTGACACCTCGCCGCCGGAGCCACCCCCATTTCCGAAGGTGTCCCGGCGCCCGCCGAGCGACATCGCCGAGCTCTTGGCGAGGCACGGGGGCGCCCGCCAGACCGACGAGTCCGAGCTGCTCGAGGGGCTCGGCAAGCTCGCGGGTTGTTGAGGGGACGAGCGTTGGAGCCTCCCTTTCAGGGAGCAGAGCGCTCCGCTATGACGCAACGGATCCCATGCTGCACCGGATTTCCGTCATCGCCCTGAACACCTATCGGGAGGCGGTCCGAGCGCGCATCCTGCACGGCCTCTTTGGCCTGGCGCTGGCGACCGGTGCTTACTCCTTGGTCGTCGGCGCCTACGCGTTGCAGGAGCAGCTGCGGGTCGTCGCCGATCTCGGCGCGGCCTCCACGTCCCTCTACGCGGTGCTCGTGGCCGTGATCTTGGGTGCCACGAGCCTGTACCGTGAGCTCGAGCTGAAGACCATCTTCCCCATCCTGGCGCGCCCCCTCCACCGCGCCGAGTATCTGCTCGGCAAGTACTTCGGCACCCTGCTCACCCTCGCCGTCTTCGTCGCGGCGTACACCGGCCTGCTGCTCCTCGCCTTGGGAGCCATCGCTGGACAGGGGCTGTTCACCGCCCTGGCGGTCCCGTTGGGGCTGGTGGCTGCGGCGGTGCTCGTCGGGTGGCGGAGCCCTCGGCTGCGGACCTGGCTCCCCATCCCGGTCGCTCTGGCCTTGCTCGTCTGGGGCGCGAGCTTCGCCGTCGACGCCCCGGACGATCGGCGCGTGCTGCTGGGCGCGGGGTTGCTCACCTTCCTCGAGGTCTGCGTCATTTGCGCCATCGCGACGGTGTTCGCCTCGTTCTCGTCGCCGTTCCTCACGGCGCTGTTCACGCTGGGGTTCGTGGTGCTGGGCCGCTCTGCGGACACCCTGGCGCGCCTGCCGGAGCGGGTCTTTGGGACGACCATCAAGGAGATCGCGGGGGTCCTCAGCGAGGTGCTGCCCAACTTGATGGTCTACGTGCCGCCTCGTCCGCTCCTGACGGGAGAAGCCGTGGGGGTGAGCTACTGGCCGTATACCGGCGCGGCGGCGCTCCAGGCCGTGGCGTGGTCGGTGGGGTTGCTCGCGCTCTCGACCATCATCTTCCGGCGCCGCGATTTCCTGTGAGCGCGCTGGCTCTGATTGGCCGAGGAGGGGTCGACGCGTCGTGGTCTCGGTGATGGCTGTCTGGCTGCGTCGCGCGGTGCAGCTCCTGCTGCTCGGTGTGTTCTTCGTAGGCTTGATGACCGCGCGGGAGATCCAGCGGGGTGAACGGGCGCTGCGAGCGAGCGACGAGGCTTTCCACCAGGGAGACCTCGAGACTTCGGTGCTCCATGCCCGGACGGGGGCCATGGCCTACGCGCCAGGTGCGCCCCATGTGGAGGCGGCCTACCAGCGCTTGGAGGCGATCGCGCGCGGGGCCGAGGCGGAGGGGCGCCATTCCCTCGCGCGCACCGCCTGGGGAGCCGTGCGCAGCGCGGGCCTACAAACGAGTCACTGGTGGGTGACCCGCTCGGACGAGCTCGAGCGGGCGCAGGTCGCCTTGGCGCGCTTGAACCGCGCCGCTGCCCTGAGGGCGGAGGTGGGGGTGCTCGCGCGCCCCGAGTCGTCGACGCGCGGTGGCGATGGAGCCGAGGCGCGCCACGGCGGCGTTTGGGGTGAGGCCCACGCCGCCAGCCACGGGGCGAAGCTGCTGCGGATCGGCTTGCTCGCGCTCGGGTTCGGCGCCCTGCTGCTCGGGCTCGCCTGGGTGGGGTGGCGGGTGATCGACGAGGCAGGGGAGGTGCAGCGCCGGGGCCTCTCGTTCGCGCTCGCGCTGTGTCTGGCGGGCACCGCTTGTTGGCTGTTCGTGGTGCTCGCGGGGTAGCATGGCCAGGTGAACGTGCGCGGGGCGGCAGCAGCGGACAGCGCGCAGGGGTCAGCGCAGGACTCAGCGCAGGACTCGCCCCTCCGCGTTTGTATCGAGCGCTTCGTCGAGCATCTTCGGTACGAGCAGCGGAGCTCCCCCCACACGGTCGCGGCGTACCAGCGAGATCTCCTGCAGCTCGAGGTCTTCTTGGGGGAGCGGCTGGGGCGAGGAGCCGATCCAGGAGACGTGGACAAGGTGGCGCTCCGCGCGTGGCTCGCGGAGCTGTCCCGTGAGATCACGTCGACCTCCCTCGCCCGAAAGCTCGCGAGCGTGCGCGCGCTGCTGCGCTACCTCGAGCGGCGGGGGGTCGTGCGGGCGAACGTCGCGGCGGCCATGAAGACGCCCAAGGTGCGCCGCAAGATGCCGCTGTTCCTCAACGCCGACGCGGCGGCTCGGGTCGTCGAGGCGCCGCTACAGGGCGAGACGCCCGCCAGCGCACCCGAGCGGCTGCGGGACGCGGCGTTGCTCGAGCTGCTCTACGGCTCGGGCGTGCGCGTCAGCGAGCTGGTCCACCTCGATCTGGAGCACGTGCGCCTCCGGGAGGGCACCATGCGCGTGCTCGGTAAGGGCCAGAAGGAGCGCATCGTGCCCATCGGGGGCCCTGCGCGCGCCGCCTTGCACGCCTACCTGGAGCGCCGCGGAGAGCTGGCCCATCCGAAGACCGGCTTCCTCGATCCGCGTGCGCTCCTCGTGAGTCGGCGGGGCGCTCGGCTCGGCGTGCGCAGGGTCCAAGAGCTGGTCCAGCGCTATGGGGTGCTGGGGAGCGGGCGAGGGGATCTCCACCCGCACGCCCTGCGGCACTCCTGCGCCACGCACATGCTCGAGGCAGGGGCGGATCTGCGCGCCATCCAGGATCTGCTCGGGCACTCGAGCGTGGTGACCACCCAGCGCTACACACACCTGACGATGCAGCAGCTGTCCCAAGTCTACGACCGAGCGCACCCGCTGGCGCGCCGGCCGCGTGGCGACTCCGGCGACTCCGGCGACTCCGAGTGACGACGCACAGGGTGAGCGCGAGCCACATCGAGGACGATTACGGCGAGGGCGCACGACCGCGTAGAGCCCAGCGTCGGGTCCCGTGAGTCTCCGAGGAGGCGCGCGCCATCGCGGCCGAGCGGTGGCCCCCGCGTGCGAGCGTGTTAAAAGACCGCCGCATGTCGTCCAGCCCCTCCGTCGAGCGCGCTCCGGGCGCCGAAGCGTCCACGACGTCCACCGCCCATGGGGCGGGGCGATGGTCCCCGCTGGTCCGGCTCGTCCTCGGCGCGGCCGCCGGCGCCGCCCTGGCGAGTGGGGTGGTCGCCCGCCTGGAGGCGAACGCGGCTGCCCTCGAGGTCCCGGCGGGGCGGCTGTTTTACAGCGCCGTGGGGCTCCTGTGGCCCCTCGTGGTGATCGTCGCTCTCGGCGGCGGCGCTGTCTGGTGGGCGCTGCACCCCGACGGGCCCCGTGTCGAGTGGCGCCGGCTCTCCCGCTCGTCCTTGTCCCGCTGGGCGGTGGTCCTCGCGGGACCGCTGGGCTTGCTCGGGTTGTACCTGGCTGCTCGCGGGAGCCTCGCGCTGCTCGTCGCGCCGATCGAGCCGGCGGCGACGGGCGCCGGCCTCGCGCTGTTGGCAGGTGGGTTACTGGTCGCGCTCGGGGCCATCACTCGGCTGCTGGCGGCTGCGCTGGCGCGGCGGCTCCCGGCGCCGTCGTTGTCGGCGTCCGCCGTCATCGGGGCGTCCACCTTCGTGGGAGGGCTGGGCCTGCTGTTGGCGCTCGGTGAGACGAGCGGCGGACCGGCTCCCTGGCAGGTGTTCGGTGTCTTGCTGCGGGACGAGCTGAACCTGCGCCCGCTGCTTTACCTGGGGCTCCTCGCGGCGGGTGCTTACCTGGGGGCGACGTTCCTGCGGCGCCACGCGGCCTTTGGCCTCTTGGCGCTCGCGCCGGCGGCGGGCTTGGTGGTGGCGTACCGCATGCCGGACGACGTGGGGTTGGCGTGGGAGAGATCGACGGGTCTCGCAGCGCGCGTGCTCCCGGTGGCTCGGAAGCTCACCGACGGGGACGGAGACGGCTTCGCCCGCGCCTTCGCGGGGGGAGATTGCGACGACGCGGACCCGGCAATCCACCCGGGAGCGCTCGACGTGCCCGGCAACGGCATCGACGAGGACTGCTCGGGGCGAGACGCCCAGCTCGTGGAGCTGGACGAGCCCGCGGAGCCGTCCGAGGCCGCCCTCGAGGCTGCGGCCCGGACTCTGCCTGAGCGCCCGAACGTCGTGTTGATCACGATCGACACCCTGCGGTGGGACCTCGGGTACATGGGCAACGAGCGGCCTCTCTCGAAGCGGCTCGACGAGCTCGCGGCCCGATCCACCGTGTTCGAGCGGGCCTACTCCCTCGCGTCGTACACCAGCAAGAGCCTTGGGCCCGCCCTGATCGGGAAGTACCCGAGCGAGACGCGGCGCGATTGGTCGCATTTCGACCGCTTCCCGTCGGCGGAGAAGTTCGTGCAGGAGCGGCTCCAGGCCGCCGGCATCCGCACCATCAGCGTGCAGGGGTATTGGTACTTCTTCCACAAGACCTACGGCTTCGAGCGCGGCTTCGACGTGCTCGACTCCAGCGCGGCGCCCAAGCTCATCCTGATCGAGGGGGACCGTCGGGTGAACAGCGACGCGGTCAGCGACGTGGCGATCCAGCGGCTCCAGGAGGTCGTGGAGACGGACGAACAGTTCTACCTGTGGGCGCACTACGTCGACCCCCACGCGGAGTACGTCCCTCACGAGGAGTTCGACTTCGGAAGAGACGAGCGCGCGCGGTACGACGGCGAGGTGGCCTTCGTGGACAAGCACGTGGGGCGCGTGCTGGACGCCATCGCCGAGGGACCGGCGGCGGATCGAACGATCGTCATCATCACGAGCGATCACGGAGAGGCCTTCGGAGAGCACGGGCTCATCCGCCACGGCTTCGAGGTGTGGGAGGAGCTCGTGCGGGTCCCGCTGATCGTCTACGTGCCGGGTGCCGAGCCGAGCCGCGTCCAGGCCCGGCGCAGCATCGTGGACGTGGTCCCCACCATTCTCGACGCCTTCGGACAACCGATCCCCCGCGCGGACGACGTCGAAGAGGGGGATCCGAACTTCGTGCGAGGGGAGTCTCTGCTGCGGGACGTGCTCGCGCCCCCGGACGAGTCACTCCAGGAGCGGCTCGTGCTCGTCGACATGCCCGAGGCCCCCAACAACCGCGAGCGCCTGGCGTTCTACGATGGCCCGCACAAGCTCATCGTAAGCCAGGGGCGGGTGCTGGGCGTCTACGACCTCGACGAGGATCCGGGAGAGCGAAAGAACCTCAAGGACGACAAGGAGCTCACGGAGCGCTTGTTGGAGAAGCACAACGCTCTGCAGCGCACGCTGCGCAAGTTCAGGCCTCGTCGCTGACCCTCTCGAGCTCGAGCAGCAGGGCGCCGGCTTCGACCGCGCGCCCGGGCTGTACGTGCAGCCGCGTGACCCGCCCCCCGCACGGCGCGGCGAGCTCGTTCTGCATCTTCATCGCCTCGATGATGACGAGGCACTCCCCGGCCTCCACGAGCGCGCCTTCTTCGAACCGCACCTCGACCACCTTACCGGGCATCGGGGCGCGGAGCTCCGGGCGTTGATCTCCTCCTGGCGCCGCGGTGAGCGCAGGGTCGAGGGTGGACACCACGCAGGGCAGCGATCCGTCGCGGAGATGCGCGCGCCCCGTGCGCTCGTCGAGATCGCAAGGCACCACCTGGCCGTCGACGAGCACGTGGGAGCCGCGCACCTCGACGTCGTGCTCACCGTCCTCGAGGATGACGCGGTAGCGGCCGGGTTGTCCGAACACCGTCTCACGCACATCGAGGGCGAAGGTGCGCTCCGCCGTGGACAGATAGTACCTCACGGCTCGACACCATAGCGGAGTCTCTGCCGGAGGGTCGACCCGACGCGGCGCGGCCTCGGATCAGGGCGCGGCGGGCAGGGGCCGCTGCGGGCGGGGTGGCGGGGGCGGGTCTCCAGCGCGCGTCGCGGGGTAGGTGGCCCGATGATCCAGGATCGGATCGTAGCCGAACATCGCGGGCACATCGTGTCCTGCGGCCCGGGCGCACACGATGGTGATCCGGTGGGGCGTGTAGAAGCCCAGTGTGCCGATGGTGAAGGCGCCCGTGAGGAGGTCCGTCTCTTCCTCGATCTCGGCCCAGCCTTGGGGGCAGTGCTCCGTGAGGTCTACTGGGGCCTCGGGCTCCGCGAGCCCGAAGAGAAACGCGTGGTACCAGCGGTAGTCCTGGTCGGGAGCCGTGTCCCCTGGTGGCAGGCCCGACTGACTGCGCACCCGGAAGCAACCCACGAGCAGGAGGGCTACGCAGGCCACGCTCCAGAGCCTCATGTGGTCTCTCCGTCGTCTCGAGGGAGCGCCGGGATGTCGCGGGATTCGCCGGTGCCCGGGTCCTCGGGGGCGCCCTCCGGGTCCTCTGCGTCGAGCTCCACCTCGCCTCCCTGGAGAGCAGCCCCGTCCTCGTCCGCGGCCTCCTGCGGCGCTCTCGGAAGCTCGTGGGTGATCGCGGTCGCGGCCGCTTCGTCGTCCGCGCCTTCGCCCACGCCTTCGTCCTCTGTGAGCTCGCCGCTCCGTTCCTGGCGGAGCTCGAGTTCGTCAGCTTCGTCCGCCAGTCGACTCCGGTCGACTTCCCGCGGGACGACCCAGTCGTCGAGCTCCGGCTGCAACGATGGGGTCTCCTCGAGCACCACCTTGGGGATCGTGAGGGGCCCGGGTGGCGGGATCACGCAGGAGAAGCGGTGCTCGAGGGGCGTGTAGATCCCGAGGGTGAGGACGGACACGAGGGTGGTCTTGAAGGTCATCCCGGTGCGCAAGCCAGCGCCGACGGGTCCCGGGCAGACGTCGCGAAGATCGACGGAGCTCGTGCCGATGAGCCCGAACACGAACAGGTGCGCCCAGCGGCTCTGCTCTGAGGTCTGGCCTGAGGTCTGCGTGCTCCGCGCCCGAGTTCCGGGCGGCCCCCCATGCCCGGGCGTCCAGCGGTAGGTGGTCGTGCACCCGCCGATGGCGAGCAGGGACACCATGAACGAAGCCCGGAGGCGCGACACGGGCCCGACCCTATCGCGCCCAGCCGTTCCTATAAACCTCCCCGCCTCCCCGTCCGCATGGGCAACGAACATGTCCGTGGGCACCATCGCCAAGCTCGAAGGCCGCACGAGGTCCCGGAGCGCCGCCCGCGAGGGGGCTCGGCGGCTGGTGCCTCTGCTCGGCTTCCTCTGCGTGGTCCCGGGGCTCCTCCACGTGATCGTCCTGTGCCGCGTGGTCTTCCTACGGCTCGGCCACCAGGTCGATCTCGAGTGGATGGAGGGCGGCATGCTCTACGAGTCCACGCGCTTGCTCGAGGGGCTCCCCTTGTACGCCGCGCCGGGAGGACCCTACCTGCCATTCCCTTATCCGATCGGCCACCCCGCGCTCCTCGCCGGGCTCGGCGCGGTATTCGGCGTGAGCCATTTCCTGGGACGGGCGGTCTCGTTCCTCTGGACCGTCGTCGCCAGCGCGGTCCTCGCCTGGCAGGTGTATCGGCACTACCTCGCGGTGGGAGCGGCCGCGGGTCAGCGGGGAGCTTTGATCGCCGCGGCGCTGGCATTGGGGTCCATCGCGGCCGGGTACGCGGTGGTGGACGGCTGGTACGACCTCGTGCGGGTGGACACCATGGCGATGGGGTTGCTCGTTTGTGGGGCGGCGTACTCCTTGCGGGTCGGAGGGCAGCCCGGAGAGCAGCGTCGAGGACAACGTCGAGGGCAACGGGGCACGCTCCTAGTGACGGCGGCCCTGCTGTGTGCCGCGCTGCTGACGAAGCAGTCGACGCTCCCGGGCGTCGGCTGGGTGCTCTTGTGTGCGTTGCTGCGCTCCAGGCGGGCGGGGGCGCAGCTCGCGGCGCTCACCGTCGCCTTCAGCGCGGGCGCGATCGGCTCGCTGCAGCTGGTCACGGACGGGCACTACTGGTTCTACACGGTGACCCTGCTGAGCGAGCACTCCCTGTCGGGCGGGCGCTTCCGGGAGGCTCACCGGATCCTCCTCGATTTCGCCCCATACGGCCCCCTCGTGATCATCTTCGGGGGGGTGTTGGCCCTGCGTCGGCGGCTGACGCCGCGCGCGTTGCTCTGGGGCGGCCTTTTCGCCATCGGGTGGGCGTTTGGTCTCGCCAGCTTCGCGAAGGTCGGCGGCTACCACAACAACCTCCTCCCCGCGGTCTGGCTCGCCGGACCCGCATTTCTCCTCGTGGGTGCGGACGTGCTGGCCTTCGTCGGCGAGCGGCGCGACGGGGTGCTGCGCTGGGGCGCGCTGTGCAGTGTGGCGCTCCTCTTGGCGACAAGGCCGCTCCCTCTCGACTACCTCGTGACGAGCGATGGGTCGGAGCGGGCGCGGAGCCTGCGAGCCTACGTGAGCGAGCTGCCCGGCACGGTGCTGATCCCCCTGGCGCCCCAGCTCGCCCATGAGCTCGGGAAGGGCGTTCACCAGCTCCACCTCGAGGCGCTCTACGACTTTCACTGGGCGGATCGCTCGGCGGGAAATCCGATGAGCGCACACTTGCGCGCCTTCCGGCCCAATTACGTGCTCTTGGATGGGCGGGAGCCGGGTATCGAGGCGGTGCTCCGCGACTACACCCTGATCGACGTGCTGGGCGCAGAGCGGCATGCGTGGACGATCACGGGCTGGCCGGTGACGCCGCGCTTCCTCCTTGCTCCGCGCGTCGAGCGGCGTGAAGCGCGCGTCCTGTTCGATTTCGAAGACGATCTCCTGGAGGGGTGGTCGCTCGAAGGAGCGAGCTTTCAGGGGGCCACGACGCGGGACCCGGGCTGTGGACAGGCGCCCTTCGTGAACCGCCACGGGGAGGGCGTGCTCACCTCGTACCATCCCCGCTGGGGGGATCGGACGCGCGGCGTGGCGCTCTCTCCTCCTTTCCAGGTGGACCGCCCCAGCCTCGGGATGTTGGTTGCTGGGGGGTGGAGCGAGGCGACCCGCGTCGAGCTCCGTGTCGACGGGGAGAGCGTCCGGCAGATCTTCGGGATGAGGCGCTCCGAGCTGCGTGAGGCGTCCTGGGACGTCTCCGACCTCGTGGGCAGGGAGGCTCGCATCGCCGTGATCGACGCCGCCGAGGGACCCTGGGGACACGTGACCCTCGACCAGGTCGTGCTCTTCGAGCCCGGGACACGCTCGTAGCCCCGTCCTCAGTGACAAGCCCCCGTCAGGGACCCCTAACTGAAGAGAGCCCGCTGATCTCAGCGGGCTCCTGGTGGACGCAACAAGACTCGAACTTGTGACCCCCGCCGTGTGAAGGCGATGCTCTACCAACTGAGCTATGCGTCCAGGGCGCGGCGTACATACCTCGACCCCCGCCTGCATGCAACGCTTTCGTCGCGATCGAGTCAGCGTATCGGCGCAGGGCGCGACCCTGACGGAGGAGGTGCCGAGGAGCCGCGGCTGGCTTTTCCGGGGTGAGGCTTCGAAGCCGGGGTGAGCATGCTATAGGGGCCGCCTTCATGGGTGACATCGACGATCTCGACCAGGCCCATCACCGCGAACCGCCCGGAATGGGGGACGCGACTGATCCGGCTGGGCAGGAAGGCCCACGACCGGCCGCGGAGAGGACCTCCATCCCCCCGGTGACCGCGGCCGCGGCCCCGCAGGCGCGCCCCC